>NZ_JARXAI010000020.1 GCF_029865925.1 Sphingorhabdus sp.
CGTTTGAGTACAATTGCGGAATCGATGTCATTCGTGTATCGCTAAGGCCGCTTTTTCATCCGGCTGTTTGGCGGACCTTCAGTCTGAAAAGGCTTAACAATAAATATAATCGGACACTCATAATGACTGTAAAAAATAACGGACTTCAAGACCTCTTTCTGAACTCCCTCAGAAAATCGAAAACACCCGTGACCATGTTTTTGGTCAAAGGGGTCAAACTTCAAGGCGTTGTAACGTGGTTTGATAATTTTTCGGTGCTTTTGCGCCGCGATGGTATGTCGCAGCTCGTTTATAAGCATTCCATTTCCACAATTATGCCATCTACGTCCCCTGACAGGGCGTTGTTTGATGAAATGATGTCGCGCACAAGCCACCGGCCTGGCGCGTTGCAGGGCGTCTTTCTCCACGCCATGTGCGACAAGAGCGAGTCAGTCACCACGTTTCTGGTGAATGGCGTTATGCTCCAAGGCGCGATTGCTGCCTATGATCTTTTTTCGGTCATGCTGGAACGGGATGGGACGACGCAGCTTGTATACAAGCATGCTATATCTACTATCCAGCCAGCCCATCCGGTTAACCTTGCAGAATATAATCAAGGCGTCGACGAGAGCGATATTTGAGCGGGTTTGAACGCAGCGAAACGGACGAGTTCGCGCGTGGCGCGCGTGCTTTGGTCGTTTACCCAGAGCTGCCTGGAAAAGCCCCTGTAGGGCCTGAGTCGCGTCTTGCCGAGGCTGAGGGTCTTGCACTTGCGATTGGTTTGAATGTCGTGCGCAAGAAACATTATCGCGTTCGTTCGCCGCGCGCGGTAACCTTGCTCGGCGGCGGGCAGGTTGAAGAAATCGCAGAAATGGGTCGCGAATTGGAAGCAGACCTTCTGATTGTAGACGCATCTTTAACCGCAATTCAGCAACGAAACCTTGAAGAACGGACGGGCCTAAAGACGATTGACCGGACTGGGCTAATTCTTGAGATTTTCGGCGAGCGCGCTGCCACTGCCGAAGGACGGTTGCAGGTGGAGTTGGCACATCTTGATTATCAGGCTGGGCGTTTGGTGCGCAGTTGGACCCATTTGGAACGTCAGCGTGGGGGCTTTGGCTTTCTTGGCGGTCCTGGTGAAACGCAGATTGAAGCTGACCGTCGCATGATCCGCGACCGCATGGCGCGGTTGCGGCGTGAGTTGGAAGAGGTCAAGAGAACACGTTCGCTGCATCGCGCTCGGCGCAAACGCGCGCCTTGGCCAGTCATTGCGTTGGTCGGATATACCAACGCGGGTAAATCGACATTTTTTAATAAACTGACGCGCGCAACCGTGTTGGCAGAAGACATGTTGTTTGCGACATTGGACCCGACCATGCGGCAAATTGCACTGCCAGGCGTCGAAAAGGCGATCCTATCTGACACTGTTGGCTTTGTCTCGGATCTTCCAACGCAATTGATCGCGGCCTTCCGTGCGACACTGGAAGAAGTGATCTCGGCAGACATCGTGGTCCATGTTCGCGATATTTCGCATCCCGAAACGGATGCACAGCGTGACGATGTGCTGCAGATCCTTCGCGATCTTGGTGTGATTGATGATGCTGATGCTGGGAATCAGCCGCGCATGGTTGAGCTATGGAATAAGATGGACCTTTTGGAAGGCGATCGTCTTGACGAATTGTCTGGCATATCCCGGCGCGATGATACCGTGCTTATGATTTCTGCCGAGACAGGAGAGGGTGTCGACGCGTTCAAAGCGCATTTGTCGGCGCTAATTGCCAAGGGCAATGACGTTCGGATTGTGAAACTTCGGGCTGACGATGGTGCCGCAATAGCTTGGTTACATGGGCGAGGGACCGTGACGCACCAGATAGTTGATGGTGAATCTGTATCCGTGGACGTGTCGTTAAGTAGGCAGCTGTGGGGACAGTTTGATAAGCAGTTCACGCAAGTAAAAGTTTAGAAAAGGCGCTATTTAGGCTCCTTCGCTTTTGCTTGCCGCCAGAGTTCCTCTTTGGCGTCCAGCGAGAGCCCGGAAAACGTCTCACGCGCAGACGCTTCCATGTCGCGAAAACGCCGATCAAATTTGGCAGTAGCCGATTTTAGAGCGTGCTCGGCGTCAACTTTGTGAAAGCGCGCAAAATTGACCACCGCAAAAAGCAGGTCTCCGATTTCTTCAGTGATATGCTCTACCGAAGTGGCGCTATCAACTTCTTGTAATTCTTCAATGATTTTATCTCGCGCGCCGGACTGATCCGGCCAATCAAAGCCAGTACGCGCAGCGCGCTTCTGTATTTTTTGTGCGCGCAACAATGCGGGAAGGGCGAGGGCGACACCCGCTAGGGCGCTGGTGTCTTCATAACCACTACGTTCAGCGGCTTTTATACTCTCCCATGCTTCCGGGACAGCCTCGTTCCCGTTAACTTTGTCGCCAAAGACATGCGGGTGCCGCCGGATCATTTTATCGCAGATACCGCTGACGACGTCTTGCAAACCAAATGCTCCAAGTTCTGACGCCATCTGGCTATGGAACACGACTTGAAGCAGCAGGTCTCCCAATTCGTCCTTTAATCCATCAAGGTCATTGCGTTCGATCGCGTCGGCGACTTCATAGGCTTCCTCAATGGTATAAGGCGCAATGGTAGAAAAATCCTGCTCAAGATCCCAAGGACAGCCGTTTTTAGGATCACGCAGTTGCGCCATGATGTCAGTGAGAGGGGTTATATCGTTGCGCATCTGTGAGCCTGCATCATTAAGTTCGATAATATATATTATGTTAATTAATATATATTATTAAGTTTGAGTTAAAGCCGAATGCAGTCCTGAGCATCACGGTTGCAGGACCATCACATTGCCTTCAACCTTCCAACTGTTCATAAATTCGAGGAAATTCATACCAAGTACATTTGTACCACCAAAATTTTCAGATACCACCACCCGATGATTTGCTATCACATGCGGTCCTATTTTTAGCGATCTTATCGTGCCACGCTTGGCCGCGACAAGGCCGTTAGCTGTGCCTAACATGACTGGATAGCCGGCTGTTTCAACCTCAACCTGTGCGTCTTTGGCAGTGTTCGCGTTCATGGCGGTCAATGTGGCGCCGCTATCGATCATGAAGCGCACTGGCGTGCCATTCACCTTGACCTGGAGCCAATAATGGCCATCGTCTTGTCGCCGCAATGCAATGGCTTCACTGGTGATGCTTTGTCCTGCTGTGCCCGAAATATCGGCTTTGACGCGTTCCCAGATACGGATGAATTCATACCGAAAGCTGAAAACAGCAAACAAAGCCGCAAAAATCGCTATCCAAGACAGCCCCGCCTTGGCGACATAACGCAGCGGTAGACGCCGGGCCGCGAGTGAGCTGATTAACAGCAATATGCACACGACGCCCCAAATCAACGATGGGCTGTCCTCGATGAAGTTCATCGTATCGCCTTAGAAAACAGATTGTAGAAATTGTCTGAAGTTTGCTGCGCAAGGATTTCGGGCGCCACGCCACGTAACTGGGCGACAAAGCGCGCGGTGTCAGCCACAAAGGCTGGTTCGCCTGTCCTTCCGCGATGTGGAATTGGCGCCAAAAATGGCGCGTCGGTTTCAACCAGCAAACGGTCTTCTGGAAGCCATTTGGCGACGTCTTGAAGGTCCTGTGCGTTTTTGAACGTCACAATTCCTGATAGCGATATGTACAGGCCAAGATCCAAGGCTATTCGGGCAAATGCGGCACTGGCGGTGAAACAATGAATGACCCCGGTGAAAGCCCCTTCCCGCATCTCTTTGGTCAATATCGCGGCTGTATCAGCCTCTGCATCGCGTGTGTGAATAATGATAGGCAGGCCCGTTTCGCGCGAAGCCTTGATATGTTCGCGAAAGCCAGTGCACTGCTGGGCGCGGTCGCTTTTGTCATAATAATAATCCAGACCCGTTTCGCCTACGGCAACAACACGCGGATGCGCTGACTTTTCAACCAGCTTTGCACAATCCATACCAACATGTTGGTCGGCCTCATGTGGATGAATACCAACGGAAGCCCACACATCACTCTCCTGCTCGGCTAATCCGATGACGTCATCCCACTCACACTCCCGCGTGGAAATGTTGAGCATAGCAGACACACCACTTTCCCGGGCCCGCGCAAGAACATCGACTTGCTGTTCAACCAAGCCCTTATAATTGAGGTGGCAGTGGGAATCGACGAACATCAGGCAGCTACCCCCTCCTCCGCCGGCAATTCTAGCCGCGGGAAAAGGCCTATAGGCTGGGCAATCTGGAAGCCGCTTTCGGCCAGTTGTGCATACCAATGCGTTCCAGCGTCCGCAAAATTGCGAGCTTCATTGGGCACGCCCATTTGATCAAGCAACTTGGTTGCGGACCCTGGAATAATCGGCAGCGCGGCAATGGCAAGCTGCGCGATACACATGAACAACGTTGCCAATACGGTTTCCATCCGTTCGGGATCGGTCTTTTTCAGAGCCCAGGGCGCTTGTACGTCGACATAAGCGTTACAGGCAAACACCGCCTGCATCCAAGCCTCTAAAGCCTGTGACATCGCCAAGTCTTCGAAATGCGCTGGAATTTGTTTTGAAACCGCGTTCCCGATCAATTCTAGCAAGGCGTTATCGTCGTCATGATGCCCGCCATTAGCCGGAAGACGACCCTCGCAGTTTTTGAAGATGAGCGACAATGTCCGTTGCGCAAGATTGCCAAAGCTGTTGGCAAGGTCTGCATTTACGCGGGTGACAATGGCTTCGGGGCTATAGCTGCCGTCTTGGCCAAAGCTGACTTCGCGCAACAAGAAGTACCGCAACGCGTCGACACCAAAAAGTTGGGCAAGCTCAATCGGGTCGACGACATTGCCCAATGACTTGGACATTTTTTCACCGCGAGAGAGCAAGAAACCATGACCGAAAACCATTTTTGGTAAGGGTAAACCCGCAGACATCAGAAACGCTGGCCAATAGACGGTGTGGAAACGCACAATGTCTTTGCCGATGATATGGACGCTGGCGGGCCAGAATTTGCGCCATTCTTCGGTCTCGTTGGGAAAACCAATCGCCGAAATATAGGTCGTCAGCGCATCGAGCCACACATACATGACATGGTTTTCGCTGCCCGGAACCTTGACGCCCCAATCAAAGCTGGTGCGCGATACCGACAAGTCCTTCAATCCGCCTTCAACAAATTTGACGGTTTCATTTTTGCGGCTGTCCGGGCGGATAAAATCGGGGTTCGCAGCGTAATATTCCAGCAATGGCTGCTCATATTTGGACAGCCGAAAAAACCAGCTTTCCTCAACGGTCCATTCGACCGGCGTTCCTTGGGGTGAGAGCTTCTGCCCCTCTTCCCCGTCGGTCAGCTCGCTTTCGTCATAATAAGCCTCGTCGCGGACAGAATACCAGCCTTCATACCTGTCTAAATACAGATCGCCACTCGCCTCCAGGCGTTTCCAGATGGCTTGACTTGCTGTGTGATGATTTTCGGCCGTTGTACGGCAAAAATGATCGTATGAAATATCAAGAGTTTTGCACATTTGTTTGAAATATAATGACATTTCATCTGCAAGATCGCGCGTAGCCTTCCCCGCGGCGCGTGCGGTCTGATCCATTTTTAAGCCATGTTCGTCGGTACCCGTAACGAAGCAGACTTCACGGCCATTCAAACGCTGAAACCGCGCAATCGCGTCAGTTGCAATAGCCTCATAAGCGTGGCCGATATGCGGCTTTCCATTGGGATAAGCGATGGCAGTGGTGATGTAGAAAGGTTGGGACATAATTACTCTTACTGAAGGCTAATTTCGCGCTTTATGCGCTTGTATCGATGCCAGCAAGCTTCCCATTTGGAACACGACGCTTTGCTTATCGAGACTTAGCGCTATCGCGCGCGCAGCAAGGCTGCTCGCGGCTTCCCATGCGGCAACGCCGTTGCTCACCTGTGTGGCATCAAGTGTGCGGGTGTATTCTGCGATTAAAGCAGGCGCTCGGCGCAAGAACGCCTCATACCGCGGCTGTGCTGCCTTCAGCGCTAGCTTGTCTGACAAGCCACTTCGAATCCCGTTGTCTCGGTCACCAGTGTGCAGAATTGACGTCATGGCGTCTTCAATTTCTTTGAGGTCAAGCCCGAGAAAATCCAGCGATTGGCCCGGCGTCCCATTGCCCAAACGGATAAGCGCATTAATCTCTGTCGCGCTGACCTCTGGAGCGGCCTGTTGCAAAGCATGGGCCATGTCGCTGTCAGAAAGGGCTTCAAACCGCAAAATCTGGCACCGTGAGCGGATAGTTGGCAAAAGCCTATCGCTCGCATGGCTGATCAGGAAAAAGAAGGTGCCAACAGGCGGCTCCTCAAGCGACTTCAGCAACGCATTGGCCCCGCCGCGTTCCAGGTCATCGGCCGCGTCTATGATGATTGCGCGCCGGTCACTAAGTCCGGGCCGCGTGGTGAGCGATTGCTGCAGACTGCGGATTTGATCTAAGGTTATGCTACGTTTGAACTCGGTTGCATCACCGATGTCCTCATCATCTTTCAAGGCCTCTTTCGGAAGGCGTTTCACCGACAAAATATCAGGATGTGATCCCCGTGCGATCATGTTGCTATAAGCATTTTTCGGATCAACCAATAGCGCCGCTGCCCGCAGTGCAAACGCGGATTTTCCAAGCCCTCTTGGTCCAGCCAAAATCCAGCCATGGTGGGTCTTGCCACTTAAGTAAGCGGTTGCAAATTGCCGCCACGCCTTATCATGCCCTACATAGTGGTTCATGCAGGTTCCAGCAGATCGCTGATTTCGGCCAGCAAACGCATAGTAACTTGGTCCGGCGCGCCCGATGCATCGACAAGCCGAACGCGTTGCTCACTCACGGCAAAGCTCAAAAACGCTATGTCAACGTCGGCGTGGAAGGTTTCGACGCGGCCCTGAATGCGGTCAGGTTGGTTCTGGTCGCGCGTAGCGGCGCGGTTGGCGGCTTCTTTGGAATCAAGCCGCAACACTAAAGTCCGGTCGGGTAACATACCCCGGCTGCCGATGTGGTGCAGCGCCATAATATCAGCATCCGACAGGCCAGAGCCGGCACCCTGATAGGCGCGGCTGCTGTCGATAAAGCGGTCCGATATAACCCATTTTCCGCTGGCCAGTGCGGGTTCGATCAACCGTTCAACATGGTCACTTCGGGCCGCAGCGAATAATAATGCCTCTGCGCGTGGCAACCACCGTTCTGCACTGCCGCCAAGCAACAATTGTCGGATAGTCTCCGAGCCCTCCGTGCCGCCCGGCTCGCGGGTCAATACAACCTCAAAGCCCTTTTGTTCAATGAATGCGGCTAGCGCGGCGATTTGGGTCGATTTGCCAACCCCTTCACCGCCCTCGATTGATATAAATCGGCCACGGGCGGTCACAGGCTTACCCTGTGTTGCTGGCCGCTCAATGTGTCCGCTAAATGGCGCATAAATTCTTCTGTTCCGTGATCAAATGGTGCAAATGGCAGAACCGCTTGCCTTTGCAATATGATAGGCGATTTTAACCGCCGCGTATAGCGGTCTGCTGGCATTGGTCGGAACACTAATTGCGCAGCTGGTCAGCCAACAACCCTACCGAAAGCGCGTAAAAATTCGAACAGTTATAGTCCAATATAACGCGGTAATTTCCGCCCAGAAGATAGCCAGTTTTGCCGGCGCCATCGGGTTCAAGTAACGTGGCCATCATGCTGTCCTTTGGCCACGACCCGCTCTGGGGCGATATCCCCAGCTGACGCCATTCAGCAATGGTGCGCCACTGGCTGTGTCGGCCAAAAACGCGGGGGCATCGCGGCGGTGACATGCGTGACCCCAATTTGTCACGGTTTAAGATCACTGGAACATTGACGGCAAAGCCCCATTCCTCGCCGCGCCGCCAGCCAGCATTGACGAAATAATTGGCGATAGACATCATGGCGTCGACTTCGCTGCGCCAGATGTCGGCATAGCCGTCACCATCGCCATCGCGGGCGAGCCGCAAATACACCGAAGGCAGAAACTGGGGCTTGCCCAGTGCCCCTGCCCAGCTTCCCGTAATCGCATATTGTGGCACACCTCGGTCAATCATCTTAAGGACCGCAACCAACTCCGCCTCGAACAACGGCCGTCTGCGCCCCTCATAGGCAAGTGACGCTAAAGCCTCGGGCGCGTTAAAGTTGCCCGTCACCGCGCCATAACTGGTCTCATGGCCATAAATGGCAATCATGATTTCTTCCGGCACGCCGGTTTCTTTCTCAATCCGCTCCAGCAACGGCCGAAGCTCTGCATATTTAAAGCGGCCTCTTCCAATGCGCGACGCATCCACATGGGTTGCTTTATAGGGTGCAAAGTTCGGCACCGGCGCGTTGGATGCGCTTTCTGGTTGCTGCTTGTCCAGGCGGACCACGGTTCGGTTAAAGCTCAGCGATGGCAGCACGTGGTCAAGCGTTGCAGTGGAAACGCCTTCGCCCAACGCCCGCTGCCGCACCTGCAACAGATACGCCCGAAAACCAGCTTCATGGACGTTTGTGCGGGCAATGGGTGCGGACACGGGCGACGGCGTGGGCGGTATCGCCGCATCTTGCGCCAACACATTTGGGCTAAGCATCAATACGCTGGCGCTCATCGCCAAAGCTGTCAGTATATTTCTATGTGCGCGCATGCGGTGACCTGTCTTCTGCATGGCTGCATATTGGCACAACGAACAAGGCCTGTGAATTGCTTTGATCCCGTCGAGCGCCCATTTCATCGTGTGCTGTGGGGCAACAGCGCGTCATCTAAGCTTGCCATCGCAAACCGCACTGGCTAGGGGACGCTTCGTAAGCGGACAGGTGGCCGAGTGGTTTAAGGCAACGGTCTTGAAAACCGTCGTGGGTGGAAGCTCACCGTGGGTTCGAATCCCACCCTGTCCGCCAGATGTATCGGTATTCAGGGAAAAACTTCCCAAAAATGCCGCAGTTACCATAAACGTTCCCCGATAAAGGTGTCACTTCAAGGTGACTAGCTGACTAACGTTGGTGGGTATTTTAGGTCCGCGTTGCTGTATTTGTAATTAAAATATTTGCTGCGATGGTGTGATTTACCCCCCGGGGGGGGTAGGGCCGAGCGCTGCGTGATTGTCACGGGCTGCCTTTGCACGAAATTTTTTTGATTTGGGAGACCCTGCTTGATCGATCTTAAGCAAACACAATTGCTCCTCCAAAGAAACGTGGTACATTTCCATTTAGGCAGGAGATGCGGTATGAAACACACCATAAAATCAGTCGTTCTTGGACTTTCGCTTATTTTAGCGAATGGCAGCATTGTTTATGCGC
>NZ_JARXAI010000074.1 GCF_029865925.1 Sphingorhabdus sp.
GGATTTAATACAGGCGTTCCATCGCCGCCGGGCGCCGCGCTGGCACTGCTGCCGATGATGATCTGGTTTGAGACGGGTGCAGAGTGGGTGCGTGACTATCGCCTCCTTGCCCCATGGCTTTTGCTTTGTGCATTTTTGATGGTTTCCAATGTTGCAACCTATAGCTGGTCGTCGATTAAGATCCGGCGCAGCGTTCGCTTTATGGCGCTCGCCGCGGTTAGCTTGTTTGTAGCGACTTTGGTGGCCGCGCCTTGGGTAGCCCTCATTGGCGTTGGTATCTTATACGCCGGAATGCTACCATTCAGTATGATGAGCTATGCCCGTGTCAAAAAGTCGCAACGGACCGTTTCTGAAGCCACTTGACCTCTGCACCGCACGGGCTATGTTCCTTTTTCGTTCTTATTTTGGAGTTGGCCGTTGGAGCCGTTAATTGTCATTGTCATTGTTATTTTTGCATTGTTGGGTGGACTGGCGCTTGGTTGGTTTGCTGGTAGCCGTGCGGGCAAAGCAGGGCTTGAAACGACGAGCCAACTGCGCGCGATGCTCGATCAGGTGGTCGTCGAACGAGACAGCGCCAGGGACCGATTGGCACGGCTTGAAACGAGTTTGGAGGAGCGCGAGCGCAGCTTTGAAGAACAGATCGCGGCGCTTGGTGATGCGAAAGAGAATTTGTCCGCGCAATTTGGCGAAATTGGACAGAAGTTATTGGGCGAGGCGCAGGCTGCGTTCCTGCAACGCGCCGACGAACGCTTTCACCAAGCTGGCGAGAAGAACGAAGAGCGGCTGAAGCAGCTTCTTGGGCCAGTGGGTGACAAACTCAAAGCTTATGAAGAGCAGGTCGGCAAAATCGAGAAGGACCGGACCGAGGCCTATGGTGATCTAAAGGGCCTGATTGGTGAAATGCGCATCGGTCAGGAGCGTGTGTCGAGCGTCGCCTCTGGGCTCATGAACTCACTACGCAATGCGCCGAAGGCGCGGGGGCGTTGGGGCGAGCAACAATTGAAAAATGTGCTCGAAAGTTGCGGCTTGTCCGAGCATGTCGATTTCGATTTGGAAGCAAGCATTGATGTCGGCGACGGCTTAAGGTTGCGGCCTGATGCGATCATACATGTTCCTGGTGGGCGCACCTTGGTCATCGATGCCAAAGTATCGTTAAACGATTATCAGGACGCGTTTGACTCCGTGGACGATGATGTCCGCGCTGTTGCAATGACGCGCCATACGCAGTCGATGAAAAACCATATCGAGGGCTTGTCGCGCAAGGCCTATTGGGATCAGTTTTCCGAAGCCCCTGATTATGTCATCATGTTTGTCCCTGGTGAGCATTTCCTCGCAGCTGCGCTTGAGCATGAACCGCGATTGTGGGACTTTGCTTTCGAAAAGAAGGTCCTCCTCGCGACGCCAACCAACCTTGTGGCGATTGCGCGAACCGTTGCCAGCGTCTGGCGCCAAGAGGGACTCGCGCGCGAAGCCAAGCAAATTGGTGCGCTGGGTAAGGAAATGTACGACCGGATTGCCGTTGCGGCGCAACATCTGAAATCAGTCGGTAGCGGGCTTTCGTCGGCGGTGAACAATTACAACAAATTCGTCGGCAGCTTCGAACGCAATGTCATATCGACGGGTCGGAAATTTGCGGACCTGAATATCGAAACCGGCAAGCGGGATTTGGAAGAGGTTCCATTGGTTGAGGCGCTGCCGCGTTATGGCGAAGGTGAGACGGCGACACCGATCGCCGATCAGCGCGAAGGCTTGGCATAAGAATTGACGCTCCGGTTGCGATTATCCTGCGTTTGAATGCCGAAACTGGTTCAAAACTTCATAGGCCATCACAGCGGTCGCCACAGCAGCGTTTAAGCTATCTGCTTTGCCTTGCATCGGCATTTTGACGCGCAGGTCACACTGGCTTTCATAGTCGTCGGGCAGGCCCTGCGCCTCATTCCCCGTCAAGATAAAGCACGGCGCGCTGTAGCGAGCGGTTTGGTAATCGGTATCGGTTTGCAGGCTGGTGCCAACCAATTGGCCTTCGCCGCTGCGCAACCAATCGGTGAATTCGTCCCACCGGCATTGCACCACCTTTTGTGTGAAAATCGCGCCCATACTCGCGCGGACGGACTCGACGGAAAAGGGATCAGTGCAATCATCAATCAAGATAAGACCACCAGCGCCGACGGCATCACCGGTGCGCAACATCGTGCCCAGATTGCCGGGGTCGCGCATCGATTGGGCAACGAGCCATATGGGTGCGATGCCACGGTCAACATCCGCCAAGGCGGTCCCATGGTCGCGATAGACGCCGACTACGGCTTGAGCATTGTCCTTGCCCGACAGCTTGACCATGATGTCCGCGCTCGTTTCGATAACGTCGCCGCCATTGTCGAGCACCTCCGCTTCCAGCGTAACTTCAAGGTCATGTAACGGCCGGTCTTTGACACGAAACAGCATTTCGGGGAGAAAACCTGCCTCCCGCGCCTCAGTCATGATCCGCAGCCCTTCTGCTAGAAAAAGCCCTGCGCGCTTGCGCAATTTTTTCTCACGCAGCCCGCGGATTTCCTTCAGCAGCGGATTTGAAAATCCGGTAATCTCCCGGCGCATCAGTCTTCGCCAAAACCGTCAACAACCAGACCGACAAGCTTTTCAATGGCGAGCTCCGCCTGTTCGCCTTCAACATGGATGATGACTTCGCTGCCCTGTGCCGCGCCGAGCATCATCAGGCCCATGATTGACGTGCCCGTGACCGACTGACCGTCCTTTTCGACTTCAACCTTAATTCCCTCAGGCAGGCGGTTCACGAACGTTACGAATTTGGCGCTGGCGCGGGCGTGCAGGCCTTTTTGGTTGACGATCGTTACTGTCCTGCTGAGGCGTGTCACCGCGATGCCTCAAGTACTTCCGAAGCAACGCTGATATATTTGCGGCCGGCTTCGCGGGCGGTCGCTACAGCCTCTTTTACGTCCAGATTTTTGCGAGCGCTGTCGAGCCTGATAAGCATTGGGAGGTTCACGCCCGCGATAACCTCGACACGTCCGCTATCGAGCAGAGAGATTGCGAGGTTCGATGGCGTGCCACCAAACAGGTCGGATAAGATAATCACGCCCTTGCCTGTATCGACGGTTTTGATTGCGGCGGCAATTTCATTGCGACGCGCTTCCATGTCGTCATGCGGCCCGATGCAGATGGTCGCAACGTTCTTTTGCGACCCGACAACATGTTCAAGGGCGACAAGAAACTCGCTTGCGAGTTTACCATGCGTGACTAAAATCAAACCTATCATGTGCTTTTACTGTCCTGTCGCGACGTAATACTGTTTGCGCCGTTAGCAGGCTCCTCAAGCGCGTCAATCGGTCTTGACGTCAGATTGCGATGTGACACCGTAAGAGCGAACCCGTCTTCGCGTAACCAGTTGCCAAATGTTTCGGCCACATGCACAGATCGGTGACGTCCGCCGGTGCAACCAAATGCTATGTTGATATACGCTTTACCCTGTGCGTCGTAGAGCGGCAGCAGGAAGCGGAGCAAGTCTCGGATCTTCTGCATGGCTTCGTCATATTTGGGGTCCGCCGCAACATATTCTGCAACGCTTGCATCCATCCCTGTCATTGGGCGCAGAGCGCTGTCCCAATAGGGGTTACGCAGAAACCGGAGGTCAAAGACAAGATCTGCGTTGTGCGGCACCCCGCGGGAAAAACCAAAACTCGTGACCGTGATGATCGAATGTGGAGTCGTTGCGCTCGTAAACTGCTGGCGGATAGCCTGCTGTAAATCATGCGCAGACAGCTTGCTTGTATCCACCACCGTTTCCGCCCAGCGGCGAAATGGTTCCATCAGATGGCGGTCAATCGCCACGCCGTCCATCGCAGGTCGGTCCTGCGCCATAGGGTGGCGGCGACGTGTCTCGGCGTAGCGGCGTTCGATTTCCACGCCAGCACAGTCGAGAAATAATGTCATAATTTCTAGATTAGGCTGAGTCTGCAGCGCCATGATTTGCTCAATTAATGCTCCAGCATCAAAACCGCGGGTACGGCTATCAAATCCAAGCGCCAGCGGGGTATTTGGACCGTCTTCGCCGCCCGATGCTGGTATTTTGAGTAATTGTGCAGCGAGTTTAATCGGGAAATTATCGACGGTTTCCCAACCCAAATCTTCCAGTGTTTTAAGCACGGTCGTTTTTCCCGCGCCGGACACACCCGTGATCAACAAGATTTTCTGGGGTTCTGAAGATTTTTTTGGCTTCAAGATTTTACCCTCTCAATTGCAATGGTAGGGGTTTTTCCACTGGCAGATGCCCGGCCTCAACGACCGAGCGAAGCGCCAGTTCGACCTTTAGCACACTGCTGACCTGAAATGGATCAAGCTTCACCAGCGGCACCAAAAAATCAGCGATTGTGGTTCGCATATCTTCGGCGGGCATGCGGTCAACATCCTTTGCACATTCGACGACGAGGCGCAGCGGGGCGGAAACCTCATATTCGACAGAACAGATTCCTATGCCGCGCACTTCAATTTTTCCAGCTATGCTGGGCGCGTAAGCCAATAGGGGAACGCCATCGGCGCTTTGGATATGCAGGACGTCGTCACTGATCAGCTTGGCGCCGCGGTCAATCAAGCGAAGGACCAAATCGGACTTTCCGCTTCCAGATGGTCCAAGTATTAGCACACCAAGGCTGCCTATAGCGACCGCGCTACCATGAACCATCGTCGTCATTAGCGTTTCGCCGTTTTGGCACAGGGAAGCGCGATTTCGAAGCATGCCCCGTCCTTACCATCAACGCGATCGCGTACCATGATGCGGCCATGATGCCCTTCGATGATTGTGCGGGCAATTGCGAGACCAAGCCCGCTATGCTTGCCGAAATTCTCTGATGCAGGCCGTTCGCTGTGGAAACGGCGAAAAATGGCCTCGCGTTCTTGAGCCGGGACGCCTGGCCCTTCGTCGCTAATGCGGATGATAACTTCGGCGTCGGCCAGTGTTGCGGAGATTTCGACCACTGATCCGCGCGGCGAAAAGGACACCGCGTTGTCGATTAAATTGGTCAGCATCCTCTCAAGCCGAAAATCTTCACCCATCACCGTAGCGATCGACCTTCGCGGCCTTGCGAACGCAATGGTCACATTTTTGTCGCTGGCCCTATCCTCACGCGCCTGAAGCAATTGTTCGATCATATCGCCCAGATCAATGGGCTCGAACTTTGCCTTGGCCAGTTGCGAGTCCACACGGCTCGCGTCGGAGATGTCGCTTATTAAACGGTCCATCCGCTGAACGTCCGCTTTCGCGACGTCCATCAACTGTTTGCGCAACTTTGGATCGTCAATCCGCTCTGCGCCATCCAGCGCAGATCGCAGCGACGCCAGAGGGTTTTTGATTTCATGCGCGACATCCGCCGCAAATGCTTCGGTTGCGTCAATGCGTTGGCGAAGGGCGATGCTCATGTCGGACAAAGCGCGGGCCAACATGCCAATCTCATCGCGGCGCGAGGGCAGGCGCGGGACCGTAACCTCTTGCGCCCGTCCGAGCCTTACCTTGACCGCGGCACGAGAGAGATGGCGCAAGGGTCGCACAATCGTGCGGGCCAGAAATGTCGATAGTAAAACACCAATACCCAGCGCGAACAAGAAAAACATGCCGACGTTAAACCGTTCGTCACGGACAAAGAGCCGGATATCGCGCTCGTTCGATGTAGTGAGTACAGTGTAACTTCGGTCTGGAGATTGCGACGCCGCGCTGATCATATGGGTTAGGTCAGGGGCAAAACGCACCTCTGATGCAGCCTTGGATGGCTTAGCGGTGGTTAATTTCGGCCAAGCTCCTTTCGTGTCGGATCTGGGTTCAATAAACGGTTGAAGCGCCTGAGCGCCTACTAGAAAGTCGAATAGCCGGTCAATCCCGCGCGCGGCGACTTTAAGCCATGGTTCACGGTCTGGGTCGCGAAGGACATAGGTCGGCCGTTGATTGGCGAAACTATCGAGGATCTTAGTACCTTTTTGGTCGTAAATGCGAATGCGCGATTGGTTTTGCTGACCGAACTGGATGACATAAGCTGCTTTGTTTTCTTGGGCGACTAGAGGCAAGCTGTGGGCCAAAAAAGTGGCTTGGTTGCGCGCGGTCTGTTCGCGCTCGGCAATTAACCGCACGCGGTAGCTGTCGAGGAAAAATAGCCCGGCGCCGAGCAACGCCAAAACGAACAGGTTTACAGCAAGGATTCGGGTGGTTAGCGATAACCCCCGGCTCCATCCCAACTGTAGATCAGCGGGCTCAACTGTCGGCGAAGCGATATCCGGCCCCATAAAGCGTATCGATTGCGGTGAATTCGGGGTCAATTTCTCGGAATTTACGGCGTAGCCTTTTAATGTGGCTGTCGATGGTGCGATCATCGACATAAACATCGTCCTGATAGGCGGCATCCATCAATTGGTCGCGGGTGCGGACAACGCCTGGTCGGATAGCTAACGCCTCCAGGATCATAAACTCTGTTACAGTCAGCATAAGCGACCGCCCATCCCATTTGACCTGATGGCGGGCTGGGTCCATTTCCAGATTTCCGCGCTTCATTGGTTCGGGTTCGGATCCCGCTTCGCCATTAACGATAGCCTTGTCATAGGTTGCGCGTCGTAAAATGGCCTTCACGCGTGCGATTAACAAACGCTGCGAAAATGGCTTCGTGATGTAATCATCGGCGCCCATGGCAAGGCCAAGAGCTTCATCGAGTTCTTCATCTTTCGATGTCAGGAAAATGACGGGCATGTCACTTTTTTCGCGCAACCGCCGTAGCAGTTCTAACCCGTCCATCCGGGGCATTTTGATATCGAAAATACCCAAATCAGCCGGGTTCTCCAGCAGTGCCTTCAACGCAGTCTCTCCATCCGAATAAATCCGGGTCACATATCCTTCCGCCTGCATCGCAATGGACACAGAGGTTAGGATATTCCGGTCATCGTCGACCAAGGCGATATGGGCACTCATCCCGCGGTTATAGTCAGGCAAGGGCTTGGGTTCAATGCATTGCTCTTTAAAGGCAAAGTCTTCCGTGGATAACGTTTTTCTCGTCAAATCCATCCGCCCCGCATTTGACCTTGCTCTACGCATCGTATACCGGCGGCACCTTCCTCGGTGCATACGTATGCACCAGATTCGCAACTTTCGCCGGAGCAGCCAATGTCGACACCACTGAATATCGCACTTTCACAACAGGGTTTCGGCACAGATGCAGAGCTGCATTGCAATTTAGGCACCGCCCAGCTGGTTGAGGCAGCGCTTGCGAATAAAGAGGGGATAATGGCCAAGGATGGCCCGTTAGTGGTCAAAACCGGCTTGCATACGGGGCGCTCGGCAAAGGATAAATATATTGTTCGCGATGCCGAAACCGAAAACAGCATTTGGTGGGGCAAAACCAATGTGGGGATGGATCCCGCACATTTTGCTGTATTGAAAGAGGATTTTATCGCTGCTCTGGGCGGCAAGGACAAATTATACGTCGCTGACCTGTTCGGTGGATCGCAACCAGAGCACCGTGTTAACGTCCGCGTGATCAACGAATTTGCTTGGCACAACCTCTTCATTCGCACGTTGCTTGTTCGGCCCACACAGCATGAATTAGCTGGCTTTGTGCCTGAATATACAATCATCGATTTACCAAGTTTCCGCGCAGACCCTGCACGTCATGGTTGCCGCAGCGAAACGGTTGTCGCGGTCAACTTTACTGAGAAGCTTATTCTCATTGGCGGCACTGCTTATGCGGGTGAAATGAAAAAGTCCGTGTTTGGCATTCTCAATTATCTTCTGCCGGTAAAGGGCGTGATGCCCATGCACTGCTCGGCCAATATCGGCGCCGATGGCCATACTGCCGTCTTCTTTGGCCTGTCGGGCACGGGCAAGACAACATTGTCAGCCGACGCCAGCCGCACGTTGATTGGTGACGATGAACATGGTTGGTCGGACACCGCTGTGTTCAACTTCGAAGGCGGCTGCTACGCTAAGATGATTCGTTTGTCCCCTGAAGCCGAGCCGGAGATTTTTGCTACAACAAAGCGTTTCGGCACTGTACTCGAAAATGTCGTTATTGACCCAGAAACGCGTGAGCTTGATTTCGACGATAACAGCCTTGCGGAAAACAGCCGCGGTTCATACCCAATTGAATTCATTCCGAACACATCGGAAAAGAATATGGGGCCAGTGCCCAACACGATCATTTTCCTGACCGCTGACGCATATGGCGTGCTTCCGCCCATCGCGCGGCTTACGCCCGATCAGGCGATGTATCATTTTCTGTCAGGTTACACAGCGCGTGTGGCTGGAACAGAGATTGGTGTGACTGAACCGGAGGCGACATTCTCCACCTGCTTCGGCGCGCCATTCATGCCGCGTCATCCCAGCATTTATGGCAATTTGCTAAAGGAACGCATTGCCAAGGGTAAGGTACAGTGCTGGCTGGTTAACACGGGGTGGACAGGCGGTAAGGCCACGATGCCGGGCATTAGCCGTATGCCGATTAAAGCGACGCGCGCGCTGCTCAATGCTGCGCTTGACGGCAGCCTCAATAATGCAGAATTCCGAATGGACCCCAACTTTGGATTTGAATTTCCGGTGGCGGTTCCAGGTGTCGACAGTGGCATTCTTGACCCACGTTCCGCATGGGCAGACAGCGCGGAATATGATGTGACTGCGCAAAAATTGGTGCAGCAATTCATCGACAATTTTGCGCAATTTACCGACCATGTCGATGAAGGCGTAAAACAATCGGCGCCCAAGGCAGCTTAACCCGTCCGAACATGACCGGATCAATTGTTCGTCCGGCACATGTCTAAATTCGAAGTGCGCTTATTCAAGGATGACGCGTCGATTGAAGCCATCGGTGAAGGCTTGCTTTCGGCAAAGCCGCCGCGTGAGGCGTGGACGCATGAGGCGCATCTGGCCGCGTGTAGTTGGCTGGTGCGCGCGCGAGGTGACATTGATACCGAACGCGAACTGCCTCTCATTATTGCAGCTTATAACGCAGCGGTTGGCGGGGTGAATGACGATACGCAGGGCTATCATCACACGATTACGCAGGTATATATTGCAGCAGTTAAAGCCCATTTAGCAGAAGTGGGGCACGACTTGCCGTTGTATAAGGCAGTCAACGCATTACTTCTTTCGGAGCGAGGAAGCCGTGATTTGCCACTTCGGTTTTACTCCAAAGAACGGCTGTTTTCGGTTCAGGCACGGCGGACATTTGTTGCGCCAGACCGCCTTAGCCTCAAACATATTTAGGCCGACATTTCGCGCACCCTGTCAGCTGTCACGGCCGTGGCGTTTTGTGTCATTTGTCCTGCATAAATTTCTTGCCGGTAAAGACAGTAATCACCGACAAAGTGACAAACATTGCAACCTGATACGCAACGGTAATGGGCAGGAAATAGTCCAATCCGCCAACGATCAACGCTGCCAGGGCGATCCACATTAGGTATCGCCATGGCGAGGCCATTTCAGCTGCGCCGAGCACAAGGCCAAGTGAAAGCCAGAACCAGTGAGTAGATATTGTGTCGAGCCATTCTGCCATTGTAGCACTCCCAAAAATTCGAAACGCGAAACCATAGACCGCACCAAAACCCTCAGCTGCCAGGTGGAAGGCCTTCTGCAGATTCAGTCGCTCGGCGGCCAATGCTCAAGACTGCTATTTCGCAGTTTTTTAGCGTTATGCCTGTTTATCGCTCATGGCCAGTGGCTCTTTCGCCAATCCGCCGATTTCGCCAAGCGTCTTGATCAATTGCGCTGCCTCAACTGCGGATCGGATGCTTTTTGCATTTGGTTAGGTGTCGGGTCGAGGTCGGCTATGTCGAATTAGGGGTCGCATGATTGAATTGATGCATGTACCGAGCAAATTTGAAGGTAGAACGTTCCCGCCATGCGATGGGTGACGTCGTGTCTTAGTCCGGAGCGAACCATCATGCGGCTTGTACATTCAGCTATTTTAGTCGGTCTTGTGGGCTTTTTGGCAAGCCCAGTTCTATCCAAGGCTGTGACTGAGGCCGATTTGCGCGCGCACATTGCCATTCTTGCCAGCGATGATTTTGAGGGCCGCAAACCGGGTACTGCAGGTGAAGCCAAAACGGTCAAATATATTGCCGAGCAATGGGCGCAGGCAGGCTTAAAACCCGCTGCTGCCGATGGCGGCTGGTTTGAACCGGTACCGCTCATTCAACGTGGGCAGGACAGTTTTGGTTACAGCTTTAATGCAAATGGACGGAAATTGCGCGTTGGATCGGATGACATTGTTCTGATTGGCAAGCAGGCGGAATATGTGCGTGGCAACCTGCCGCTCGTTTTCGCAGGCATGGGCGTAAAGTCCGATGGAACTGTTGGCGCCGATGTGGTGGGCAAGGCGGTCCTCGTCCTGTTTGATGCCGAAAATGTCCCGGACAAGATGAAGTCCCCCAGAGCGCGGCGTGAGGCATTGGTCGCGGCCGGTGCGGAAGCCATTATCTTTGTGGGCGACAGCAAGGGCAGTTGGCCATCGCTGCGCCGGTTACTGTTGTCGCGTCCGATAGCGCTTGAAAGCCGAGAGACGCGGGCGTCACTTGAAGGTGCTGTTACAAGCGAATTTGCGGTAGGCTTGGTTACTGCCGCAGGGCAGGATTGGGACACGTTACGTGCCCACGCAAAACAAGCGGATTATGTCGGAGAATCGCTTGGCATAGATGCAGACTTCAATGTTAAAACAGATATTTATCGTTTTAACAGCTCGAATGTCATCGGTAAAATACCGGGCCGTAAAAAGAACAGTGGCGCTTTGATGTATATGGGCCATTGGGACCATTTGGGTATATGCGCGCCAGAGGGCGCGCCGGATCGCATCTGCAATGGGGCGGTCGATAATGCCAGCGGCATCGCGGTGATGAACGAAGTGGCCAAGGCATTGGCAAAGAAGAAGCATGATCGTGACATTTATTTTGTGGCGACCACAGCCGAGGAAAGCGGCTTGCTTGGCGCATATGCCTTTGCACAAAAGCCAGTGCTCCCGCTGGATCAGATTATCCTTTCGTTAAACGTCGACACCATCGCCATCGCGTCCCGGGGGTCTAAAGTAGCAATCATTGGTCGTGGCACAACGCCGCTGGATTCTGCGGTCGAGGCTATTGCCAAAAAGACGGGGCGTATGATTGAAAGCTCTACCAACGCCAATGCTTTCATTCAACGGCAAGACGGTTGGGCGCTGACGCAAAAGGGCGTTCCGGCACTGATGGTTGGCGGATCGTTTGCGGACCTTGATCTTTTGCAGAAATTTTTGGGTAGTGACTATCATGGCCCAAATGACGAGTTGACCGACAGCACCGAATTGGGCGGTGCAGCCGAAGATACCGACCTGCACATTGCGCTTGGCCGTTACTTTGCCGACACGCGAAAATATAAATCGAAGAAGGCTGGCGAATAAAAGGGTTACTGTTTACATGGGCCGCCACGAATCAAAGCTTAAAGCGGTGGCCACATGAAAGAAATTCCCCTCGGACTGACATTTGACGACGTGCTGTTGCAGCCCGGGCCGTCGGACATTTTACCGAGCCAAGCGGACACGCGAACGCGGCTTACCAAAAGCATTTCGCTTAACATTCCTGTTTTGTCTTCTGCGATGGATACCGTGACTGAAGCACGCATGGCCATTGTCATGGCGCAGCTTGGCGGGATTGGCGTTTTGCACCGTAACTTAACCATCGAAGAACAATGCGCTGCTGTCCGTCAGGTAAAGCGCTTTGAAAGCGGTATGGTCGTGAACCCCATCACCATCGCGCCGAGCGCCACCTTGGCTGAAGCACAGGCACTGATGCTGGCGAATGCGATTTCCGGTATTCCGGTGGTTGAGGCGAGCGGCAAGCTTGCCGGGATATTGACCAACCGCGATGTTCGTTTTGCCGAAAACCCGACGCAGCCTGTGTCCGAATTGATGACGCACGAAAATTTGGCGACGGTATCTGCTTCGGTCTCGCAGGAAGAAGCGCGGCGTTTGCTGCATCAACGACGGATCGAAAAGCTGCTCGTCGTCGACGATGCCTATCATTGCATTGGACTGATCACCGTTAAGGATATCGAGAAGGCCGTTCTCTATCCGAACGCCACCAAGGACGGTTCCGGTCGGTTGCGCGTTGCAGCGGCGACTACCGTAGGCGAAAAGGGCCTGGTGTATACCAAGGCGTTGATTGATGCTGAATGCGATTTGATTGTTGTCGATACAGCACATGGCCACAGTGCCATGGTTGCCGCGGCAGTCGCTGAAATCAAACGTATGGCGCCTGAGGTTCAGGTTGTTGCCGGCAATGTCGCCACTGCCGCCGCCACCCGGGCGCTAATCGACGCAGGCGCAGATGGCATTAAAGTCGGCATTGGCCCCGGTTCCATCTGCACCACCCGCGTCGTTGCAGGCGTTGGCGTGCCGCAATTGACGGCCATTATGGAATCAGCAGCGGAAGCTGCAAAATCCGGGATACCCGTGATAGCCGACGGCGGTTTGCGGACATCGGGTGACGTTGCCAAGGCGCTCGCGGCGGGTGCGTCATCGGTGATGGTCGGATCATTGCTGGCGGGCACCGAAGAGGCCCCGGGCGACACGTTCCTGTATCAAGGACGCACCTACAAAAGCTATCGTGGCATGGGCAGCGTCGGGGCAATGGCGCGTGGTTCGGCCGACCGCTATTTTCAGCAAGATATCAAGGATCAGCTTAAGCTGGTTCCAGAGGGCATTGAAGGGCAGGTGCCTTACAAGGGACCCACGCGCGATGTTATTCACCAGCTGGTGGGCGGCGTAAAGGCGGCTATGGGCTATACAGGTTCGCGCACGATCGCCGACCTTCAGGAACGCGCGCAGTTTGTGCGCATCACCAATGCCGGATTACGGGAAAGCCATGTTCATGACGTTACAATTACACGCGAAGCGCCCAATTATCCGACGCGATAAGGCATGAGGCCCGCTGCGCGCCTGCAATCGGCCATAGAATTGGTCGATCAAATCATTCTTGCGGCCCGCGACGGCGGTGCATCCGCGGACCAGATTGCCAAACGCTTTTTCGCCGAGCGGCGCTATGCGGGGTCAAAAGACCGCCGCGCTGTGCGCGATTTGGCGTGGGGCGTCATACGGCGGTTTGGAAAGCGTCCCGCAACCGCGCGCTCGGCGTTTGCCGCGATGGCGGATGCTGATTCGGAGCTCGCGGCTTTATTTGACGGCAGTGATTATGGTCCCGCGGTCATCGACCCGGCTGAGGCGCGCTCAACAGGTGGCGCTTTGCCGAAATGGCTAAAGCCGTTGTTTTCCCCGCATATTGACGAGGCCGAACAAGCGTCCTTGCTTGACCGCGCACCGATGGATCTGCGCGTGAACGCGCTAAAGGCCCGCCGCGAGGAAGTTGCCGC
>NZ_JARXAI010000076.1 GCF_029865925.1 Sphingorhabdus sp.
ATTGCCTGGAAACTGGCCCCAAAAGGCGCTTTCGAGATTGAGGTCCTCACGCACGGCGACTGCGCCAATATCGGCCAGTGATGCCTGCACATCGGCCACGGCGGCGTCCAATGCGGCTAAGGTCATGGCGCGTACATGCACGGTCAGATGATGCTCACCATAAGCCGCAGCCCCCCCCGTCAGATCATCTTTCGCACCCAGCAGGCCTTGCCGCAAAGTGGTCGTTTCATCGGAAGCGGCCCGCAACCGGCGGAGCGCAAGCCCAATCCGTTCGTCCGCAATTTGCCGATCGATGAACGCAAAGCTCTCCGTCATGGTCATCTCATGCGGCAGGCGCAGCAGATTATCGAGCATACCCGGTGCGGTATAAGCGGGATAATCCTTGATGGAAACGATGGCGCCAAAACGTGACATGTTGGCGCTAGCGCCTTTCAATTCCAGAGCGTCCAGGCCAAAGCTGATCCGCTTATAAGGCAGATAGTGGCCAGCGTCGCCAGTGGGTTCAAGCACAGGCTGCATTTCGCCATTATACAGCGCCGACAATATCTCAAGCGGTTCGGAACAGATGCCACTTGCGCCATTATATCGGCCGAGCAGGCGGGGCCCATAGCGGGTAAGAGCGGACAGCAGGTTGGTGCGCGCCGCATCCAATTCGCGCAGTTCACGCATTTGGTCGGCCACCCGTTCGGCGCTGTTGCGTGTACCATTGCCCCATTTGGTGAGGCGGTCAAAAAAGCCTATTTTCCCTCGGGCTGGCCGACGGACCAGCATTAACACCATGTCGTTAATGTAGAGCCTTTTGCTGCGCAATTGCTGTTGCCAGGCATCGTCTAAGTCACGGACAAAACCCTCTGGTTGCGCGCCCGATAGCTCGGCCGCCACCTGGCGGCGAATGACGTGGCAGTACAACATCAAGTTGGAGTTCGCGATGCCGCGCATCACCACATCCCGCACTGCCGCCATATGGTTCAGCGTTTCGCTGTCAGCAGTTTCAAAGGCGACACCGTCGACTTGGATCATCTGGATCAGGCCGCCGCTGCGGGTCATCACCGTATGGTCGTCAAAATGCCCAGCATAAGGCAGACGGTCCCCCGCACAGGGGTCCAACGCTGCTGTTTTTTGGGCGACCGTTTTCATATGCTAAGGCCGATAACTGTTGCAGCGCCAAAGGTCATAAGTGCGGGTGCGGCCGCAACGGCTTATTTTCGTAATCCAGAGGTCGAAAATCTGGGGTTCCCGCAAACAGGCCATATAGCCGATAACATGAATGATGGCCGCAGCCGGGATCGCCCAGAAGGAGCGTGTGATCAAGAAAATCTCGGTCGTGACGACAAGATTTATGATAAAATAGCTATAGGTAACGCCGGCAAACATCTGCGGCTGCGTTAATGCCCGGAATATCGGCGTGCGGTTCAGCGGGGTCATGCCCTAACCGCCAACTGCGGCGACACGAATACCCGAGACAATCGCTGTTGCGCCAAAAAGAATAAAGCAGCCAATAATGACAGTGGCACCAAAGCGCCAGTTCATGCGTCCGGTTAGCATCATCAGGCCAACAACAGCGACGGCGATCACGGCAGCTGTCGTTGCGACATTGCCTAGCAGCGTGCCTTGTATCCAGCCAAGCGCATTGACGATTGGTCCGGAACCCTGCGGATCGACATTAGCTACCTGCGCCATCGCCGTTTTGGGTATAGCAAAGGCCAACGCAGCTAAGGTGAAGAAACGGGAGAATTTATATGTCATCATGAACCTCAATATCCTGCGCGATAAGCCGACGTTGCCGACAAACGTTGCATTATTTGGCGGACGTAATTTTGTGTTTCGCGGTAAGGCGGGATGCTTCCATATTTTATCACTGCACCTGGTCCGGCATTGTATGCAGCCAAGGCAAGCGGCACGTTATTACCAAAGCGTTCAAGCTGCTGACGCAGATAAGCTGTCCCACCGATCACATTCTGTTCCACATCATGCGGGTTACGCACACCCAATTGACGCGCAGTGTCCGGCATAAGTTGCATCACACCTACTGCCCCGGCCGTTGAAATGGCGCGCGGGTTATACCGTGACTCTTGCCAAGCAACGGCGTCGACCAGATTGCGGTCAACGCCGAAGCGTGTTGCCGCAACCTGGATATGCTGCCGTACGGCATTTTGTGATTGGGCAGAGTTAGATACGGGTTCTGCTTTGGGGCCATATCGACCGTCCACAACCTGCGACCCGTCCGCCCGCCATACAGACTGGGATATTTCGACAAGGTTGCCATTTTGTTTGCGTTCGAAAACATTTGCGTGCGCAACCGAACAAAATCCCGCGATCGGTAACATTGCAAAAATTGGGAGTGTAAAGCGACTGTCGACCATGTTTTGAGCCTAAATGACACTCGATACCATACCGTTGAGTAATCTCCTATCCCATCCATCGCAACAAAAAAACATTGCCGGCAGTTAAAAAGGGATTAAGATAATACAGCGTCTAGTCGGCGTTGAAAAATTACATTTGTGTTGCAGACAGCGATGTGAACCACTGTCGATCCAAGACTTGGAATTCATCTTGTTTGGTTGGGGGAAGTGTGATGACGCAACCTGAATGCTTAGCTCTTGATGGGACAACAAAATCTGATACCGCCTCGGACACGTTCGCTGCGTCGAAGAGAACTGTCGGTGAAAAATCCCCCGCTATTTTTGCAATCCCCGCCGCCTCATTGGTCGTGGCTGCATGTGGTGGTGGTGGAGCTGATGGCAATTCAATAGCCTCTGTTTTGACACCAAGTGCGCCAGTCGCGAAGACGGCGACCGATGGCGAAGCTGCCCGTTTCATTTTGAAGGCCAGCCTTGCGGCGACGGAACCCGAAATCGCAGATATTCGATCTGTGGGTTTCGTGGCCTGGCTCGATAAACAGATGGACATTCCGATTAGCCAAACAGGCGTCGCCTGGCTGTCATCGCGCGGTTACGATAAAGTGACCGTCGACGAGTATTATAATCAAAACCAGTTCGCGGATTACATGGTTTGGAACCAGTTGATTGCCAGCCCCGACCCCGTTCGTAAAAGATTGGCGTACGCGCTTTCCCAGTTTTTTGTCGTGTCGACCAACGGTATCGAAATCCAATGGCAGTCAAATGCTGTGGCGGCTTATTGGGATGTTCTCAACCGCAATGCTTTGGGTAATTTCCGTCAGTTACTGGAAGACGTAACACTCAACCCCGCAATGGGCGTTTACCTCAGCACGCTCGATAACAGGAAAGAAGATACGCGGACTGGTCGCGTACCCGACGAAAATTATGCGCGTGAAGTTATGCAGCTTTTCACCATTGGTTTGAATGAGCTAAATAATGACGGCACCAAAAAAATCGGAACCACTGGCCAGCCTATCGAAACATATACCAATTCCGATGTATCCAACCTTGCGCGTGTATTTACCGGTTATAGTTACGACTATGCGAACTTGGTCAGAACGCCTTCTGTCCGTTTTCCATCACAATCGGTCGCACCGGTAGAATCTGTAATCAGGCCGATGACAAGCGATACGACCAGATGGTCAAGGCCACAGACCACCAGCGAACATTCCATGCTGGAAAAAACATTTCTGGGCACCACTATTCCGGCCAACACCGATGCTCCAACATCCATGAAACTGGCGCTGGACGCACTTTTCAACCATCCCAATGTGGGCCCATTCTTTTCAAAGCAGATGATCCAGCGTTTGGTGACCAGTAACCCTAGCGCTGGCTATGTTGATCGTGTTGCCAAGATATTTAACAATAATGGTTCGGGCGTTCGTGGCGATCTGCGCGCTGTGTTTAAGGCTATTTTACTTGATGACGAAGCGACAAATGCTACCGGGCTAACGTCGCCGACCTTTGGCAAAGTTCGTGAGCCGGTATTGCGCTTTACACAATGGGCCAGAAATTTCGGTGCCACATCGCGAACAGGTAATTGGACCATCGCAAACCTGTCCAATCCCGGCACCAGCCTGGGTCAAAGCCCCTTGCGTGCGCCGTCTGTGTTTAATTTTTACCGCCCGGGTTATGTCCCTGCCAATACCGCAATCGCAACCAACGCGCTGGTCGCACCTGAATTCCAAATCGTTACCGAAGTGAGTGTTGCCGGCTATATCAACTTCATGGCGTCAACCATCGGATCCGTCAACGGCGTGAACAACGACGTCAAAGCCACTTATACACGCGAGTTAGCGATCGTTTCCGACACGGCGGCCTTACTGAACCGGCTGTCCTTGTTATTGTCCGGAAACCAGCTCACTGACACCACCAAAGCAACGATCAAGGCCGCGCTTGACGCGACGACCGTCACGGACACCAGTGCGTTGGCAGACAAAGAACGACGCGTGTACCTGGCGACACTTCTTGTGTTTGCTTCCCCCGATTATCTCGTCCAAAAATAGGGAGCGCATCGTGCACATTAGCAAAATGGAAGATATTTCGCGGCGCGCTTTTCTTCGCCGCTCTAAACAATTGGCCGTGGCCGGTACCGCGGGTTCGTGGGCCATGGGTCTTGCGGGCATGGGGGAGGCAGCCGCTTTTAGTGCAGGCAATGATTATCGCGCATTGGTCTGCGTATTTTTTAACGGCGGCAACGACCATAACAGCACCTTAATACCCTATGACTCGGCAAATTACGACTTGTATAGCGCCATTCGCGGTGGCGGCCCTGGACAAACTGCAGGCGGCATAACTTTAGCGCGTTCGTCTCTTGCAGCAACGGCGCTCACACCCGCCAACGGCCAAGTGCTGACCAATAATGTTCAATATGCGCTCGCCCCGCAAATGACGCGCATGAAAGCTTTGTTTGATGCAGGTAAATTGGCGCCATTGCTGAATGTCGGTCCGCTTATAGCGCCATTAACTTTGGCCCAATATCAAAGCAGCAATTTGGTGGCAAACCCCCGGCCTGCGAAGCTGTTTTCGCATAATGACCAACAATCGACATGGCAGTCGTCCAAGCCCGAAGGTGCCACCGACGGTTGGGGTGGCCGCATGGGTGACCTTGCCCTATCCAGTAACACCAATTCACTGTTCACCTGCATTTCGGCAGCGGGCAACGCCGTGTTTTTGGCCGGGATGGACGCGATTACCTATCAAGTCTCACCAACCGGAGCGACGTCCATCGGCGGTCTCAAGAGTCCGTTATTTGGCTCTACGGCGGGCAGCAACGCCCTTCGGACGTTGTTGACGCAGTCTAGCAATAATATGTTTGAAGCTGAATATAATAGGGTCGCACGCCGCTCCATTGACGCGGAAACTGTTGTCAATGCGGCGCTCCAGCCGACATCCCTTGCGACGTCATTTCGGCCAGTGTCCGGCACAAACACTTTAGCGGACCAACTTCAAATAGTTGCGCGTATGATCGCGGCGCGCCAAGCGCTGGGCGTCAAGCGCCAAGTGTTTATGGTAAACTTGGGCGGCTTTGACCATCACGACAATTTGATTGTGGGGCACGCAACGCTGATGGACCGTGTCGACTTCGCATTTGACGCGTTCTATCGTGCAACCGTGGAATTGGGTGTCGCTGACAAAGTGACGACATTCACGGCCTCCGATTTTGGCCGCACGCTGCAGTTCAACGGTGATGGATCAGACCATGGCTGGGGCGCGCACCACTTCATCATGGGTGGCGCGGCTAACGGTGGCCGCTATTACGGTGTCGCGCCACAAATCTCGGTTAGGAGCTCAGACCAAGTCGGTCTTGGCCGTTTGCTTCCAACGGTTTCGGTCGATCAATATGCTGCAACACTGGCCACCTGGTTCGGCGTTGCGCCTAGCGAGTTACCAAGCATATCACCCAACATTGGTAGGTTTAACGGCGCTAATTTGGGCTTCATGCAATAACTGCTAGAGCTTTCCTATAGTTCGCGCGCTTGCTGGACATTGAGAGCGTACGACATACGAAAGCCTGTCGATGTTGTTGAACCTACATAGGGATTTTTGTCAATAAGCAATATCGAGCCTCGTTTTGACGGATGGCAGTTCGGCGCAGCGCTTTGTAACGATGTATGCATGAGTTTTGGATTAGTCCGCTTTTGCTCATCTGTCAGAAAATACGGACAGTCTACTTTCGGGCCCAATGTAGTCGTTCAGCTTTGCGCTAGCGCACCTTAACCAAGGTGTGTTTGGTCTAAAGCAGGTAAATTCTGTGCTGTTGCAGAAGAACTAAACAATCGTGCATCAGAGCCAAATGTTCTGACGGTGGCCGCAACCAGCAAGGCAAGCGGCTTATCTTGTAAATGTTCTTTCTTTGTTCCAGTAACATTGGATGCCTCGTAAACGATTCGCCATCATCACATTTGACCCCGACCGCGTTGGGAAACTTAGCTGGCAAGGTGAAGGCACCTCGCTCGCGTGGATTGTCTGGCGGGTTTTATGCGGCTGGACCTATCCAAAGGAACGCGGGATTATCAATATCACCCTGATGGACCAACTACCCGCTAAGCCGCACCCGTCAGAGGATTTGTTGCAGTAGTTTGCAAACCCCACGCCCATCGTGTTCCATGTTGCATGGACAAGCCGAGACACCAAGGGAAACGCCGGAAAAGCGAGGAATTATAGGGGAATATATTGCAACATAAAACAGGCGCTATCACCCGTCTGAAAATAACATAAAACGTTGATTTAAAAGTTTTATTTCTGGTTCCCCGGTAAGGATTCGAACCTCAATAGACGGAGTCAGAGTCCGTAGTCTTACCGTTAGACGACCGGGGAGCAGGTCGTTCCCGCGCGTATATGCTTGTGACCATGCCCGGTCAAGCAGCTGAAT
>NZ_JARXAI010000081.1 GCF_029865925.1 Sphingorhabdus sp.
CACGGTCGCGCCAACGGGAATGGGCGCTAGAATCTCGGAGTCGTGAAAAGTGTGGATGGAGCCTATCGCAAATGGTTTGTTATGGTCAAATTGCACAGACAAAACGAAATGCGAAACTAGAACCGGCGGCACAATAGCACCGCCGAAGGGGGACTCACCGTCGATATGCCATGTGTTCATTTTCCATGCTTCATACCACGGATTGAAATCTTCCACAGCGTCAGCATACAATATCACCAATTCGGGCGTAATGTGGAGATCTCGGGATAGCTCATCACCAATCTCTACCATATCCCAATAGGTTTGAGACCCTTGTTCTAAGCTATCAATGAATTCGCGCGTCTGCTCTATTTGTATATCGCTCAACGGACGAAGGGCGTCAGTTCGGATGGTATCGGCTTTCATCTCTCATTCCCTTGCTTTATTCAAACACCAACATCGACTTCCACCCAGCCGACTGTTTTCTTTTCGCCCGCTTCGTTCTCGCTCCAGATATCGACCGTGAACCTGAAACCATTTCCCTTGGGCGTCTTTTCTTTGACCACGCCATGCGTAACGATCACTTCGTTAGCCAGCGTAGAGGCCACATATTTGCAAACCATGCGGGCATTACTAAACATCTGAGCACCGAAGTGATTCACACACATTTCGGCCAAATAGGCTGAGGACATTTCTCCCGTTTGGATCGGTGCAGAAAGACCTGTTGCGGCAGCGTATACAGGGTCCCAGTGGTTCGGATTAAATCGACCCCAAAGACGCGAACCCATCAGCTGAATTACGGCCCTCTTCTTTATACTCTCAAGATTGTACCCGACTGGCGTGTCGCGCGTAATCAGTAAGGAATTCAGCGCGTCGGTGCGGCTCATCAGGTGCCTCCTATTCTGCACTTGTGCAGCAAAGTTAGATTCTTTTCTGACTTAAGAATGTATCAAGCAGTCAGTTTCGTCAACACTATTGTTGAAAATTCTGCAATGTTAGTGCAAACGCTTTAATCTTGATGTCGACGGCAATTGAATCTGGTGAATCGCTGATTGCGCAAGGCACCAGAATAATGGCAGTACGGCATACGTCCTGACAAATTCGTGATGTTGGGGCCGCGCTTGCAGATGCGAGTTTAGAATGGGAACTAGGGACGACTTATGAAACCAGTGAGCAACATCGGGAAACGCCGCAAACTTGCAAAAGACGATTCCAGCGCATCATATGACGCGCGCCGAAAAGAGATTGCCGAAGCCTCAATAAGCGTTTTTAACCGTCGGGGCTTTAAGGGCGCCAGCATGAGTGCGGTAGCCGCGGAACTCGATATCGATCGAGCATCTCTCTATTATTACTTTTCATCAAAAGAGGAATTGTTTGACCAGCTCGTGCGCGCCGTGGTCGAACGAAACCTCGAAATCATCAAACAGATAGAATCAAGCGGCGCCAGCCCTAGCCGCAAATTGCGCGACCTTATCAATGCATTGATGGCGTCTTACGGAGATAACTACCCTCTGTTTTACATATATATTCGCGAGAACCTTAGCCACGTGAGCGATGACCGAACTGAATGGTCCAAGTCCATGCGCAAAATCAACGCCGAGACCGTTGATGCCGTCATTTCAATTATCGAAACGGGCTATGCTGATAATAGCCTAAGAAAAGTCGGATCGGCTCGTGTTGTAGCTTATGGCATCTTGGGCATCGTCGGTTGGACCCACCGGTGGTTTCGGCCTGATAGGAGCGATATAAGCGCCGAGGAAATCGGCAAGACATATGCCGAACTGTTGTTGGCTGGCCTGGAAAGTCCTTACGGGCCTTAGAGGGTTAAGCGCTTACCGGCTTTGAAAAGTTGATAACTTTAGCCTGTGTGAATTCAAGCAACCCGTGCATCCCCATTTCGATGCCAACGCCTGACATTTTCGCCCCAGCAAATGGAGTGTCAGGACCGATATCGCCGTGCTTGTTGATCCACACTGTTCCGGAATCGAGCTGCGCAGCGACTGCACCGGCTCTCTCGCTGTCCGACGACCAAACCGAATTCCCAAGGCCAAAACTGCTGTCGTTCGCGCGCGCGACCACGTCATCCAGGTCTGAAAAGCGCATGACCGGCAGAACTGGGCCAAATTGTTCGTCGGTTACCAGGCGCGCATTGTCCGGGATATCGCGAACGATCGTCGGGTTGATGAAATAGCCTGGACCTTCCGGGCTGTCGCCGCCCGCAATTATTGTTCCTGCAGTGCGTGTTTCTTCGATTAAAGTTTTAAGCTTGTCGAACTGTACACGGTTTTGCACGGGGCCAAGCTGTGTGCCTTGTTGCGACCCCGGCCCGACAATAGTAGCGTTTGCGATTTCAGCGAGTTTTGAACAAATGGCATCATATTGGCTGTCGTGCACGTAAAGGCGCTTGAGCGCGATACAGACCTGACCATTGTTCGTGAAGGCAGAATCGAATAGTTGCTGCGAGACAATGTCTGGATCGCAATCGTCGAGCACAATCCCAGAATCGTTGCCGCCGAGTTCAAGCGTCATCCGCTTGAGTGTGTTCGATCCGGATGCCATTACTTTCATACCGGTGGTGGTCGATCCCGTGAAGCTGACCTTGCGGACGAGGGGATGACTGGTGAGCACATCACCGAGATCATTCTTATCGGTAACGATATTTGCCACGCCTGCCGGAACGATATCTCTCCATAGTGCTGCGACTTGCAATGTTGCCAGCGGTGTGGTTGCAGCTGGCTTTACGACCACGGTATTGCCCGTAATTAACGCTGCGCCTACCTTATTTACAGCGGTAAGAACAGGAAAATTCCACGGAACGATCGCTGCTACTACACCAAGAGGGCGGCGGTGTAGTTCGATCCGCCGAGCTTCGCTGTCTTCAATCATTTCGACCGGAATTTCGAGCCCTGCATAATAGCGCAGAAAATAAGCTGCGCCGCCGACCTCGCCTTGCGCATCGCCGATTGGCTTTCCCTGTTCACTTGTTAATGTGCGGGCAATGGATTCGAGGTTGGTCTCTATTGCTTCGGCCATCTTGATGAGAACCGCACGGCGCTCGTCGAGCGAGGTTGCGGACCAGGTGGGGAAGGCGGCAGCAGAAGCTGTCACGGCATCTTCAATTTCCTCACGAGAAGCGCAGGCACAGGCCGCAAAGACTTCTGCTGTCGCCGGATCAACCACATCAAGCGTTCGGCTGCCACGCGTCAATTTACCGTTAACCAGCATGTCGTAGCGCACTTCCATTACAAACTCTCCTAATTCGGTATCTATCAGATTCCCTTGGCACCCAGAACTTTCGATCGACCAGCAACATCGGCGGGAGTAGCCTCCAGATCTTCACGCGACAGCCATTTGCTGGAGCAAACCATGCCATGGTCTTTCAGTGCTCCATAACGGGATACCCCTTAACGATAATTTCTGTCAGAAAAATTTATAGCCGTCAACACCTGTGTTAAATAGCATTGAGCCGCAATTCATTTGAATTGGAGGATATTATTACACGAAGCTTCCATACGATAAGTCCCTATTTCATCTATTTAAATATCTAATATTTAATGAAAATATGGTCCCGTTCAGATCATTAGACCCGAAGTTAAATCCAGCAACGAGGCAGCAAGATAATCAACATATACGTTGACAATTCTATCTTCGCCTGCAAATTCATGGTCGATACGCACCGTGGGTCGGTGAAAATAGAAAGCGGGCGGCAGTGCGATTATGATTGGACGGAACGACAGTGCGAAAGATCAGGATTGGGTCCTCAATGCGCTCACCGTGGCAAACTTACCCACCTTGTGCTGTTTACTCGTCCACCTGACGGGCGATCGCAGCTGGATCGAAGGCGAATTTGTTCCATCGCGAACCCGTGGTCTGGATGATAATGACAGCGGTGGTTTCTCCGAGGGCGTTAAGCAAAAAATCCGAGACGCTGCTCATATCGCATTGACCGACTGGTTATCTGGAAAAAGCCCCGCACTTCCAAATCCGACGGATGAATTGCTTGTTGAGATGATGGGCACATCACTGGGCGAAGTCGTGCCGCAATCATATGCGCCAATGATCCGCAACGACTTGGCATTAAGCGATAACTCCGTTGCGTCCTCGATAAGCACGCCGGCGAATTCCGATTTCTGCGCCTTGATTATCGGAGCTGGAATTTCCGGCCTCTGCGCGGCGATAGCGTTCGAAGCGGTAGGCATCCCCTACACTATAGTTGAGCGTCACAATGACCTGGGCGGTGTATGGTTTGAAAATCGGTATCCCGGCGCGGCATGTGATGTTCCGAGCTATTTATACTCATTTTCATTCGCTGCATACGACTGGTCAAGATTTTTTGCCGGCAGCAGCGAGATCCATAATTATCTAGAGAGTGTAGTAGACAGGCACGACATTCGTCGCCATATTCGTTTTGGTCTCGAAGTTGTCGAAACCCGCTTTGACGAGATTTCCGGAAAATGGGAAGCCAGTCTGATCGATGCAAACGGCACACAGCAGCTTATGCGCGCCAATCTTTTGATCAGTGGAGTTGGCACATTTAACAAGCCTAGAATGCCTAATATCCCAGGACTGGAGGACTTCAAGGGACGAAGCGTCCACACTGCCCGCTATCCCGAGGAAGGCATGGATCTTGAGGGCCGGAACGTAATTTTGATCGGAAATGGCGCAAGTGCTATGCAAGTTGCGCCCGCGATCGCAGACAAAGTCGCCTCGCTCACTATTGTACAACGCACGCCACAATGGGCTGCACCATTTCCAAAGTTCGGTAAGGAAATCCCTGGTTCATTAAGACGTTTGTTGATGGAAGTACCGCTGTATCGGTTGTGGTATAGGCTGCGGCTCAGCTGGGCCTTTAACGACAAGCTATACGAAGCTGTGCAGCAGGATCCTTCTTGGGACGGTGGCGGTCGATCAATCAATGCCATTAACGACGCGCATCGCGCAGGTTTAGAGGCATATATCAAGTCAGAACTTGGCAGTTCCATAAACCTCCTGCCGCAGGTGTTGCCTGGCTATCCGCCCTTTGGAAAACGTATGCTTTTAGACAATGGTTGGTTCCGCACTTTGGCTAAAAAGAACGTCAAACTCGTCACCGGCTCTGTTGTAGAAGCGCACGCCACTGGCGTCACTACAACTGACGGTAAGAAACACGAGGCGGATGTTTTGATATGGGCAACCGGGTTTGATGTCGTAAATCTTCTAGCTCCAATGAAGGTCATAGGCCTCGGCGGCCGCGAGCTTCATGATGATTGGAACGGTGACGACGCGCGCGCCTATTTAGGTACAGTTGTCCCCGGTTATCCAAATTTCTTCTGCCTGTACGGGCCGAACACCCAGTTTGGGCATGGTGGCAGTCTTATAACCGTCCTTGAACGGCAGATGCATTATGTCATGTCTCTGGTTCGACAAATGCTTAAAAAGGGAGCCACCCAGATCGAAGTCGATAAGCACGTTCATGATGCGTATAATGAGAAGGTGGACAGCACACACGCAGGCATGGTCTGGACCTATCCCGGAGTTGAAACTTATTATAAGAATTCAAAAGGCCGTGTGGTTGTTAACAATCCTTTTCGGATCCTCGAATATTGGCAAATGACAGAGACGGCTGATCTGACTGAGTTTAAAATGGGGCGATATGCGCTCGACCCTACCGAAACTGCGGTGGCTTGAACGATGTCGGATCCCGTTGAAATTCAACAGCTTGATGGAATTTTGATTATTGCCATAAACCGGCCGCTTCAACGCAACGCCGTCAACAGAGCAGTGTCGCTTGCCATCGCAACCGCCGTCGACCGGTTAGAATCTGACCCCGAACTGCGTGTTGGCATTATAACTGGTCACGGTGGGTATTTTTGCGCAGGCATGGACTTAAAGGCGTTCGCGGATGGGGAGCGGCCGGAAATTGAAGGAAGAGGCTTTGCAGGCTTAACCGAGGCGCCGCCAGAAAAACCCCTAATTGCTGCCGTAGAAGGTTTTGCCTTAGCTGGTGGGTGTGAACTAGCACTCACATGTGATCTGATTGTAGCGGCAGAAACTGCTTGGTTCGGATTGCCAGAAGTTCAACGCGGACTGGTGGCAGGTTCAGGTGGCCTTGTCCGTTTGCCGCGCCGGATTCCGGAAGCAATCGCGCTTGAATATGCCCTGACCGGAGAGCGAATGGATGCCAATACTGCCCACAAATGGGGGTTGGTGAACCGGGTAACAAAGGAAGGGGCCGCACTGGACGGGGCAATAGCGATGGCCAAGGCAATCACTGCCAATGCGCCGCTCAGTATTGCAATGACGAAACGTATTGTTCGTGAAGCTCCAAATTGGGCAGAGGCCGAGATATGGACGTTGCAACGGCCATTAGTAGATTTAGTTATCGGATCAGAAGACGCTCTTGAGGGCGCTCGGGCATTCTCGGAAAAGCGCGCTCCTCAGTGGAAAGGCCGTTGATGAAACACGTCGCAGTAGTTGGAGGCGGCACAATGGGTGTCGGCATTGCATATGTATCCGCCATGGCAGGTGCAACAGTGACGGTTGTGGAGCCCGATCAATCTCGTGCATTGGCATTTAACCGCACTGTCGATGAGACTATTCTGTCGTCCATCGCGCGCGGCAAAATAGACGCGGCAGGCGGCGATGCGCTTCGTTCCCGAATTGAGCGCGTGACGACGGTTGAACAAGTACCACTGGTCGTAGATGTCGCGATAGAAACGGTATCTGAAAAACTGGAACTCAAACTTGAAGTATTGGCTGCCATGGCAGCACGTGCGCCAAAATTGATCGGTAGCAATACAAGCGCAATGTCGATTGATCGGCTCGCACAAGCCTTGCCCGATCCAACCATATTTTTGGGAATGCACTTTTTCAATCCGGTCTGGTCGCTACCTCTGGTCGAGTTAGTGCGTGGCCAATACACTTCGGAAGCGTCCCTCATCGAGGCCCGGCATTTTGTCGAATGGCTTGGCAAGCAATCGCTTACGGTACGCGACGTCCCCGGGTTCGCAACCAGTCGGCTCGATCTGATCTCCAGCCTTGAAGCGATGCGAATGGTTGAGTCAGGCGTTACAACTGCAACAGATATCGACAAGGCTGCGGTCCTTGCATACCGGCATCCAGTAGGGCCACTGCGCCTGAGTGATATCGTCGGACTAGATGTGCGGCTCGATATCGCCCGAACATTGGAGGCCGCGCATGGGTCTCGTTTTTCACCACCCCAAATCCTTATTGATATGGTCGCTGAGGGTAAGCTGGGTGTCAAATCCGGCGAGGGCTTCTTCTCTTGGCCTCAATGATTTCAACTTTGTTTTGGAGCAACTCACATGGCATCTGACTTATTTCAATCCTCGTTATGCGATACGGCAGAGCATCATCGGGACCTGCGCGATAGCGTTAGCAAACTCGTTGGCAAATTCGGGCGTAAGTATTTTCAGGATGTCGTAAATAAAGGCGAGCAGCCTAACGCGCTTTGGAGAGAATTGGGCGACGCAGGTTTTCTAGGTGTGCACGTATCCGAAGAATATGGCGGCGGTGGCGGCGGTCTTGCCGAATTAAATATCTGTATCGAAGAAACGGCAGCCAAGGGCTGTCCGATACTTGCTATGGTTATTTCATCGATCACAGCGCCCATCATTGGGAGTGTGGGAACAGAGGCAATGAAGCGCGAATGGTTGCCCGACATCGCGGCTGGGAAACGCAAAATGTGCTTTGCGATTACCGAGCCCGATGCAGGCTCAAACACCCATAAAGTCTCTACACACGCGGTTAAGCGCGGTGACCGTTGGGTCATTAATGGCGCTAAATACTGGACGTCAGACATTGATCAATCCGCCGCCGTTATGGTCGTTGCACGCGATGGCGCCCCCGTCACTGACGGGTCGCGTCAAGGGCTGTCGTTGTTTGTTGTACCTACCAATACGTCGGGCATTTCCATGACCCGCATCGATGCAGCGCTGCGCACTTCCGAAAAGCAGTTCACGGTATTCTTTGACAATGTCGAAGTTCCCGAAGATGCGTTGATCGGAGAACCCGGCGCGGGGTTAAAGCAGGTATTCGCTGGCCTGAATCCAGAACGAATCGCTGCGGCGGCTATTAACAACGGCATTTCTAGGTTCGCCATTGAACAGGGCGCGCAATATGCCAAAGACCGATCCGTATGGAATACGCCAATTGGCGCGCATCAGGGGGTGGCTCACCCACTTGCAGAGGCGTATATCAACGTACAAGCAGCTCGCCTTCTCAACGCACGCGCAGCCCAATTATGTGACAATGGGGAGGACGCGGCCGAGACTGCGAATATGGCAAAATTTGCTTCAGCGGAAGCATCATTGAAAGCGCTCGATCAGGCAATTCAAGTCCACGGCGGCAATGGTCTTTCTAACGAATATGGTCTTTCCGATTTGTGGTTTATTGCGCGCCTACATCGAACTGCCCCGGTCAGTCGCGAAATGATCCTGAATTACGTATCAACGCATAGCTTAGGTTTGCCAAAGAGTTACTAACCTATGGAAGCGAATTTAGTCACTTTGTTGCGATCCCACGCGACGCAAAAGCCCCAATCACCGTGCCTTACATTCGGTACGGAAACATTGAGCTTTGCCGATGTGGATGCGCGTGCAAGTCGTGTTGCACGCGCGCTGGCAGCTTCGGACATCCAATCAGGCGACCGGGTCGCCATCGTTGCCCGCAATACATCGGTTCATTTCGAGCTATTTTTCGGATGTGCTAAATCTGGTGCCATATTCGTGCCTATCAACTGGAGATTATCGGCACGGGAAATCGCAGATATTCTTGCAGACGCGTCTCCATCGCTCCTTTTTATCGAGGATGAATTTCAGCCTTTGCTTTCGCTTGTCATGCCGCATCAGGCCCGGACACTGCTGAGTCATTATCCGATGTGGCGAGACTCTGAGCACCCCGACGACGCCGGGCATACACCATCGCCAAATTGTCCGCTTCTTTTGCTCTATACGTCTGGCACAACAGGGATCCCCAAGGGGGTTGTCCTCAGTCACGGTAACCTGTCATATCTTGCCCGGATGGCCCACGAATTGTGGGACATGTCCGATCATAGTGTCAATCTTGTGGCCAGTCCGCTTTTTCACATTGGTGGCATTGGTTATGCCATGACCTGCATGAGCCAGGGTGGCCATACAGTGTTGATGCAGCAAGTTGTGCCGCGTGACATCGTCGCGGCCATTCAAGATAATAAAGTCACGCACGGGTTTTTCGTGCCAACCGTAATCCAGATGCTGCTCGACTTGCCCGGTGTTGCTGACATGGATCTGACTAGCCTTAACCGCATTGTCTATGGCGCTGCCCCCATTGGAGAAGCAGTGTTAAAACGGGCGATCGAAATATTCGGTTGTGGATTTATGCACACGTACGGCATGACGGAAACAGGCGGAACTGTCGTGATGCTGGCGCCGGAAGAACATGAACCCGATGGCCCCTTTGCCAATCGTTTACGGTCATGCGGTCGGCCCATGCCGTGGAACGAGCTGATGCTGGTCAATCCAGCGACAGAAAATCCGGTAGCGGTCGGGGAAGTTGGCGAAATTCGTATCCGTTCCAAAGCCAACATGCTCGGATACTGGAACAAGCCTGAAGAAACCGCAAGAGCCATCACAGCAGACGGCTGGCTGCGCACGGGTGATGCTGCTTACCGCGATGAAGACGGCTTTATCTACATGCACGACCGCTACAAGGATATGATCGTATCAGGTGCGGAGAATATCTATCCGACCGAGATCGAGAATGTGCTTTATCAACACTCAGATGTCGCCCAGGTCGCCGTTATTGGTGTCCCCCACGAGCGCTGGGGCGAGACACCCAAAGCCTTTGTGGTTGTGCGTAAGGGAAGCCATCCGTCAGAATCCGAACTCATTGCTTTCACACGCGCGCAATTGGCTCATTATAAATGCCCGACTTCAGTGGCGTTCGTTACGCAATTGCCGACGAATGCATCGGGCAAAATTCTCAAAAAAGAAATGCGAAACCCTGAGTGGTTGAAGGAAAATGCATGACCATAGGTCCATCCGCTCGGTTACTTCGCGGCTTCGCGGTAGATTTTCTCACCTGCCACAATCCGGCAGCGGTTGAGGCGATTATGGAGCCCGATTATGCGCTCAGCATAAGCGGTGTTCTCATTGCCGGACGCGATGACGCATATCTGCCCGCAACCGCTGCGCAGCTAGACCAGTTTCCGGGTCTTTGTGTGACGGTGCACGATACTGTCATTGGCCCGGATGCCGTAGCCATGCGTTTCACCGAACATGGAGTTTCCAACCGACATAATGGGCGGCTTTCGACTTGGGGAGGCGTGACGCTATTCCGAATTAAAAATGGTCGGCTGCATCAGGGCTGGGCCGAAGAGGATTATTTCGCACGCAAAAGGCAGCTGGCGCATGGGACATGCGATGTAGTGCAATCACCTCACCCTGCCCCCTGGGACGCCCCATGCGAAGCGCCTAACGACGAGGTAGAGGCCATCGCACGCGGGTTCCTCAATAACCCAGCCAACTGGGCCGACGCCTCGCACATTGATGAAATTAGTGCAGAGGGTCCTCGTTTTGCTGATCTTGTTGTCGTTGCCGAGATCACCGTCGATCACCTATTTTCGGCAGGCAATCGCGGTGCTTTCCACCTCTCGTGCACCGGCAAATACAAGGGCGGCTTTCCCGATCTGGATCCTGCACTTGTCGGCCAAAGCGTGATCCTCCGGCTCGCCGGATTATTCGACGTGACCGATGGCGCAGTCTCTCGCATTCAGGTTTGCGCCGACCGGCTCGGACTAAACCGTTCGTTAATGGAGCCCAAATGAGCAAGATCATAATCACTTGTGCCGTGACTGGCGGCGCGCATACACCGACCATGTCGGACGCGCTGCCCTGCACGCCTGCGGAGATTGCCGAGCAGAGCATTGCAGCCGCCGAAGCCGGCGCTGCGATACTTCACCTTCATGCAAGGATACCGGAAGACGGCCGCCCCACTGGTGACCCTGATGTCTACAACCAGTTTCTCCCCGTTATCAAACAACGGACCGATGCTGTGGTCAATATCACTACCGGCGGTTCGGCGACGATGCCATTGGCTGAGCGCCTGCGTGCGGCCGTTAGATTCAAGCCCGAAATGTGTTCGCTCAACATGGGCACCATAAACTTTGCCATGTTTCCTGCCGCCAAGCGGGTCAGCAGTTGGAAGCATGATTGGGAAAAGGATTACATTCTCGGTTCCGACGATTTCATTTTTCGTAACACGTTCCGGGATATCGCGACAATATTGGAGACAATGGGTGAAGCGGGCACGCGTTTCGAGCATGAATGCTACGACGTCGGTCACCTTTATAACCTTGCCTACTTTGTCGATAGCGGCGCTGTAAAGCCGCCATTCTTCATCCAGATGATCTTTGGGATTATGGGTGGCATCGGGCCTGACCTTGAAAATCTGATGTTCATGAAATCTACCGCCGACCGGTTGTTCGGCAAGGACAGTTTCCAGTGGTCTGTCCTCGCTGCTGGCAAGTATCAGATGCCATTTCTCACTCAAGCCGCACTCATGGGAGGGCACGTCCGCGTTGGGCTCGAGGATAGCCTATTCATCGAACGTGGCCAGCTTGCGGTATCGAACGCGCAGCAGGTCGAAAAAATCGTGCGCATAATTCACGAAATGGGGCATGAACCAGCGACGCCGAGCGAGGCACGCATTATGCTGGGTCTCAAAGGCGGCGACAGAGTGGAGTTTTAATGCATGGCACGGACAATAGTCGACCTTTCCATCTATCTAGAAAATGACGTAATTTCAGACCCGCCACCATATCAGCCGAAGATCGAATATATCGACCACAATACGTCGATCCCTTCCCTGATTAATTTTTTCCCCGGCCTAACGGCACAAGATTTGCCGGACGGTGAGGCTTGGGCGATCGAGAAGGTTGAGTTGATAACGCATAACGGCACCCATCTCGACGCGCCCTATCACTTCGCTTCAACCATGAACAAGGGCGAGCGTGCGATAACGATTGACGAGGTGCCACTCAATTGGTGCTTTCAGCCCGGGGTGAAGCTTGATTTTACGACATTCGCAGACGGCTATGTCGTGACCGCCGCTGATGTAGAGGCAGAACTCACGCGTATTGGTCATACACTTTCCCCACTTGAAATCGTTGTCGTTAACACGGCTGCGGGTAAGCGTTACGGACAGGATAACTATGTCACATCTGGCTGCGGCATGGGTTACGAAGCGACTATGTACCTTCTTGAACGCGGCGTCCGCTTGACGGGAACCGACGGCTGGAGCTGGGACGCACCGTTTGTCCATACACGCGAAGCGTATGAATCAACTGGCAATGCGGAATTGATTTGGGAAGGTCATAAAGCCGGGCGCGATATCGGATATTGTCACCTCGAAAAGCTGCACAATCTAGAGGTATTGCCGCCCACGGGATTTACCATTGCCTGTTTCCCGATGAAGATACGAGCTGCGTCAGCGGGTTGGACGCGGGCTGTGGCAATATTTGAGGATTAACCCTCCTCAAACAATCTTCTCGGCCAAATCAAACATAAATGGGGCAGTTTGCTTCACAGATGGCCGGTCGCGGTGATGCGCGTCGAACCGCTTCAAATTTGGATACAGCACATTCCAATCGTCCATGTCAGGCGCGAAGTTTTGCCAAGCGGTAATCATGCCAGTATTGATCACTATGTCTTGCATGCCAAGCAGTGCAATCACAGCAATATCGGCCAGACCAAAATGATCTCCAACAAAAAATTCGCGGTCGCCAGCTTGGCGGTTGATGTCGGTGAGGCCGCCATGGGTTGCGACTTGATCAGTACGACCATCCACAACCAAGTGAACGGCGCACAACTGACCGATTACGAAGTGTTCGCAATGATCGCTTTGGTCTTGCTGGTGGGCCGCGGCACCATAGTCAACTTCCTGCCCCTTGCTATGGAGTATCTGGCACGGCATCCACGCGATTTTGCCCAACTTTCAGCCAATCCGCAAAAGATACCTCAACAGGTCGCGAAAATGCTCCGCCACTTTCCGGTGGTCGCGCAGGCGCGGCTTGTCACAAAGGATCTCTTGCGAGACGATGTGGAACTCAAATCTCGCGACATGGTGCTGGCTCCCTTAACCCTGTATGGCGTCAACGAACGCGTAAATCCTGATCCGATGCACCTGAATTTTACGTGAAAAGGATGCTATCTCGGTTCATTCTTCGGCGACGCCCATATCTATGCGGGGATGTACCTTGCGAATATGGAAATTGTCGTTATTGGGAAGGAATAACTACAACGCATCCCGACCTTCCGGCTTCGACCCGTTTTCAAGATTGTGGTGCATTCAGATGTAGTCGCCGACGTCGAGCGACTGGAGCTGTAATGGGACGTCGATGTTCGCAACTAAACACCCCCCCACAATCGCAACACCGCGTGACGACCTTAAATGAGGGGTGCGGCGGGACCACTGGACAAAGGTAGCTGGGCCGAGTTTTCGGGCCATAAATTGCTTCTTTTGAGCGCAGTACTTGGTCTTACCACAAGCATGAACGCCGTCATGATCTATAGTCTGGGATCTTTTATAGGGCCATTGAACGCGGAATTTGGATGGGACCGGGGAAGCATCTCACTTACGGTCTCGGTCCTGACGTTCGGCGTTTTTATGTTCGGGCCAATTGTAGGCAGGCTGTGCGACAAATATGGTGCAGCTAGGGTCGGGGCTTTGAGCTTGCTTGGCTACGGCATAGCTGTGATTGCAATGACGATGCTGGTCACTAACCTTTACAGCTTCTGGCTTGCCTATTTTTTCATTGCCATGCTTGGTGTAGGATCGACTCCGATTGTACTTGTAAGGCCGATTACCGCCGCATTCGACAAACGGCGCGGCCTCGCCTTGGGGATCGCTCTCACTGGCGCAGGGCTTGCCGGCTTCTGGGTTCCCAATGTTGTCACCGAAGTCAGCGCCGCATTTGGTTGGCGCGCGGGGTACTGGACGATTGGGTCACTTGCCATGCTAGCTGCTCCGATCGTCTGGTTCGGCTTTGGTCCGGCCGAACGCCGCGCGACCGCCGCTGCATCGACAGCTGGACCCAAAACCGGGCTTTCATTAGCCGAAGCGCGCAACACCAAGGCATTTTGGTTTGCAACCATACTATCC
>NZ_JARXAI010000037.1 GCF_029865925.1 Sphingorhabdus sp.
GCGGATGGCCACAAGCGTCTGTTATGGCTCGCGGGCGAGGACTACACTGCTATCCCACAGTTAAACGGGGTCAGTATTGATATCGAAATCGTCTACCGAAGCGCAGCAGTCAGCACGCCAGATGACTTCGCGAGCAAGGTAGCCCAAAGCGACCTAGTCATCCTGCATTCGTCCCGCGCTGCAACGCATTTTGCGGGCCTTTGCGATGCGTTGGAACTGCACCGCGGCGCCATTACGCTCGCGACATTCTCAACTGGGATTGCGCTGTCGGCTGGTGTGGGTTGGGCGTCAATGATCGTTGCAGACACGCCGAATGACGCAGCATTGCTTGATGCAATTAAGAGGCATTTTGAAATGGCGCATTGCGCATCTTAACGGAACGCGGCTATCGAAGGACCAACATGAGCGATTTTCCAATGGTACAATCCGCACAGACTGCTTCGCGCAGAAAGATGAAATTCAAGTACATCATGCTCCTTCTTCTGTTCGCCTTTGCGAGTGGCGCCATTGCGACATGGTGGCTTGCCGATTCTTTTGGCATATTGACGGCGCCCGGCGCGACCGATGCAGTGGAGGCAGACGGCAACAATAGCCCACCATCGGCAGCGAATGTGGCGCCTGTGTCCCCTTCGGCTGCAGGCATGACTGCACAGGTTGAGGGTCAGGTCGTGCCGGTTTATGTGACGGATTCCGTCATCTCGAGTGACGCGCTGCGGGGTGAAGGGCTGTTGCTGACCTATGCCGTGCGCCGAACGCTCGATAATGGCGCGCCTTTGGGATATTTGGCTGAACAACTTCGGCTGCGTTTTGGCGCAACTCAGCCACAAGCCGTTCGAGCTGTTATTTCAGCAGCGAAGGCCCCCGTCACGATCGCAAATTTACAAACTGAGTTAGGCGGTCTTGCGCCCGAGTTGATAAGCGGTAAGCGCGAGGATGGTGTCTGGGCGATGATGACGCACGAGCTATCCCAGCTTTTTGTTCTGCGTCGCGATGGCGTTGCTGCGCTGGCGCCGGAGCAGCGGTTGGTTCGGGCACAGGCACTTGTCGAAGGTGGCAAAATGGCCGCCGCCATGCAGGAAGTTGCGGCCATGCCTGGCGCACCTGCCGCGCAGTCCTGGATGGTCCGGGCAAAACGCTACACCGATGCGCGCAAGGCGCTCGACCGGCTGGAGCAAATGGCATTGATCCGTCCGGTGGTCGTGCCCATGGCCGTACCAACGGCAACCGAGGCACCTGCGCCCAAGGCGTCGCAAGGCCCGCTCTGAACGTTTCTAAAGCTTGGTCCCAGTCAGCAGCGGGTGGCCCGCGATCGCCCTTGAACTTTATCTTATCTTGCGCCTGACCGGGACCGGAATGTTGCAAATGTCCGCGCCGCCCGCCGGCACATTGAAAAACGGATCGCGCCGATTGGCGCGCGCGTCGGCATAAGCCGCAAAGCTGTCGCTGTCGGTGGAGAGATATTCAAAGGCGGGCACGTCCTTTGTCTCATTGCCTAGCCGCACCGAAAGAATCGGCACGCGCTCTTCCTCTTTTTCGTAAAAGCCCAGCGCACCAGTGCCGCGCGGCAGGCTGGACATATGCTCAATGCCTTCGATGACGCGGCCCACAAGCGCGATGTTCCGGTCTAGATGTCGCGGCGCATGACCAATGACGGTATAAAGCTCATCTCCGCTGCCGGTGTCTGGTGAGAGGTTTCGGCCAACGCCGACCATGCCGTAGCAATGGATTGGCCAAAGCCCTTCACTGCTTGCCGCTAACGGCCAACCAACGTAGAACCCGTGGGCAGCAGCATAGGCGTCGCGCCCTCCGTCGGCCCCTGCAAAACTCCAGACCTTACCGGGCCAGTTAGGCGTGATGTAATTCTTCGGCCCCACAGTTGCCAGACCCTCGGGCAAAGCCTTCTTCTCGGTCGCATCGCCCCATTGTGCGACATAATTGTCCTGTACGCGGTTGATGCTTGCGCCGTCCCAAAATCTAGCCGCTGCCAGCTTGCGGATATTGCTGACCCAACCCTGGCTGAACGGTGCAGGGATTAGTTGAATGACGACGCGGCGCGGCTTGCCTTTCGAATCGGGCGCAAGATCCATGACCATCAGGTCGGATGGCGCAATGGCCACCCACTCTCCAGCCTTGGCCGAAGCCATAATTTCCGACGGCGCAGGGTGGGTTTTGACCTCTTGCGCAGAAACGGGGAATGCGGCGCACATCGCGGCGCTGGCGAACAGGGACAGATTTCTTTTCATCGATAGGGTTATGGCAAATCACTGTGCCTTGCGAAAGCGCAAAGGAGCGGCTAGGGGCGTGCGTCCCTAAGGGGAATGCGGAGACGTGGCCGAGTGGTCGAAGGCGCACGCCTGGAAAGTGTGTATAGGGGTGACTCTATCGTGGGTTCGAATCCCACCGTCTCCGCCAACGCACCGAGTTGCGAAACAAACTGTCTCTAGCAACTTGGATCATTAGGCACGACCATCAGAAAGCATTGAATTTACGTCATTTTTTGTGGATCAGCTCTTCACTGCTATTTACCCGCTGACCACCCATGAGTTGGAAAAATCGACCGCCTACCGAGAGCATCACAAACTCCAAGCAATGTGTAGAAGGCGAAAGCCCCGGAAATCCGACATTTTTATCGACCAAACCTTTTAAGCCGAGGTTCGGTCGGTAAGCAAATCTAGCTGGATGTGGTGGCCTACGCCATTGACGTAGCCCTGATCGAAAAATAGCCAGTGGTGATGAAACGCCAACAAAAGCCCAAAAATGAACTGAAGGTCATAGTTACCTTCTCGGAGACAGGCAGTCGAAGCGCCACCAGTCACCGCTGCGAAATTCCAACTATCAGTGTGGCCGCAATCAGGCGCAGGACTGGCTTATCGCAAAGTGCCTTCGCCGCCAGCATTGGTGTCCCAGAGGGTACCCTGATAAACTGGGAGCAAGGCCGCCGTCAGCCGCCTGGGCCAGCCAAGGTACTACTCGCACTGCTAGCAAAGAAGCCCAATCTCGTTGCGGAGCTTTACCCCCAGCCGCAGCCGCGGGTCCGATGGGGGCAGGGGCATCCGGACCCGAGCACCATGACGGCGGAAGGGAGGCTGACTGAGATTGGGGAAATCCTTGCTGCTGGCGTTCTGCGAATACAAAAGCCTGCTGCTAACGAGTAAAACGGCTGTCTTACTTCCGCTTCCCAGAAATGGAACAGGCGTGCACTCACATTATGTCGGCTTCCGGTGCATGCACAAAGCTCAGTAAACGGTTGAAACTAGGTGGTCTCGAGACTGGCAGTTTTCGGAACGGTAAAGCTAAAACCAGACGTTCGCTTTATGGCGTATGCTGGGCCGGCAGCGGACTGTCCGCTTTTATCTGGGTGCTCCGAAAAGCTGACAGTGTGGCTAAGCATTCTGACATTCGACGCTGAGCCTGGGGAATTTTACAATTCAGTTCACGAACAAACGGTCTTTGATATTGAAGCCGGAGAATGGAATGGATTGGCGTTTGATAACTCTGTTATCAACTAATCCTAATCGCCTGTGGGGTTTAAGCAATAAGTCCAATGCACTTCAATCACCGCGAAATTGTCATAAAGCAGCGTTACTCCACTTAGTGTCGAAAACACGCGGGAGTGATGGTTCAGATGGAAAGCAAAGTCACACTTGGATTGATCATGTTTTCCGTGGTTACCCCAGTCCAGGCCCAAGAGGTAATCGGCACGGAATATGCTGTCGCCGCCGACATCGTCGTCACCGCCCAGAAGCGCACGGAAAACCTCCAAGACGTGCCAGTCAGCCTGCAGGTTCTTGACACCCGATCGCTCGCCGAGCGGGGCATCTCGCGTTTCGACGACTATGCTCGGTTCCTCCCCAGCCTGTCTTACACAAGCTTCGGCCCCGGGCAAGCCGAAGTCTTCTTCCGCGGCCTCTCCAACGGCAACCGGTTGTCCACGGGCTCCCTGCCGACCGTAGGCGTCTATCTCGACGAGCAGCCCGTCACCACCATCGGCGCGGTGCTCGACGTCCACATCTACGACATCGCCCGTGTTGAAGCCCTCGCCGGGCCGCAAGGCACCCTGTTCGGCGCCAGCTCCGAGGCCGGAACCCTCCGGATCATTACCAACAAGCCCCGCCAAGGGGTGTTCGAGGGCGGCTTAGATCTCGAGGGCAGCAGCTTAGCTAAGGGCGGGTTTGGGGGCTCGGCTGAGGGCTTCGCCAACGTGCCTATCACCGACAACATCGCACTCCGCATCGTTGGCTTCAATGTGCGCGACGCCGGCTACGTCGACAATGTCGCTAACGAACCCGACTTGGTATTCCCGACCTCGGGCGTCGTCCGCGACAACAGCAGCTTTCGCGGTAACGACCAGAACCGGGTCGACACCACCGGCGGTCGCGCTGCGCTCGGCATCGACCTCGACGATAACTGGACTATCACTCCCAGCGTGATGGCCCAACGCCGCACCGCCGACGGTACCTTCGCCTTCCGTCCAGCAGTTGGCGACCTAGAGAATGTCCGCTACACGCCCGACACCATCCGTGACCGCTGGGCCCAAGCCGCGCTCGTGATTGAAGGTAAGATCAGCCGCCTCGACGTCACCTACGCCGGCGCCTATCTCGAGCGCAGCGTCTCCTACACCGCCGACTATTCCGACTATGCATTCTTCTATGACAGCTACTTCGCCGAGACGCCTGACTATTTCGGGGACCAGTTTATCAACAACGCGGGCGAGCTGATCGACCCGAGCCAGATCACGACCCAGTTCGAAAAATTCACCAAGCAGAGCCACGAGCTGCGCCTCGTCTCGCCCGCCTCGGATCCACTACGGATTGTTGCCGGCCTCTTTTATCAGCGCCAGACCAACGACTGGACCAACCTCTACAAGGTGAAGGACCTAGCCGACAGCCAGTCGATTACCGGCCAGCCGGGGGTTAATTACGCCAACATTCAGTTCCGAGTTGACCGCGACTATGCCGCCTTCGCCGAGTTAAGCTATGACATCCTGCCCGAGCTCACAGCAACCGGCGGCGTGCGCCTATACCGCTACAACAACGATGTTGTGGGCTTCTTCGGCTACAATGCCGACCGGTCGGAAGTCGGCGAAGCGGGCTGTCTTCCTGATACCGTCGGTATCTACGGCACCCAAAGGCCGTGCGACAACATCGACGCCGGTGCGCGTGGATCGGGTTTTCGCCACAAGCTTAATGTCAACTGGCGCCCGACCCAAGGCAAGCTGCTATACGCCACCTGGTCAACCGGTTTCCGACCGGGCGGGATCAACCGCCGCCCGACCGCGTCGCCCTATGATGCCGAAACGCTGACTAACTACGAAATCGGCACAAAGACCAGTTGGGCCGGCGGGCGCCTGCGCCTGAATGGGAC
>NZ_JARXAI010000025.1 GCF_029865925.1 Sphingorhabdus sp.
CGCTTGCTTATGTGCAGGCACGCAATTTTAATAATATCGTCATCAGCGCCACATCCTTGCGCAAGACGCTTGACCAAAGGAATACGCCCTCCACCGGATTGGGTGGGAAAATCGAAATCCGACCGCCTGTTGGCAGCGACCGGCAATTACGCATCGGTGCGGATGCACGAATGTCGGACGGTGTGTTATTTGAAGATGCCTATAGCGCAGTCACTGGCCTTGTCACGGCGCGCCGAAATGCAGGTGGTAATACAGCGACCTTTGGCATCTTTGCGGAGAATGATTGGAATATCCGCGCATTGACGCTGACAGGTGGCCTACGCGCAGACCGCTGGACCATCGAAAATGGCTTTTTTGCTGAGCGCAGCGCGAATGGCACGGTGGTGCGCGATGACAAATTTGCTAATCGCGCAAGCTGGCAGACAAGCGCGCGTATCGGCGCGCTCTATGCCGCAAGAGATGGCGTTGCCTTGCGTGCGGCGGCCTACACAGGCTTTCGCTTGCCGACGTTGAATGAACTGTACCGGCCTTTTACCGTGTTACCCGTCGCCACCCGCGCCAATCCAGCATTGAATGTGGAAAAACTGCGCGGTCTTGAGGCTGGTTTCGATATCCGCTCAGCCAATGGCGTCTCGTTTGGCGCAACCCTATTCTACAACCAGCTGAATGAAGCTATAGCCAATATCACGATTAGTAAGAATTTGCGGCAGCGCGGCAATGTCGATGCCGTCGTCGCGAAGGGCGTTGAACTTTCGGGCGAGGCCGTATTCGGGGATGTGACCATTTCGGGTTCCTACGCCTTTAGCGACAGTCAAGTAAGGGCATCGGGCAGCGCGATTACGCTTAACGGTCTCTCCCCCGCACAAAGCCCGCGTCATGCCGCCAACGCAACGGTCCGCTGGACGCCAAATGCAGGGGCCGTCCTATCGGCAACCGCGCGCTATGTCGGTGCGCAGTTTGAGGATGATCTGGAGAGCAACACGCTACCGTCCGCGCTGACCTTGGACGGCTTCGCACAAATCCCGCTTACAACGCAGGTTGCATTGACGGGGCGTGTCGAAAATATCTTCAATGAAGCGGTGGTGACGCGCAAGGTTGACACGTCAATCGACCTAGGCACGCCCCGCATCTTGTGGATTGGGCTGAAGTTTACGACGCGTTAGACCGCATCGTTTGCGGCTCAACTCGAGCACTGGATGGGAAGCCGTTATAGCCGCCGCCCGCCATCACCGAGGCTCAGAGCTGGAGGCGCAAGCTGGAGACAGGAAAGGCAACCTCATCGGCTTCACTGACGTCGAAATATCATTTCTCGATCAGGTGCGGATGGATTACAACAGTCGGAACAGTCGCTCGCACAAGCGAGCATCTACATCCGTACTACGCCACCTTAAGACCGTCGCTGGCGCGACGCGAAATTCATCCAAGTGCACGTTTCTACTAAACTACAAAAAGACGGGTGCATAATGCAAATTTGCATCTTGTCAGCAGGTTTATAGGGGTTTAGGCACGGTCGCGGTTAAATCATATCAAGCACAAACAATAGTTTAGTAAATTTTAGGAGTGGATTCCATGGCCCATGCAGCAACCCTTGAGCATCCCGTCGAAAATAGCGACGCTGCAGAAGTTGCCGCACTAGTCGCTCGTTCGCGTGCGGCCCAAGCGCAGATTGAGCATTACACTCAAGCGCAAGTCGACGCACTGATCCGTGCGATGGTGTGGGCGGTGGCGAAGCCGGGGGTTGCGGAAAAGATCGCCCAGCATACAGTCGATGAGACGCAGCTTGGCAATTACGATGGCAAGTTCCTCAAGATTTTCCGCAAAACCCGCGCGACTTTGTTTGATATTATCGACGATAAATCCGTCGGCGTAATCGAAGAAGATACCGCTCGCAACATCGTCAAAATTGCCAAGCCTGTTGGTGTAATCGGCGCGCTCTCTCCCTCCACTAATCCCGAAGCGACGCCAGTCATCAAGGCGATCTCAGCAGTTAAGGGCCGCAACTCGATCATTGTAGCTCCGCACCCGCGCGCAAAATTGACTAACAAGTTGATCTGCGATTTGATGCGCGAAGCGATTGTGAAAATGGGCGCGCCTGCCGATTTGGTGATCAGCATCGATATTCCATCGGTCAACAAAACAAACGAACTGATGATCCAGTGTGACCGTATTCTCGCCACTGGTGGCAGCGCGATGGTAGTGGCCGCTTATTCCAGCGGGACGCCGGCTCTAGGTGTTGGTGCGGGCAATGCGGTGATCACCGTAGACGATACCGCAGATCTTGATGATGCCGCAGAAAAAATCCGCATGTCAAAAACGCTTGATCTTGCTGCAAGCTGTTCATCGGATAATGCGGTGATCCTGCTCGACGCAATTTATGACGAAATGCTTGCCAAGTTGCAGTCCAAGGGTGGACATATCCTTGGTGCGGACGCGAAAGCGAAGTTGCAGAACGTGCTTTGGGAAGATGGCCATATCAATGCCAAGGTTGTGGCGCAGACGCCTCAGTTCATTGCCGATTTTGCAGGCTTCAATATCCCCGATGGAACGCAATTCTTTATCGTTCCCGAAACTGGCTATGGTGCAGATCATCCCTTTTCTGGCGAGAAGATGACAGTGACGATGGCACTGTACCGTGCGAAAGACATCGACGAAGCGATCTTCCTCACAAACGCGATCCAAGCCTATCAGGGACAGGGTCATAGCTGTGGCATCTATTCCCGATCAGATGCCAACATCATGAAACTGGCCAATGCCACGCGCACGAGCCGCGTGATGGTTAATCAGCCGCAAGCGGCATCGAACAGTGGCAATTTGTGGAACGGGATGCGCCAAACCTTTTCGCTCGGCTGCGGTTCGTGGGGCGGGAACGGTACCAACAATAACATCACCTGGCGCGATCTTATCAATGAAACTTGGGTTTCCAAGCCTTTGGTGACGCCGAAGGATTTACCCAGTGATGATAAGCTGTTCGGGGATGTAATAGCAAAGCTAAGGTGATAGCACCCTCCATGGTGCTGTCAGTTTAATCGCCACTCGTCTCCGATTGGCGCACTAGGGCCCACAACATCGACTTTAGACGGCGAGCGATTGCCACTCGGCCAGGGCGACTGAGCGACGGGCCTTGTAGGGTTCGCGGTTGACGAGGTGACGTTCCGAGTTAAAATGGTTGTGCAGCGAGGCGTGCACCGAGGCGAATTTCTGCAGCGATTTCATCCGCCGGAACCGCAGCATCGCCCGCTCTCGTCGTCGGAATGGAAGATGCGAGTTCTCGACCCGGTTGTTCATCCAGCGACCCATCTCGCGGCGATCACCGTTGCCGAGTTCGCGCATCGCGGCGGGGTATGATCGGAGTCCGTCAGTAACGATCGTCTCGGCCCGACCGTGACGCTTCAGAGCCTTCTTCAGAAAGGCCAAAGCCGCTGCTTTATCGCGCTTTTTGGTAACGTAGCTTTCCAGGATCTCGCCTTCGTGATCGACCGCTCGCCACAAATAATGGTGCTCGCCGTTGATCTTCACAAACACCTCGTCAACGTGCCAGCGCCAATGCCGGAAACCCCGCATTCGGCATTGGCGCTGGCGACGGATTTCTGCCGCAAACAGCGGACCAAACCGATTCCACCACAGCCGCACTGTCTCGTGACAAATGTCGATGCCCCGTTCGAACAACAGATCCTCGACGTTCCGCAGGCTGAGCGGGAACCGTACATACATCATGACCACGAGCCGGATCACCTCTGGCGACGAATTGAAACAACGAAACGGGTTGGCGGGCATGGTCATTTCACCGTTTTACCAGCGCCGAACCCCGCCTGCAATTTTAGTCTGACAGGACCCTGTCAAAGTATGCCCGCACGCTCTCTGTAGCGCTTAGGGAGCGAATTGCGGCAGCGGCATACCGGCGTTGCGATCGAAACGGCGCCAGTCTATGCCAAGTGCCGACAACGCGCTGGCTGCTATCTGGCTCTGGGTGGCGCAGGCGCCAACTGCGGTAACGTTCTTCGAAGCCGGCGGGGAGCCAGGTTTGACGCCAGGACCGATGGCCGCGAACCAGATGGCATCGGAGCCAATGATACCTGTCTTGGTATAGTCGCGCAAATAGGTCGGGTACATTTCGAGGTAAGTTTTACTGGAATGCTCGGTCCAGGTCTCATCCGCGGCTTCACCACGGCCATGGTCGGTGGTGACAATGAGCGTAGTCTTGCCACGCATGACCGGATCCGCCTCAATGGTTTCCCAGATCGTGCGTATGAAATCGTCGGTGCGGTTGGCGGCGGCTAGATACTGTTCGTAGTTGCCAGCATGGGCGAGCTCGTCGGTATCGCCCATACCGATATAAAGCACCCGCGGCTTGGACTTGCGCAGAGTTTGAAGCGCTAGCCGGGCAGTGAGGGTGTCTGTTGGAAAGCGGTTCCCGAGGCCGGCGTTGACTGGCACGCCGCTGCGCTTGTCGTTGATTATGTACGGGAACACGTCCCAAGTGCCGAATGCTGTGACTTGGCCCTCGAAGCCGGGCTGACGGTTCAACCATTCCAAAAAAGTGACGTTGGGGTTGTAGATCTTGTCGTTGCTGGTGATGCGGTTGTCGGGCCTTCCGGTCAAGATCTCGTTGTAGCCGGGGTAGGAGAACCACATGTCGTTGACGACTTTCATGCATTCGCCCTTGTCGCGGTTGCCGAAGAGAATTCCGCCAGTCCGCGCCGCCTCGTGCAGGAATGGCATTAGGGCCGCCCCGCGGTCAGGGACCTCGATCCAGGCCTTCTGTACTGATTCCTTCAGATCTTCGTGGGTGTAGTGGCTGTTTTCCGTCAGCACCGGATCCGGGCCCCGGAACACGTCCTGCCAGCGAACGCCGTCGAGCGTGATGAGGACCAGCCGCGGGCTGGAATCGGCGGCAGTAACTGGTTCTGCAAACTGCGCGAGTAGGGCCAGCGCGAGGAAAATCCGGGAAAGGAGGCTCATGGGTAGTCCTAGTAACGCCAGGCAAGGCGGAGGGAAATTAGGCGCGGGCGGATGGGGAAGACCTGTATGGCACTAGGCCCGCAAAGCGCGATGGCGCAGCTGGCAGTGCGGACCTGTTGGCCACGCTCGTCGAAAAGATTTTGCGCCGCGAGCGTGAGCGACCAGCGGTCGCGCCTGAGGCCGGCCGAGAGGTCGACCGTGGTGTAGGCAGTCTGCGTACCCAGCAGCGCGGCCTCTGCGGTGTCGACGGAGGGCTGTGATGAGGTCTGATGCAGCAGCGAGCCCTGCAGGCTCGCCTCGAAGACGCCGAGGTCGAATTCGTAGCGGCCAGTCGCAGCCGCCTTGAAGCGGGGCGAATTGGGAAACCTTGTGCCCGCAGGGGCGGTCGTTGAATTAGGGTCGCCGTTGGCGTTGGACAGCGAACAGTCCAGCGTAGGGTTGGCGAATTTGCACAAGTCGGTGGTGATGTTGGCGTCGACCCATGTAGCCGAGGCCTGCAGACTGAGTGTTGATTGTCGTTGAGAAGTGACCCGTTATTTTCACTGAGAATTGACCCGGGTGGTTGTCATATCCCGCGTTGCGGGTTTTGGGTCAAGAGGTTGGTTTTTCCTTTCTGTTTTTGGGCGCTGCGGCACTGGCGCGGAAGCGGAAGCTGTCATTCCTGGTCTCAAGGATGTGGCAGTGGTGCGTAAGTCGATCGAGGAGGGCTGTGGTCATTTTGGCGTCACCGAACAC
>NZ_JARXAI010000065.1 GCF_029865925.1 Sphingorhabdus sp.
GTCGTGGTCACCGACAGCGCGCCGATGCCACTGTTGCTGGCTTCAATGCCGTCCGTGGCGCCTGTGATCGTCGAGCTGAAACTGTCGGTAAGACTTGTTCCGTTTGTGCCGTTAAGAACAAGTGCCGACCCCCCGGTGGTCGTGGTCACAACGCTGAAGGTGTTATCTGTAACGACCACTAAAGGTGTTCCGGTGAGAGTTCTGGTGGTGGTTTGCGCACCCGACAGAACTGTTTGCGCAGACGCCATTGGCGCCAGCAGCAGCCCGCCGCCCAAAGCTATTACTGCCGCAACTGCTGCCAATGAAGCACCCGAAGACAGAGCACAGATATGGGGCGACAGGCCACCCACTTGGCCCTTCCTCTTTGTCAGCCGCCCCCCGCGCAAAACAGAGTTAGCGGGAAATGATGGGACGTTACGGGGTATTAGCGCCATAAAAAACGATCCGTGCTATAAGGAATAATCACGTGCGTGCGCCAAGTCTTTATGGGTTTAACACCATACCAGATGTTGTAAATTAAAAATAATTCTCGGTTTAGAAGGGGACCGGTCTTTGCAAACAACAGCCTCGATTGCGGCAGGCGCGCGACCTAGTGTGGGGAAGCGCCGCTAGACAAGCGAAGGCGGATTTCCGACACCGATTGCCGTTCGAATGAGCGACACGCAACCATGGGTATGTAGGGGCATGGCTCGACTGCCGCGACTATCAGCTAACCAGAGTGGGCCAGTCGTTCCTGTGCGACGTCCCGCTGTGCAAGAGAGGCATCCTCGCCCAGTTCGCCGGACAGCGAGTTCGGCTGGTGTGCACCTACAACGGGCAATTTCGGACATAGGTACGTGTTGGATCCTCCTTACGCGGGCGAGGCAGGGTCTGATCGTGTTCGTGCCGCGCGGCGACGCAAAGGGCCCCACTCGACCGCCAGCGTTTTATGACGAGACGTATGCGTTTTTGGTTTCGTGCGGCATTCCCGAGATATGACGGCGCGGTATGGCGTCTAAAGGCGCGCGTGATCCATCTGACACAGAGCGCATCAGTCTTCTCGCATTATCTGAACATGCGCGTAAATTCTATGCGTTACCGACGCGCTACACTCCATATCAATTCTGTACATTTCGGTTCCAAGCCGACGATAGCTGGCTTTCATTGCTGCCCATGTTATATCCTCCTTTGATCTGGAGCTTCATCGCAATAGCGGTTCATAGAATGGCAGTTAGGGAATATCGGTATGCGTTTGTTGTTAGCGTTCGTGTCTTTTGTAACATTGTACTCGGTCACATCGTTGTCTGCTAAGCCCTTGGAAACATCCGGCGTCAGAATTGTAAGCGAGAGCCAACGGTCAACGTGCAAATTTCTTGGCCTAATTTCAGTCCGAAAGAGCCTCGGACCCAATAAGCTTAAAGGCACCTTCAACAAAGCAACGAAAGAAGTTTCAAAGTTGGGCGGAAACGGTTTGTATATTGTAGCGCAGGGGTTGGATTGGGCCGAGGGCGCTCAAGTCACAGGTGAAGCGTTACTTTGCGAACAACCACAGCCATAACAAAGTAACCAAGCAAGCTTGTTGCTTTCGCTGAAGTGGTGGGATAAGTGGTGGGATAGGTCCAATTTCTTCCAAAAATGCACGAATTTAACTTGTAATTGGCGGAGAGATAGGGATTCGAACCCTAGGTACCGTCACCGGCACGCCGCATTTCGAGTGCGGTGCTTTCGACCACTCAGCCATCTCTCCGCAGATCCAAGAGGCTGGTCATTACCGAAAAAACGGCGCGCCCCTGAGACAGAGCGGGGCCATTAACTGAAGTTTTTCACTTTGCCAAGCTTCAAGGTTGATTTGCGCATCGGAAGATATGATATTGCAAATATGAACGATGAAATTCCCCTCCCTGAAATCGCTGAAGCCGCATTTTCCATTGGCGCCGTCGTGCGCCACCGGATCTTTGATTTTCGAGGGGTGGTGTTCGACATCGACCCTGTCTTTGCGAATAGCGAAGAATGGTATCAGTCCATACCCGAGGCGGTGCGCCCTGAGAAACAGCAGCCCTTTTATCATCTGTTCGCCGAAAATGGGGAGAGCAGCTACATTGCGTATGTCAGCCAGCAAAACCTGTTGCCGGATCATAAACAGGGTCCAATCCATCATCCCGGCATTGATGCCGTGTTTGAGGGGTGGACTGGCGATCAGTATCAGCTGAAACGGTTAATGCGTCAGTGACTTTCTTGCGGCATTGCAGCGATCCAGTCGCGTAGCAAGCCGACGCCCTCTTTATGGACAGTTGAGCGGCCAAGTTCAGGCATGGCTATGCCAGGGTCGGTGCTTTCCATGCGCGCAACGAGAATAGATTGGTCGGGGCGTCCTGGTGCAATGATAAAATCAAGATCACCACTTGCCCTGCCCGCTGCCACAGGCCGTTTACCAATGCCCAAGGCAACTGGGCTGCGCGCCGAACCATCCAGAAACAGCCCGCTATTGCTGGCCGAGCCCTGTGGCGCGTGACAATGGCCGCAATTCACCTTGAGATATTGCTTTGCCTTATCGTCCAAGGTTCCTTCGTCGCTTGCGTCCCATCGCGCAAAAGGCTGAAGTCGGGTTAATGACGGCACCATTTTTGACAACCGTTGCCGATCACCCTTTCGGGGGAACTCCAAATTTTGCCACACCGGGCCAATGGGCATGATGTCGTTTGCGACCAAATGACATTGCTTGCACTGGTTCTTGTTTGGGACGCCGTAGTTAATCGATGAAGTCGTGCCAGCATGTTCGAACGTAACGGGCACGCGCGTCCCGCCGATGCGTAAGTCTGCATCAGACCCATCGGCGCGCCAGACATAAGGTAACGCCACCCACCCTGACGCTTTGTGCAACAGCACGCGGGTTTCGATAATGTCCAAGCCCCCAGATGCGGCAGCGTAACCAAAGCTTTTGATTAAGGCGGTGCCAACGGGGAAGATAAGCCGCCCGTCTTTGTCCGCCGTGACGCTTGCTCCTGCAGGAAGGTACATAAACCGCTGCTTAGTAGCATAATCACTGAACAACGGCGTGCGCAGTTCATACGGAATAAGCCTGTTAGATTGCTTTGCCGCACTGCCGTCAAAAAAACCGAGGTCCGACAATGTCGATGGGTTAAGCGTCGCCGTAACCGCGGCATCGGAAACATTATCCGGTGCCGCGGACGTTGCCACTGCAGCGACAAAACATGCCAGAAATGGCAGTAACAGCCGCATTAACGGACGATAGCTTCCATCGTTTCCGGCAATTTAATCGCTGGTAAGGATGCAGGACGCGATACTGAGCGTGCCAATGGCACCGGCTGCGCGGTTGCCGTGTCCGCATTTAGATCAGATAGGCCAAGCGACAGGGCCATGACATCATCCTGAATGATTGGGCGAAAGTCCGCGCCGCCGGCACCATCCCAGAATATAGCGGGAAAGCTGCCGCCCAATGCCGCTGCGATTTCGGTGCCCCCACGGAACTGAGGCGCCCACCCCGCGCGACTGTGCTGGTTATCCCAAATCACGACCGCCCGCGGGGTCGGGTCATATTTGGGATCTTCAAACGGAAAACGATAACCCACGACCATGATGTTCGTCGTGCCGTTTTCCCCGATGACATTGTCGAAAATTTCCACATTGCGATTGGCCATCACCATCACGCCGGTTCCGGTAGGCACATTGGCGACAATATTGCCTTTTGGCGCGAAATTCTGTGTCATGTTATCGACGATGGTATTGCCAAAAATACGGACATTATGCCCGCCCATTTGCGGCAAATTGGGCAAGTCAAACACCAGAATGCCACCCGTATTATGGGTTGCGATATTGTCATGTACATCGGCATCAAAGCTGTTTTCAATCTCGATACCAGCAACATTTTCAATAGCCGTTGAATTACGCACAACGATATTGCGCGATTGCCCGACATAAATGCCGGCGTCCGACGCACCGCGTACCAATACGGAATCGATCAGGACATCTTTGCTTTCTACCGGATAAATTCCATAGGCACCATTTGACGTCTTGGGGCCGCCTGTCCATTCGACGCGCAGCTTATAATAGATGATCCGGTCAGCGCCTTTGGATTTTATCCCATCGCCCTTGCTGTTTTCGACAGCGAATTCACGAAGGACAACATTGTCTGAGGTAACCAAAAGCCCCTCACCCGCACCTTGCTGACCCGAAAAATCAAGCGTGGTTTCAACACCGCCCTGCCCCTTTAACGTGACACCGTCCACATCCAGCGACAAGCCGTCAGTTAGGGCAAATCTGCCCGCACCAAGCTCCACAATGTCGCCCGGTTCGGCCACAATCAGTGCCTCCTGCAAGCGCTCTTGCGCGCCGTTGCCGGGCATGACCAAGATCGTTTTTGCATAAGCAGGTTGAAAAAGCGCGCATAAAGCAGCGCTGGCGAATATCAGGTCCCTCATCCTCATGGAAACAGCATGCCCCAGACGATAGGAAATGCCAAGTAGGATTAGTCTGCGTCCCCGAGTATCCAGTCAACGCCTGCATCAGCGTGGATTTCCGCGCTGTCGTAAATCGGCAGGACATTGGCTTTGGTGTCCACCAACATGCTCAGTTCCGTACAGCCCAGCACAACCGATTTAATGCCCTGCTGATCAATTTCAGTGATGATTGTCTTTAAAGCGCGCTCGGAATCCCGCTTCACGATGCCGTGCATAAGCTCATCATAGATGATGCGTTCAAGATCGTTCACATCATCCATTTCAGCGGGCAACAAGGAAACACCATGCTTAACAAGCCGCTGGCGATACCAGTTTTCAGCCATGACATTCCCTGTACCGAGCAAAGCTGCGGAATACACAGCATCGGCTTTCATCTTTTCCCCGACGGAATCGGCAATGTGGATGACCGGGATAGTGATAGTAGCTGCAACCGCGTCGAACACTTTGTGCATGCTGTTTGCGCAGATTAGAAGCGCTGTGGCACCAGCCTGCTCCAGACGGCGGGCAGACGCTGTAAGAACATCAGCGACATGGTTCCAATCCTCTGATGTGGTCGCTTTGCCGACATCGCAGAAATTGAGGCTCTCAATTAGCAGAGGGGCGTTGCAGCTACCGTTCGTACGCAGAAGAACCTGTCTGTTGATCCGGGCGTAATAGAGCTCAGTCGAATACCAGCTCAAGCCGCCAATCAACCCCAATTTACGCATGCGCAACGTCCCTTAAAAACTATCGTCGTGCCAGCGAAGCCTTGGAGCCATTTTGACTATCAGCTTCGGCTGACGATCAAAATAGGCTCCAACTTTCGCTGGAACGACGCGTGCAGTAAGCAGTCCTTAATGCTGCAAGGACTTAACAATGTCTTCGCACATCTTCTTCGCATCGGCGAGAAGCATCATGGTTTGATCCATGTAGAACACATCATTGTCGACGCCAGCATAGCCAACGCCGCCCATGGAACGCTTAACGAAGAACACGGTCTTTGCCTTGTCCACA
>NZ_JARXAI010000078.1 GCF_029865925.1 Sphingorhabdus sp.
GGCCTTTGCCGGCGGCGATGATATCTTGGTAACAGACTCGCGCGCGCTAAAAGCCAAGCTGCCTTCGGTGGAGGTTACGGAGCTTTCGGGCATGATGCACGACTGGCCGATCTTTAGCTTCAGCGAGTCGCGCAAGGCCCAAGCGCAGATGGCCAACTTCGTTGCACAGGCAGTGGCATAGCGCGTTTGCGGACCCCCGCATGGCGCGCTATATTGCCCTTATGAAAAGTGCCGCATCATGCCGGCTGTGAAGGCAGCCAACCCGCGCGAAGTTTTCGCCGCAGAGGATTGGCGCGCGATTACCACGCTGTCGCGTTGGCGTGGGATATGGCTTGTGCTGCATGGCTGGATGGTTGTTGGGCTTGCCACCTTTGGCGGCGCGGCGGCATGGGCCTATGATTGGCGCGCTGGTCTTTTGGTGACGCCCTTTGTGCTGGCCATCCTCGGCGGCCGGCAATTGGGGCTTTCGATCCTGATGCATGATGGCGCGCATGGTCTGCTGCACCCCGACCGCAAGACCAACAACTGGCTCGGCCAATGGCCAACAGGCGCGGCAACGGGGAGCGATTTGCATGCCTATCGCGCTTATCATCTGACGCACCACAAATTCACCCAGCAGGCCGAGGACCCCGACCTCGCTTTATCCGCGCCGTTCCCGACCAGCCACGACAGCCTGCGTCGCAAGTTCATCCGTGATCTGACGGGGCAGACTTTTTACAAGCAACGCCGCGCGCAATTCGCGGTGGCCTTGCGCGGTGCGCAATTTATGCTGACCTCCGAAAGCGGCGACGGCGCAAAGACGACCGCGCGCACAGTGGGGCGGTTTCTGATCGTGCAGGCAATCTTGCTGGCGATATCTTTGGTCGTCTGGGGTTGGGTACCATTTTTGCTTTGGCTCACCGCACTCGCGACGACTTTTCAATTGTTCCTGCGTATCCGCAACATCGCGGAGCATGCCTGTACGCCAACGGGTAGTGGGGATCCGTTCACCCACGCACGGACTACGCAAGCCGGAGTCATTGCCCGCATGACGGTCGCGCCTTATTGGGTCAATTATCACAGCGAACATCATCTGTTCATGGGCGTGCCCTGCTATAATTTAGCAGCGACGCACCGCTTGCTCGGCACTGGCGGCTTTTATCCTCGGATGACAGTGTCACCCAATTACCGCGATGTCCTCGCGCAGGTTGTCCGCTAGATTACAGCCAGCCTGATCGTTTGAATTTCACATATAATGTTAGGCAAATACTCGCCATGACACCGACAATCAGAAAATAGCCATATTCCCAATTCAGTTCAGGCATATGTGCGAAGTTCATACCATAAATACCCGCAATCGCGGTCGGCACGGCAAGGATCGCGGCCCATGCGGCGAGCTGACGGGTAATTACCCCCTGCCGTTGTTGCTCCAACAGCCCGCTTGTTTCGATGACGGAGGTCAGCGTATCACGCAGCCCCTCAATGCGGTAAACCAAGCGCCGAATATGGTCGAGCAGGTCGCGCATATAAGGATAAATGTTCGCGTCCACCTGCGGCAGTTCAAGGTTGATAAAGCGGCTGGCCAAATCTTCGGTTGGTCCCAATATCCGTTGCAAACGGAACAGCTCGCGGCGCAGCATGAAAATGCGACTGGTTTCGGCGGAGCGCAGGAAATTGTCGATCGCGCGCTCTTCCATGACAAGCACCTTTTCCTCCATCACATCGACCAAGTCACCATAGCCATCAACGATGAAGTCCAAAATGGCGTGGAGGACATAATCCGCACCCTGCCGCAACAACCACGGTGTCGCCTCAAGCTGATCCCGAACGGGACTGTGCGACCGCTCTGACCCATGGCGCACGGTAATGATGAACTGCCGTCCCATAAAAATGGCAGTGTTGCCGTAGATAATCTTGTCACCCGCCAATTGCGGTGTGCGGATGACCAGAAAAAGATGATCCCCATATACGTCAACTTTCGGCAAATGCTTCGGATCAAGCGCGTCTTCGACCGCCAAAGGGTGAAGACCGAAATGGTCCTGCACCCGCTTAAGCGCGATATCATCGGGTTCGTGCAACCCGATCCAGATAAAATCATTGGGCCGCGTGATGTGCGGTATCGGCTTGCTTAGGTGGATTTCCTGCGCGGCCTTACCATCGTGATAGAGGCGCGCCGCAATGGTTGTCATGCAAGCGCCTCTGCAATTAAAGTGCGGCTGTTGGCCAAGCCATAAAGCGCGATGAAGCTGCCCATGCGCGGGCCAGCGCTTGAGCCCAAAAGCGTTTCGTACAAGGCCTTGAACCAATCGCGCAGATTTTCAAATCCGCCCTCTTTGCCGATTTCATAGACGATGTTTTGAATGTCTTCCGCCGTTGCCTCGGCAGGCAATGCGGCAAGCCGCGCATCAAGCGCCTGCAAGGCTGCAATCTCAACGCCCGCGGGCTTGCGCTTTTGCAAGGTCGGCGCAACGAAGTCCCGGTTATAGGCCAAAGCGATTGGAATAAGTTCCGCAAGTTCAGGCGCGTTTTCCGGCGAGACATTGTGGGCATAATTGCCAAGATAGGCCCAAACCTGTTCTTCGGTCGCGCCTGCACCCATCACGCCAACAAGGTTCAGCAACAGGCCGAACGTGACCGGTGGCTGCCCGCTTGGCACTTTACCATTGTGGACATGGTGCACGGGGTTGCCCAAGCGCTTTTCAACCGGCTGTTCATGCCATTGCGCGCGGAACTGGAAATATTCGTCCACGGCCTTGGGAACTACGCCCAAGTGCAGTTGCTTTGCGCTTTTGGGTTCGCGAAAGGCGTAAAAGGCAACGCTGTTTTCGGTGCCATATTTCAGCCAGTCTTCAAGCGCGAGGCCATTGCCCTTGGACTTGGAAATCTTCTCGCCCTTTTCGTCGAGGAACATTTCGTAAATCAAGCTTTCGGGCGGCCGGCCGCCAAGAACACGCGCAATCTTACCCGACTGCACGCCGCTGTCGGTTAGGTCCTTGCCGTACATTTCATAATCGACGCCCAATGCGACCCAGCGCATCGCCCAATCGACCTTCCACTGCAGCTTTGACTTGCCGCCCAAGACCGACTGCGTCACCATGTCGCCATCGTCGTCAAAGCGGACAAGCCCAGCTTCGGCATCCACGACTTCGACGGGCACCTGAAGCACAATGCCGGTCTTTTCGCTGATGGGTAAAATAGGCGAATAGGTGGCGGCGCGTTCTTTGCGCAAGGTCGGCAGCATGATGTCCAATATGCCCTGATAATTGCGCAGCACATTTTTCAACGCATCATCAAACGCCCCGCTTTCATATTGCGACGAGGACGAGATGAACTCATATTCAAAACCGAACTGGTCGAGAAAGTCTCGCAGCATTGCGTTGTTATGCGCAGCGAAGCTCTCAAACTTTTCAAACGGGTCGGGGATACGCGACAAGGGCTTGCCCAAATGTTCGGTGAGCATCGCATGGTTCGGCACATTGTCCGGAACCTTGCGCAGGCCGTCCATATCGTCCGAAAACTCGATCAACCGTGTTGGTGCATCGGACAATGCCTGAAATGCGTTGCGCACCATCGTCGTACGCAGCACTTCATTGAAAGTTCCGATGTGCGGCAGGCCGGATGGACCATAGCCACATTCGAAAATAATCGCCTGACCCTGCGCCTTGCCATTGGGATAGCGTTTCAACAAACGCCGCGCCTCTTCATAAGGCCAGGCTTTTGATGCCATTGCTATATCGCGAAGGTCAGTCACGTGTTGCTCTTTCGTTCCAAATACGCCTATCAGGGCTAATGGAAACCCCCCTAGCCTTTCCTGCGCTCCATGCAAGCCATGCCGGTATTTGGATGGGCACCAGTGACGGGCCTGTAAAAACAATTGGCAAGGGCGAGGCAGCCGGTCGTGCGGCAGAAACGCCAATGATCATGCTGAATGCGCCCTTGGTTGCGCAGCGGCTTGGCTATGCTGATTTGTCGGGCCTCGACGTTTTGGAGTTATACGCTTTTATATATCCCGCGCGGTTTGCTGTGCCCACACCCAAAGGTTTGGCGAAGGCCTTGGGCCTGACTGCACCGGCAACCGATCAGGAAGTTCCGCCGTTCCTGCTTGTGGCGACGCAGGCATTGCTATCGGTGCTGGGCGATGCGGCATGGGCCGAACGCGAAGGCGCTTGGGATTCAGCACAAGCACTCATGCGGCTGCGCTGGCCGTGGGCAAATCTGGTATTGGCGCAGCTTAAAAAGCCCGAGCGTCCCGAACGATGGCTGTTCAGCCGCTTGCCCGAATGGGAAGAAGCCCCGCCCCGCACGCCGCCCCGCGTGGTAACGCTTGCGGCTGACGCGGTGCAGGAAAGGCTCGCGTCGCTCGTCGGCGGTTCTGCCGAGACGCGCCAAGGGCAAAGGGATTTCGCGCAAGCAGCAGCGCAAATTTTCGCGCCGCGTACGCGCAAGGGCGAACCCAATATGCTGCTGGCTGAGGCTGGCACAGGCATTGGCAAGACGCTTGGCTATCTGGCGCCCGCAAGCCTTTGGGCGACCGCCGCCGACGAAACGGTGTGGATTTCCACCTTTACCAAAGCGCTCCAGCGGCAGTTGGTGCGCGAGGCGAAGCGCCTTTACCCCGACCATGAGACATTCAAATCCAAGGTTGTGGTGCGCAAGGGGCGCGAAAATTATCTGTGCCTGCTGAACCTGGAGGATGCTTTGCAAGGCGGCTTTGCCGGACATGCGGCAATCCTTGCGCATCTGGTGGCGCGCTGGGCGGCTTATTCGCATGATGGCGATATGATCGGCGGCGATTTGCCCGGTTGGCTGCCGACCTTATTCCGGCGCAATGGCTCGACCGCTTTGACCGACCGGCGGGGCGAATGCATTTATGCCGGATGCCCACATTATAAAAAATGCTTCATTGAACGCGCCACGCGTTCGTCGGTTCAGGCCGAGATTATCATTGCCAACCATGCGCTGATGATGGTCAACGCCGCGCGTGGCCGTGACGAACAAAACCGGCCAAGCCGCATCATCTTTGATGAAGGCCATCATTTGTTTGATGCCGCAGATTCCATGTTCGCCGCCGCGCTGACAGGGCAAGAGACCATTGAGCTGCGCCGCTGGGTCATTGGCCCCGAAGGCAAAGCACGGGGGCGGCGGCGCGGGCTTTCGGCGCGCTTGGCCGATGTGGCATCTTATGATGAAGAAGGCGGCCTTGCCATTGAGATGGCGCGCGTCGCTGCCGAAGCCTTGCCCGGCGAAGGCTGGCTTGCCCGCTTGGGCGAAGGCACACCGTCTGGCCCTGTGGAACGCTTGCTTGCCGCAATCCGCGCGATGGTATTTGCCCGCGACGAAACCAACGCCACCGAAAGCGGCTATGGGCTGGAAACGGAACTTGCTGATCCCGACGCTGGCGTTGTCGACGCGGCGGCAGATGCTGCCATCGCGCTGGAGGCTCTGGCAAGGCCGCTGACGGTGCTTGGGCAGCGGTTGGAGGACATGATAGCCGATCCGCCCGATTGGCTCGATGGCAGCGCGCGCGCGCGCGTTGAGGGGGCAACGGCAAGTCTTAGCTGGCGCATTGACACATTGCGTGCATGGATATCCATGTTGGCCCGCGCCGTTGGCCCGGTTGACCCCGAATATGTCGACTGGCTTGGCATTGAACGGTTTGAAGGACGCGAAATCGACATCGGCATGCACCGCCGCTGGCTTGACCCCATGAAACCCGTGGCCGAAATCGTCCTTAAGCCAAGCCATGGCGTGCTCGCAACATCGGCCACCTTGCGCAGTGGCGGCGACTGGAAAAATGCGGAAGCGCGGACGGGCGCTGCACATCTTGAAAAGCCAGCCACGCATTTCTCCGCCATCAGCCCGTTTGATTACACCGCGCAGGCGGAGGTGCTGATCGTCACCGATGTCAAAAAGGGCGACCCTGCCGCGTTGGCCGGTGCCTATGCCGCGTTGATCACTGCGTCAGGCGGCGGTGTGCTTGGCCTGTTTACAGCCATAAGGCGGTTGCGTTCAACCTATGCCCGTATCGCTGACCGCTTGGCGCGTGATGGCCTGCCTCTCTATGCGCAGCATGTCGACCCCATCGACACGGGAACCTTAGTCGATATCTTCCGGGACGATCCACATGCCAGCTTGCTTGGAACCGACGCATTGCGCGACGGGGTGGATGTTCCGGGACATTCGCTGCGGCTGGTGATCATGGAACAAATTCCCTGGCCGCGTCCGGATATCTTGCACCGTGCACGACGCCTGAAAAATGGCGGTATTGATTTTGATGACCGGATCATTCGCGCAAAAATGGCGCAGGCCTTTGGTCGCCTTATCCGCAGCGCAGGTGACAAGGGGTATTTCGTGCTTTTGTCATCGGCAGTGCCTAGCAGGCTTTTGTCTGCTTTCCCGCCCGGCACGCCCATTCGCCGCGTCACCTTGGAAGAAGCCGCCCGTTCCGTAAAATCTGGACTTTCGTCTGACACAAATTTGCGGCAGGAGGTGGGGAACCAGTTGGAAGAGAGCAACCCGATTTGACATTGACCCTCACCTTGTTTCGCCACGCAAAGTCGAGTTGGGATGACGCCGTACCGCGCGATTTCGACCGCCCGCTAAACAAACGCGGCGAAAAGGCGGCCTTGACGATGGGCATTTGGGTAAAACGCAATGGCCTGACCTTCGATCATGTGGTTGCAAGCCCCGCCGTACGGGTGATTGAAACGATTGACGAGTTCGTTAAGGGAGCGAGCGCGCAGGTGGATCCAAACTGGGACCGCCGGATTTATCTAGCGTCCTCCGCGACATTAATGGATGTGCTGCGCGATCAGGCCGACGAACATAAAAACCTGCTGATGGTCGGGCACAATCCCGGGCTCGAAGACTTGGTATTCGGCCTGTGCCCTGACGATGGCACATCACCCTTGCGCGATCTGGTGTGGGAGAAATATCCCACCGCAGCTATCGCGCGGATGGAGCTGAACATCGCGCACTGGGCGGACGTCGATCGCCGGTGCGGGCATCTCACACATTTTATCCGTCCACGCGATCTTGACCCCGACCTTGGACCCGAAGACGAATGACGCCGGTTATTTGGCGCGATGCAGATGTTGGTGATGCAGAAGCGCTCGCTTATCTTGGCGCGGCAACTTTCATGGCAACCTTCGCCTTTGACCATCCCGGCCAACCGATGATGCAACATTTGCGGCAAGAACATAGCGCCGAATATTACGCACAGGCGCTCTGCGATCCGGCTACCGATATATTGATGGGCGAAACCCCGCTGGGCGCGCCGGTTGGTTACGCCATGATCACGCCAGCTGCACATCGTGAGTTGCAGCAAGATTGCGACATCGAACTGAAACGAATCTATTTGCTGGGTCCATGGCAGGGCAGCGGGAACGGCAAAGGACTGTTAGAACTCGTTTTCGCGGTGGCCGAGAAACGCAGGGCGAAACGTCTACTGCTGTCCGTCTACGAAAAAAATGTCCGCGCCATCGGCTTTTATGAACGGGCCGGCTTTGCGGCTATTGGCGAAACCGTGTTCATGGTTGGGCAAGTGCCTTTCCGCGACTTGGTCTACGCCCGAAATATGGATTAATCAGGCTGCGGCCAAAGCTGCCGCGAGACGATCGCGCACAGCGCGGAGCGCTGCTACGTCAAAAACCGGCGCTGAGGTAAAGGGCGCAGGCGCGTCTAAAGCTGCGGGCGCTACAATATGGGCTTCACCCACTGTCAAAAAGCGCCGTGCGCCTTTGACCGTGTAGCCTTCGCTATACAACAAGCGATGAATGTTATGCAGCAAAGCGACATCTTCAGGGCGATACAGGCGCCGACCGCCAGCGCGCGTGAGCGGCTTCAGCATCGGAAACTGCTCTTCCCAATACCGCAATATATGCGCGCGAACGCCCAAGGCCTCTGCCATTTCACCAATTGTTCGAAAGGCGTCGGCCGATTTTTCGCGCATAGACTGTTATTTTACCTTTTGTCGCATGCCTTGGCTGGCCCGAAATGTAAGCACTCTGCGCGGCGTGATTGGCACTTCAACACCGGTTTTCGGGTTGCGCCCAATGCGCTGCCCCTTGTCCCGAAGAACAAAGGTTCCGAAACCAGAAATTTTAACATTGTCACCGCCTAGCAATGCAGAGGTCATATGATCAAGTATGGACTCAATCATCGCGGCGGAATCTGCACGCGACAAACCTATCTGACGGTTAAGCATCTCGGCCAAATCGGCGCGAGTTAAAGTACCTGTATCAACCATATTCGTCTCCGGACCTGCGACTTCTGATGGATCTGGCGTCGGCTTACAATAAAATTCAGAGTTGTAAAACCACCATATGGTAAAACTTGCTACATTCGGACGATTGACGCCCCCCATGTAAACCCGCCACCCATGGCTTCGATAACGATTATGTCACCCTGTTTGATCCGTCCGTCGCGCACGGCGACATCCAGAGCGAGAGGAACAGACGCCGCAGATGTGTTTGCATGCTGGTCGACAGTCATAACCACTTTGCTTGGATCAAGCGCAAGTTTCTTGGCTGTTGCCTCTATGATCCGGGCATTTGCCTGATGGGGCACGACCCAGTCTATATCTTCCGCGGTGAGGTCGGTGGATGCCAGAACCTCATGAAGAACACTGGTAAGATTGGTTACGGCGTGACGAAAAACTTCCCGTCCCTTCATCCGCAATTTGCCGACAGTGCCCGTGGTGGACGGGCCGCCATCAACATATAATAATTCATTATGTTGGCCATCGGCATGCAATTTCGTCGCCAGCGCGCCGCGAATGCCAACTTCGCCCGATAAGACAACGGCGCCAGCACCATCACCGAACAGCACACAGGTCGTGCGGTCTTCCCAATCAAGGATACGGCTGAAAGTTTCCGCGCCGATGACCAATGCATTGGTTGCGGATCCCGCGCGGATCATGCTTTCGGCGACTGAAAAGGCATACAGAAAGCCAGAGCAAACCGCCGCCACATCAAAGGCAACGCCGCCATTGCAGCCAAGCGCGTGCTGCACCAGTGTCGCAGATGCAGGAAAGGTCTGATCGGGCGTTGCGGTCGCAAGGATGATGAGATCGATGTCGCTTGCCTGCATGCCGGCGGCATCAAGCGCATTGCGCGCAGCTTGCGTAGCGAGCGTGGATGTCGTTTCATCGGGCTCTGCAATATGTCGGAACTTTATGCCCGTGCGCTCGGTGATCCATTCGTCAGTAGTATCAACTTTCGCCGCAAGATCGGCGTTAGACACGCGGTTGCGTGGAAGCGCCGACCCAGTGCCCTTTATAACGGCGCGAAGAGCGACTTCAGTCACCCCGCCTGCACCCGCGCCAGATCTTGCGTGATACGTGCCGTGATATCCTCTTCAACGAGCCGGGCCGCGACCTCGACTGCATGCGCCACACCTTTGATATTCGCGCTGCCATGGCTTTTTACGACGACACCATTCAAACCCATGAAAACCGCGCCATTATGGTTGTTGGGGTCAAGATGATGCCGCAGCAACTCTGTCGCTGGTCGCGACACAAGGAACCCAAATTTGGACCTGATGGAGCTGGTGAATGCCCGACGCAAAAGGTCCGTTACAAAGCGCGCGGTGCCCTCAATAGATTTCAACGCGATATTGCCGGTGAAGCCATCGCACACGACAACATCACATTCACCGCGGTTGATCTTGTCAGCCTCAACAAAACCTTGGAAATCCATATGCAACCCAGTGGCATCACGCAGGTGCTGGGCCGCATCACGAAGTGATTCTGTACCCTTCATTTCCTCGGTCCCGATATTCAACAACCGGACACGCGGACGATCAAATCCAAAAATAATACGGGAATATGCGGCGCCCATGATAGCGAACTGCACAAGATTTTTGGCTTCGCACTCGGTGTTCGCGCCCAGATCGAGCATCACCACATCGGTATCTTCCAGTGTCGGCAGCAAAGCGGAAAGCGCTGGCCGGTCGATACCGGGCATGGTGCGCAGGGCAAGCTTGGCGGTTGCCATTAACGCCCCGGTATTGCCGCCGCTGACAGCCGCGCTGGCATCGCCAGATTTCACCGCGTTAATTGCCATGCCCATTGAGCTGGTCTTTGCCTTGCGTAAGGCAGCGCTGACCTTGTCATCAGGGGTGACGACAATATCGCTGTGCAGGATTTCGGAAGCCGCGCGCAGATTGGGATGCTTGTCGAGCGCGGACTTAATCTGCGTCTCATCGCCCACCAGCAGGAACTCAAAGCTTTCGTGCCGGTGACGTGCCAAGGCCGCGCCTGCGATCATCACAGGAACACCTTCATCGCCGCCCATCGCGTCAATGGCGATACGCGGTTTCATTGACACCAGCTATTCTCCTGTAAAAGGATTAGGCGACTGCCACCACTTCGCGGCCATTATAATGACCACAAGCATCGCACAAATGGTGCGGACGCTTCAGTTCACCACAATTGGCGCATTCTTGATACGCAGCAACTTTGAGCGAATCATGGCTGCGGCGCATGCCGCGCTTCGAAGGAGATGTTTTTCTTTTGGGGACAGCCATTTCGGCACCTGTTCCATTTCAAAGTCAATAAGTTCTATGCCATGCTAGGCGAAAGAGATGGTCGTGGCAAGCAATCGCCAGAATCAGCCTCATTCATCCGCACATGTCTGTGTGAGCGGCGCGCTATACTTGTTTTTCGGTGCTTTGCAAGCCGAGAGATAGCAGTTAAGCACGCCAGCACAAACAGGGAGAGAATATATGTTGAGTTTACCCGTAACCCTCACAATCGCCGCAGGAGCGGCGTTAGTGAATATCTGGCTGATGATCCGTTGCGGCCAGGCACGCACAAAAGAGAGCGTCTCGATTGGCGATGGCGGCAATGAATTTGTCATCCGCCGGATGCGGGCGCACGCAAATTTCGTCGAGAGCGCACCTTTCGTCTTAGTTCTGATTGCCGCGCTTGAGGCGACCAGCGGAACGAATAACTGGCTGTGGGGCCTTGGCATCGCTTACATCATCGGTCGTCTCGCCCATGGCTTGGGCATGGATGGCGGATCGCTTGGCAAGGGCCGGATGGTCGGCACGCTGACAACGATGGTCAGTTTGCTTGGTCTAGCCGGCTGGGCCCTGTGGAGCGTCTACACCGCGCTTTAAATCAACGGGCAGCCAGCACATCGTCTGCCACAAAGGCGTTGTGCTGGCGCTCATAACCAAACTGGCTAGTGGGGCCATGACCGGGGATGAAAGTCACGTCATCGCCCAACGGCCATAATTTCGTCGTGATGGCATTAATCAGATCGGCGTGATTGCCGCGCGGAAAATCTGTGCGGCCAATCGACCCTTGGAACAAGACATCGCCCACAATCGCAAGGCGACTGGGTCCGTGATGGAAAATAATATGTCCGGGCGTGTGACCGGGGCAATGAATAACGTCGAGCGTCAGATTGCCGACAGTCACGGTGTCGCCGTCAACCAACCAGCGGTCGGGCTCAAAACTATGCGCTTCCATGCCATAGCGCGCGCCGTCATCGTCCAACTTCTCAATCCAGAAACGGTCGTCCTCATGCGGGCCTTCGATTTTCAAGCCCAATTCCTGGGCGAGCATTCCGGCTTGCCCGCAATGGTCGAGATGGCCGTGCGTCACCAATAATTTTTCCAGTTGAACGCCCGTCTGCGCGACGGCTGCTTTCAACTTGTCGAGATCACCGCCGGGGTCGACCAACGCGCCCTTATTGGTTTCGGTACACCAAAAAAGCGTGCAGTTTTGCTGCAGCGGCGTGACGGGGATGATTGCGGCCTTAAGCGGCGGCGTTTTGGCGGGCGTGGATGTGACATGCGACATGCCCGCTTATGTGGCGGACAAGTGCAACAGAGGCAAGCCTTCAGAGCCGCCGCCCCGCCCATACAACCCTGCCAATGATGGTGACGGCAGCGCCATCGACATCTGGCCACCCCGGATAGGCTGGATTATCAGACAGCACTGACAGCCGCCGTTCAGGGGCTGGTAAGCCGTTTGACCATCAACACATCGTCCAGCCGGATAACGTGGATGCCATCGCGCATCGCCCCTGCAACACGGTTGTCGACCATGATATCATCGCCGTGATTCAGCGTTGGCGACATCGAACCGCCATCCACTTGAATAAGCGAGAGCTTGGATGGGTCTAGCCCCTGCTTGCGCAGCCATTTTTCATCAAAACCAATCTCGCCGGCAAGCGTTTCATGATCAGGAATGGCCCCCGGACCGGCCGACGCGCCAACAGCAAGTTTTGGGATGAGGCGAATGCCGGTTTTGGTCGCATTGGCCGTCGGTCCGCCCAGTATATTTTCTGCGACGCCGAAATAGCGCGACAATATGCCACGCTCCACCTCAGGCAATTTTTTTGGGGAGCCGCGTTTTATAAATTGCTGAATATATGTTGGATTTCGTCCGACAAGCTTGGACAGGCCCGCGAAATCATCGCCATTCTACGCAATCAGGCGCTCCAAAACTGTTCTGGGTTCTTCCTCCATGGTCATCCCTCTGGTTTAATTGGAAATTTCCTAGACATGTAGGATTTATCCTATCAACTTTGTTCTATCTTTGTTCTTACTGATTCGGGCAAGCCCATCCGAGTCAATAACGCAGGAGGCAGCATGCATATCACACGCCAGATTGAACGGTTTTTAAAGGATCAGGAGTTGCCACCCACAAAATTCGGGCGCTTGGCGGCAGGTGACCCGCGGCTTGTGCTGGACATCAGGATGGGGCGTGAAATTCGGCCAGAAATGGAATCGAGATTGCGGCAGTTCATGTCCAATTATGGCAACCAAACCGATCGGCACCCAACATGATTGGGCGCGCAGGTTCAGGTGCCTTACTGCGCGCATTGCGGACGCTCGTTCCCGCTGCCGACATCAGCGTCATTCATGAACGCCCGTGGCACAGCCTTACCTTCTCAGGGGCGCAAATATGCCTGTCGATGCAGATTGCCCATCCAACAACGCAGGATTTTGCAAGTAAGCTCTCGGCCATATTGTCAGAACATGAATTTCATGTGCCCGGTCACATCGTCGCCGACATAGCCGTAACACACGCAGTCGTTGCCGATGGGGCGCACTGCTTGATAAACGATGCACTGCTGCTGGATGACTAAAGCATGTTGATAGTCATGCGGTGCAAACACCCATAACACCCGCTACGCACCGCAGAACTTGTGCACTGTCGTCATCGACCGTAAACAAGGGGCATGACTGCACAACACGCATCCGCCCTACCGCGCATTGAAACCGAATCCATTGGCCCGCGCCTCCAAGCTTATTGGGAGGCGCTGACGCATTGGGTGCACAGCAACTCTGTCGAACTTGGCATTGCCATCACTGCGGCCGTCATCGTCTTTCTTACGCTCAGCTGGCTGAAACGGATCGCGTCGAAAATCGCGCGGGAAAGCGAGCACCGGGCGCATTTGAAATCCATCATCGCGCGGACCCTTGCGCGTACCAGCAAATTTTTCCGTGTCATGGTGTCGATTGAGTTGGTGAACCAGATCGCCAGCGCGCCAGCCGCGCTAACCCATTTTATCGATATATTGTTTACCATCGCCATCGTCGTGCAAGTCGCGATCTGGCTGCGTGAAATCATCTTAGGGTTGATCGAGCGGCGCGCTGGCGAAGGCTTGCATGAAAATGACACGCTACAAAGCGCGATGGTCTTGATCCGCTTGCTTGTCAGCTTTGTCTTGTTTGCTGTCGCGGCCATCGTGGTGCTCGACAATTTGGGAGTCAATGTCACTGGCCTCGTTGCCGGGCTTGGCGTTGGCGGCATTGCCATTGGTCTTGCGGCTCAGGGCATATTCTCCGACCTGTTCGCCGCAATCTCGATCATTTTCGACAAGCCATTCCGGCGCGGTGATACCGTGTCGTATGACAACACAACTGCGCGTGTTGAAGTCATCGGCATGAAAAGCACAAGGCTGCGTGCGCTCACGGGTGAAGAGAAGATTATCTCGAACAGCAAATTGCTGGAAAAGGAAATTACCAATAACACGCTGACTTTATACCGGCGCGTGACGTTTGTTCTGACGCTTGTATATCAAACGCCCCCTGCCCTGGCGCGACGCGTGCCAGAGATTTTGCGCGCGGCAGTTGAAGCAAACGGCGCGCAATTCATCCGCGCAGGGTTCAACAATTTTGCCGCAAGTTCGCTCGATTTCCATCTGGTGTTCGATATTGAGAGCGATGATGTCGAACAGATGTTTCAGGCCCGCCATGATGTCGGCATCGCGATCATCGAGAGCTTTGCCCGCGAGGGGATATCCTTTGCCTATCCCACCCAGACGACGTTTACAGCGGCGCCCGGCGGCGAGATGGTGATGCCATATGCCGCGCCATCAGGGCCGACAACAGCGGCTTCCAAAAGCTGATTCGCAGCTTATGGGATGAAGGGCCGCCAGAATGCCGTAACGGCAAACAGGCAGGGCTTGTATTGCGCGTTTGAAACCGCCACGATGTTATCAAATAAAGATGCAGGAGAGACTATATGACCGCAATTACACCCGCCGAATTCGCGACGAAAGTTGGCGAGAATATTGGCGTATCCGAGTGGATTTTGGTTGATCAGGACATGATCAACAAGTTCGCTGATGCCACCGGCGATCATCAGTTCATTCACATCAACGAAGAAATGGCCAAGCAAACACCATTTGGCGGCACGATCGCCCACGGTTTTCTGACCTTGTCGCTTTTCCCCGTGATGAGCGCCAAGTCCGATTGCCCCAAGGTTGCAGGCGTGAAAATGGGCGTCAATTATGGCGGCAACAAAACACGTTTTCTCGCCCCTGTCCGTTCGGGCAAACGCGTGCGCGGCCATTTCAAGCTGCTTGAGCTTGTTGAAAAGCGCCCTGGCCAATGGCAACAAACGCTTGAATTCACCGTTGAGATTGAGGGCGAGGAAAAGCCAGCACTTCAGGCTGAATGGATCAGCCAGTTTTTCGTATAATTTTTACTTCAAGGAACTACTCCCATGCGTGACGCAGTAATCGTATCCACCGCCCGTACCGCCATCGGCAAAGCCTATCGCGGCGGGTTTAACGCAACGCTCGGGCCAACGCTCGGCAGCTATTCGCTAAAGGCTGCTGTTGAGCGCGCCGGCATCGAAGGCGGCGAAATCGACGACGTGCTGTGGGGCTCCGCGCTTCAGCAGGGCACGCAAGGCGGTAACCTTGCACGCCAAGTTGCGCTGCGCGCTGGTTTGCCCGTTTCTGTATCTGGCATGACGATGGACCGCCAATGTTCGTCGGGTCTGATGTCGATTGCTACGGCTGCAAAGCACATCATCGTCGACAATGTCGATGTCATGGCCGCTGGCGGACAAGAATCGATTTCGTTGGTGCAAACCAAGGAAATGCGCGTTCAGCCTGACCGCGAATTGGTAGAAATGCACAATTCGATTTACATGCCGATGCTGCAGACTGCCGAAGTCGTAGCGAAGCGTTACAATATCGGCCGCGACGCCATGGACGAATATGCCCTGCAATCGCAGCAACGCACTGCCGCGGCGCAAGCTGCTGGCTATTTTGATGCGGAAATCGTTCCTGTAACCACGATGATGAACGTCGTGAACAAGGAAACGGGCGAAGTCAGCCAGAAGGAAGTGACGATCGCAAAGGACGAAGGCAATCGTGCGGATACCCAACTTTCGGGTCTGCAATCGCTTCAGCCTGTGCTTGGCCCGGACATGACCATCACTGCCGGCAACGCAAGCCAGCTGTCCGACGGTTCGTCTGCATCCATCTTGATGGAAGCCAAGCTGGCCGAGAAAAAGGGGCTGACCCCACTTGGCCGTTATGTCGGCATGGCAGTTGCAGGCACTGAGCCCGATGAAATGGGCATTGGTCCCGTGTTCGCCATTCCCAAATTGCTGCAGCGTTTTGGCCTGAAGATGGACGATATCGGCATCTGGGAACTGAACGAAGCGTTCGCGGTGCAAGTCCTTTACTGCCGCGACAAATTGGGCATTCCAAACGAGCTTTTGAACGTCAACGGCGGATCGATTTCGGTTGGACATCCTTATGGCATGACTGGCGCACGTTGCACCGGTCACGCTTTGATCGAAGGCAAGCGCCGCGGTGCGAAATATGGTGTTGTCACCATGTGCGTTGGCGGTGGCATGGGTGCAGCCGGCCTGTTCGAAATCTTTTAATTATATTTAAGGAGCAGCCGCATGGCAGCTATTGGCGTTATCGCGACCCTTACCATCGCAGAAGGCAAGAACGAAGATTTCGAGGCTGTTTTTGCCGAACTCGCTGCGGCCGTTCGGGCCAATGCACCGGGGAATGTATTTTATACGCTCACCCGGTCACGGTCCAACTCGCAGGTTTACAAAGTGCTTGAGCAATATGTCGATCAAGACGCGCTCACTGCGCATGGTGCCAGCGACTATTCCAAAGCAGCAGGACCAAAGCTTGGTCCCTGCCTCGCGGGCGCACCCGACATTGAGTATCTCGACGCGGTTTAACGCCATTGGGGCATTAAGTCGGCTTCAGACTGGAACACCAATCGGTATCGCTTGTTACCCTCACTTCCATAAGGAGTGACACAATGGCGAACGATACCGAAATCAAAGCAAAATTCTGGAAGTCCCTAAAGTCGGACAGGACGATGTTCTTGGGGCTGGCCGAGGGCGAAGATGGCCATGCACGTCCAATGACCGCGCAATTGGATGACGATAGTTTCCAAGACGGCCAATATGAAGGCCCAATCTGGTTTTTCACGTCCCGCTCAAGTGAGCTATATCAACACATTGGTTCCGGCGGCCGCGCCATGGCGCATTTCGCGTCAAAGGGGCATGATATCTGGGCCACCGTAAACGGCAAGCTCTCCCAATCAAACGACCAGGCAACCATTGACCGTTTGTGGAACCGCTTCGTTGCCGCTTGGTATGAAGGCGGAAAAGACGACCCCGACGTTGCGCTGATTCGGCTTGATCCCGAAAACGCCGAAATCTGGATAGATGCGTCGAGCATAGTCGCTGGCATCAAAATGCTGATGGGTATTGATCCGAAACAGGAGTCTAAAGACAAGGTCGCAAAGGTTATCTTGTAAGATCTTAGGCCGGAGACAGGCATCCGTTTGCAAAAACAAAGCCGGCCGGCCTATCGTTTAGGAGCAAGGCTGGCCCGTCAAGGTCAACCCAAGACGCCGTCTGCGCCACCAAAAACGCCGGCTGGATGGCAAGGCTGGTCGACAGCATACATCCGACCATGACCTGCATCTTTGCGTTCTCAGCAGCCTTACGGAGCGCGAGGGCCTCGGTCAGACCGCCTGCCTTATCCAGCTTAATATTCACGCCCTGATATAGGCCGCGCAGTCGCGCAACATCCGGCGCGATATGGCAGCTTTCATCGGCGAAAATGGGCAGCGGCGATGATATATCTGCAAGCGCGGCATCGCGTCCTGCGGGCAATGGCTGCTCGATCATTGCAACGCCAAGATTTTTGAGCCCCTCAGCTTCAGCAGCGATATCTATTCCGCCCCAGCTTTCATTCGCATCGACGATGATTTGCGCGTTTGGAGCCCCTGCCCGAACCGCAGCCACACGGTCGCGGTCGGCTTCTCCGTTCAATTTGAGCTTGAGCAAGCCATAGCCTTTGTCCGCCGCGCTGCGGGCATCGGCATGCATCGCCTCAGGCGCACCCAGAGATATGGTGAAGGCGGTTTGCAAAGGTAGCGGAGGTGTTGCCATGCCAACCAATGCCCAAAGCGCGACACCGGCTTGCTTGGCCTCCAAATCCCAAAGCGCACAATCCAACGCATTGCGGGCCGCGCCGGGTGGCAGGCGCGATTGCAACTGCGCGCGCGCAATTGAGACGGGGTGGCCCGCAAGTTCGTCACTGAAGCGCTCGACCTGCCCCAAGCATTTTTCGGCTGTTTCGCCTTGGTAGTAAATCGCGGTGCCTTCGCCATAACCGATGTGCGTGCCATCACTGACGGTGACGATTAACAGGTCGACACATTGCTTCGCCCCGCGCGCGATGGTGAAATGGCCATCCACCGGCCAGCGTTCGATAGTGGCTGTAATATACAAGGTCATCGCCGAAAACCCGCAGAAATCGGTACTGCGCAAAACGCTATTAAGCAGGTGCAAATTGCGCAGGACATTTCGCCGCTCAATTGTGGCTGGATATCCAGTCTTCGACGACTGGCGCAATTGTTTCGCGCCATTTGCTGCCGTTGAAAATGCCATAATGGCCAACTTCAGGCGCCATATGATATTTCTTAAACGCCGCAGGCAAGCCAGTTGCGATGTTCAACGCTGCCTTAGTCTGCCCCAGGCCGCTGATATCATCACGCTCACCCTCAATCGCGAGCAAACCAATATCGCTAATGGCGGCTGGATCAACTAGCTGACCGCGATAGTTGAATTCGCCCTTGGGCAACAAATGGCGTTGGAACACGGTATCAACGGTTTGCAGATAGAATTCCGCCGTCATGTCGCACACTGCGCGATATTCGTTGTAAAATTCCTTTTGCCGATCCGCACTTTCGCCGTCGCCTTTGACAAGGTCGGAGAACATGGACCAATGGCTCATCATGTGGTTGCCTAAGTTCATCGACATGAATCCCGAAAGCTGCAGAAACCCCGGGTACACACGGCGGCCTGAACCCTTGTAATATGACGGGACAGTCGCAATCACATTTTGCACGAACCATGCATGTGGCCGCTGCGTTGCGTGGTTGTTCACCGCGGTCGGCGCTTCGCGCGTATCGATTGGACCACCCATCATGGTCAATGTGCGCGGACGCAGCGGGTGCTGCTTTGCGGCCATAAAGGCTGCGGCTGCGTAGGCAGGAACAGATGGCTGGCAGACCGCAAGCATGTGCGCACCGCGACCGCCTGCATCGGGGCCGAGAAATTCGAGCCACTCAATGAGATAGTCAATGTAGGTTTCAAGGTCGAAGCCACCACCCGTCAACGGTACTTCGCGGGCGTCTTTCCAGTCGGTAATGTAGACATCATGCGTGATCATCATCCGTTCGACTGTGCCGCGCAAAAGCGTTGCAAAATGCCCGGACATCGGTGCGCAGATGAGCAGCCGTGGCTTTTCGCTGCTGCCTTCGTAGACGAAACGCTTCAACTGGCCGAATGGCTTGCGGGCTGCATTTTCTTCTTGAACCACCAAGGTCTTGCCGTCGATTATAACTTCATTCAATCCGAACGCTGGCTTTCCGCGCGGTAGAACGGAGTGCGCAAAAACCTCAAGCGCAGAAGCGGCCACAGGTGCCATGCCGCCGTAATTGAAAGGCGAAGGAAGCGTATTAAGCCATTCTGCCTGTTTTTGCGCAACCCAGCCTGCGCCGGCAAGCCAGCCACGTTGAAGGTCGTATCCAGTATACAGCATATTGAGGCCTTTAAATATTCGAGCCGGCGAAATGAATTCGCGATTGCTAGCTGCTTTACGCATTTATTGTGCATTGCACCATAAGAAAAGCATTTACCCGATCCATGGCGGATTGTTACTGCATCTGCGCACTGCTAGGCGAGGCCAATGACAATCGAAACTACCGACGCGCCAACCCTCAACGCATCCGAAACAGCGGAAACCATTGCGGCAAAGCCAAAACCCAATTTCGGCAGTTTGCGGATGATCGGGCATTTCACGATTAAATATCCGCGCCAGATTAGCTATGCCCTTTTGGCTCTTGTTGCGGCTGCGTCCTCAACGCTTGCGATTCCCTATGGCTTGCGCCTCATTATCGATGAAGGCTTTGTCAAAAATGGCGGGGATCCAGCACCCTATTTCTATTTATTGCTAGGAATCGTCGTCATTATCGGCGTTTCAACGGCATTTCGGTTTTATTTCGTAAGTTGGTTAGGCGAACGCGTGGTGGGCGATATCCGCGTGGCCGTGCAGCAAAATTTGTTACGACTGGCCCCGCGTTTTTTCGAAGAAAACCGACCTGGCGAAATCGCTAGCCGGATGACGGCAGACACGGCGATTATCGAACAAATTGTAGGTACCACGGTGTCGGTGGCACTTCGGAATATTTTTATCGGTATAGGCGGCGTGACGTTACTGTTCGGACTTGCGCCAAGCCTTACGATATGGCTGCTCGCGGGTATTCCGGTCGTCGTGCTGCCGATAGTATTTCTGGGACGACGGTTGGAAAAGGCGTCGCGTAATAGTCAGGATAATGTCGCGAGTGTTGGTACGATCATTTCAGAAGCGCTTGCGGCGATCAAAATTGTTCAAGCCTTTGGGCAAGAAAACCGCGAAGGCGTAAGATTTTCTGACGCCGTTGAACGCACATTTGTGGCTGCCAAAAAGCGCATTCGGTTGAGGGCATTTCTAACCGCTTTGGTAATGGCTTTGATATTTGGCGGCATCACCTTGCTCGTTTGGGAAGGTACCGACCAAGTGAAAGAAGGCGTCATATCGTCGGGCACGTTGTTCGCGGTTGTCTTATATGGCGCGCTTGTCGCGGGTTCATTTGGGGCGTTGACCGAAGTATATGGTGACTTGGTCCGTGCTTCGGGCGCGGCATCGCGGTTGGCCGAATTGCTGAATGAAGTTCCCGAGATTGCCCCCCCTGCTAACCCAGTTGTTATGCCGCCCGCGCGCGGGCAATTGGAATTCCAACATGTTCGCTTCCGCTATCCTACACGGCCCGAGGTCGCGGCACTTGACGATTTCAGCCTGAAAGTATCGCCCGGCGAAACCGTTGCTGTGGTGGGGCCGTCAGGTGCAGGCAAATCAACTCTATTCCAACTGGCGGAACGTTTTTACGACCCCGAAATCGGCACCGTGCGCATTGACGGTGTGGTACTGACCAGTGCAGACCCCGCAGAATTCCGCCAGCGGATATCGTTGGTTCCGCAGGATACTGTGCTGTTTGCAGCCTCAGCGCGCGACAATCTGCGCTACGGCCAATGGGATGCGAGCGACGACGCGATTTGGGCAGCGGCTGAAAAGGCCAATGCGGCAGGTTTCCTGCGTGAGCTTCCCGAAGGTCTGGAGACATATTTGGGCGAAGGCGGCGCGCGGCTCTCGGGTGGTCAGCGGCAGCGGCTTGCGATTGCCCGCGCATTGCTGAGAGACTCTCCTATTTTGTTGCTTGATGAGGCGACAAGCGCACTGGACGCAGAAAGCGAAAAACTGGTTCAGGATGCTCTCGAGCGCTTGATGGTCGGTCGCACCACAATTGTCATTGCGCACAGGCTCGCGACCGTTCGCTCCGCTGACCGGATTATCGTCATGGATCAGGGGAGGATTGTCGAAGAAGGCGACCATGCAACGCTAAGCGCGGCAGGCGGCTTGTACGCCCGCCTCGCTAGTCTTCAATTTGACGCTTAAAAGGGCGACTGCAAGCGCTCACGCATTGCATGACCAGGGTCCGTTGAGTAGCTGGGGGCTCCTTCTCAGAAATTTCGCCTGCACGCAGCGCCTTCCGATTTAGTAACCACGCAGCCAGCGGCCTAAGCAAGAATGTCGGGCACCAACTGGTCTTCAAGGCTCATGATGCGGTCTTTCAATATCAGTTTTTTCTTTTTAAGTCGGGCGATCTGAAGTTGGTCGACCAAGGTTTGCGCAGTGAGTGCCCGGATGGCATCGTCGAGATCCCGGTGTTCAATCTTCAATTGTTCAAGCTGCTGAAGATAACCGTCATCGTTCATGCGCCATACTAAACAGAGTGCAGCAAACAAGTCATCGTTAAAAAACGGGTAGTTTGGCGAGAGTTGGTTTTGTAGCGGGCCAGAACGATCATTTTGGGCAAGACTCGTGTTTGGTTTCATGATTTACTCGTTCCTGCAGATTGCCGATTCTCATACCGAAGGAGAATGATGTGAATAATAATCATCTGTCCGCGCTTCGTAACAAGCATGCCGCACTCGAACAAAAACTAGAGCGTGAAGAGAGCAGACCGTCTCCCGACAGCAAAATTATTCTCAATCTGAAAAAGCAGAAATTACATCTTAAAGATGTGCTTATGCATGATTCTGCCTTAACTGGCTGACTACGAATAATTTCATGCAGGGTATCGCTTGCCTTTAAGGTCTCTGCTAAGTGCAGCTTATGGAAAGCGCTACCCGTTCTGCCCGTAACATCCTGACTGGTCTTCACGAGGTGATGGCCTCAAAGAACCATGCACAGGGAAAGCTGAACCATGTCGTCAATATTATTGGTGAGGCGCTCTCTAGCGAGGTATGTTCGATTTATTTGTTGCGGGATGGCGCGCTTGAGTTGTTCGCTACGCGCGGGCTCAATCAAGCAGCCGTTCACATTACCCGTTTGGGGCTGGGCGAAGGTCTTGTCGGCACTATTGCCGAAAATGTCGAAACGCTAAACCTTGATGAAGCGGCGGCACATCCCAATTTTCGGTATGTGCCCGAAACCGGCGAAGAGCGTTTTCACAGCTTTGCAGGTGTCCCAATTGTCCGTTCCGAAAGTGCGGTGGGCGTGCTCGCGGTTCAACATGTCGAGCCGCGCAAATATGAGGAAATCGAAATTGAGGCGTTGCAGACCGTCGCAATGGTCCTGTCTGAGCTGATCGCAAATGCTGACTTAATTGACGAACCAAGCGCACGTGGCGGCAACGAGACTGGTACCGTTAGTCTCACTGGCCTGCCACTTGTTAAGGGCGCAGCCGCTGGCGTTGCGATTTTCCATCAGCCCAATGTGCGCATTGAACACACCGTTGCCGAAGACATTGAGGCAGAGCGGCAGCGCGTATATTCAGCCTTTGACAAAATGCGTGAACAAATTGACCGCATTGCGAGCCAAATTGATTTCGGGACGGGTGGCGAGCATGAAGAGGTCATCGCTACGTACAAGATGTTTGCGTATGACGAGGGCTGGAGCCGCCGGATTAACGAGGCAATCGACAGTGGCCTAACTGCCGAAGCAGCCATTGAACGCGTTCAGCAACGCACCCGCATGCGCATGCGTCAGATTGATGATCCGCTGCTTGCGGATCGCATGCATGACCTAGAGGATCTTTCCAACAGATTGCTCCGCATCGTGTCTGGCCAGATGAGCACTGCGGCGCAGCTTGGTTTGAAAAGAGACTCGATCCTGATTGCGCGCAATCTGGGGCCAGCAGAATTGCTCGAATATGACAAACGGCGGCTGCGCGGGGTGGTTCTCGAAGAAGGCTCACTCACGGCCCATGTGGTAATCGTTGCCCGGGCAATGGGCATTCCTGTTCTTGGCCGAGTGCGAGGCATTCGCCATAAAGTGCGCGACGGCGACATGCTTTTGCTGAACGCGGATGACAAAAGCGTAATTGTACGACCATCTTCTGCTGCCGAAGAGATTTTCCAGCACGACCTGATTGATCGGCAAAAGAAAAAAGCGCGTTATGCTTCGATGCGGGACGCGGCATCGGTCACCACCGACGGCGTGCAGGTTACTTTAATGATCAACGCTGGCTTACGCGATGACATGGCAGCTTTGGCGACAACGGGGGCCGAAGGCGTTGGCTTGTTTAGGACAGAGTTCCAGTTCCTGATCTCCGCCACGCTGCCCCAACGTGAACGACAGCAGCGTTTCTATCGCGATGTGTTGGACGCGGCTGGCGACAAACCCGTTATTTTTCGCACACTGGATATCGGCGGCGACAAGGTGCTGCCGTATCTTAAAGATGAGGCGAGCGAAGAGGAAAATCCGGCGCTTGGCTGGCGCGCGCTGCGCCTGTCGCTTGATCACGCCGGTTTAATGAAGGCACAGGCACGCGCCTTGATCGAGGCCGCAGCTGGTCGCACACTGAATGTCATGTTTCCAATGGTGTCCGAACCTTGGGAATTCGATGCGGCTAAGGCTATTTTCGATGGACAGATTGCGTTTCTAAGCAAACAAAAGAAACTGTTGCCCAACAAAATCCGATACGGCGCAATGCTTGAAGTGCCGGCGCTGGCGGAGACTTTGGATATCTTGCTGCCGAAGATCAACTTTCTGTCGATTGGCACAAATGATCTAACCCAGTTTCTGTTTGCCGCAGATCGCGCCGATCCCCGATTGGCCGAACGTTATGATTGGTTGAGCCCTGCTATTCTGCGTTTTATCCGACGGGTCGTCAAAGCGACGGAGGGCCATGACGTTGATGTCGCCGTATGCGGGGAAATGGGCGGGCGAACACTTGAGGCACTTGCCCTAATCGGGGTTGGTATTCATCGTTTGTCGATCACGCCTGCTGCGGTTGGCCCAATCAAAGCAATGATACGCTCTACCAACCATTCGGACATTCGGGCGAAGATGGACGATTTGCTGAATGCTCCCACCGAAAACCTGCGCGAATCGCTAGCAGCTTGGGCAAATAGTCAAGGTATTGAAATAGGCTGAACCAATTGATTTTGAATGATGAGTTTCCGCAATCAACGTTGACATTATGCGCAGGATGCCCATTATCTGCATGACTGCGGGCAAAGGTGGGGAATTAGGTCGTGGAGAATGCAGTAGACGAAATCCCCCCTGTCGAAGCTGTTCCAAAAACGGTCGGCGAACTCCTTAAGTCTGCCCGCGAACAGTTAGGCATGACCCTTTCCAGCGTTGCGGCAAAGACGCGTGTGCCCATGCGTCATTTGGAGTCTATTGAACAATCTCAATTCGGCGCGCTGCCCGGTCAAACATATACAATTGGTTTCGTGCGGTCATATGCCCGCGCCGTGGACCTTGACGAGATCGCGACAGTCAACGCCTTGCGCGCCGAATTGTCCCGCAGCGGGCATCAGGGGTATCAAGCGCCACTTCAAAATTACGAACCGGCGGACCCTGCACGCGTCCCATCCAAAACATTAGCATGGACTGCCGCTGCAATTGCGGCCGTTGTTCTGGCTGCTTATCTGGTATTCAGAAGCGCGACCTTAACGCAGGCTGTGACTGCGCCTCAGCCGGTCGCGCGGCAAACCGTGGCTCAGCCGAAGCCTGCGGGGACCAGCCGCAACGGCGCTGTGGTTTTGACCGCGACAGGAAATGTGTGGGTTAAAATCTACGATGCAGACCAAACTCGGCTTTTTGAAAAAGAAATGGTAAAAGGCGACAGTTTCACTGTTCCTCAGGATGCCAACAAGCCAATGATCGTGACGGGACGTCCGCAGCTGCTGGACATCACCGTTGGCGGGAAAGCAGTGCCGCAGCTTGGCGCACCCGATAAAACCATCGCCGACATTGGTATAAGTGCATACGATCTACTTGCCCGTGCATCAATCCCGGCCCCATCGGACCCCTGAATTTAGTCGTAGAAGCCAAAACTCCGAAAAATTTGAAGTTGGTTACTCCGAAATTAAGCGATGGGCCTTTATTGCAGAGTTCCAGTAAGCTATCAGGTACTGATGTTTGGTAAATGGAAGTAACACAATGAATTATCGGTTCGCCATCATCAGCAGCGTAACATTGGCACTCAGCACGCCTATATTTGCGCAAGACGCAAACATCGATGGGCGCGTCGGCAAGCTCGAGAAAGAAATGCGCGCTGTGCAGCGTCAGGTCTTCCCAAATGGCGCCGGTAAATTTGTCGAGCCTGAAATCCCTTCGCAAACTGCACCCGCGCCAACCACAAGTTCCACAAGCGCCACTGCTGATTTAACTGCACGGGTCGACGCACTTGAGGCACAACTAGCAACCTTGACCGGGCAAGTAGAGTTGCAAGGCAATGGTATGCGTGGACTTGAGAGCAGGTTGAAAGCTATCGAAACGCAATTGGCAGCGCAAGCAGCACCGGCTGAAGCCGTTGTGCCCGTGACTGCGCCAGCCCCTGCCGTCGTCACGCTACCAAAACCCAAGCCAGTTGTTGCAACGGGCAGACCCGCTTTGACCGCTAAGCCAAATCCAGCGCGCATCGCTGCGGTTGCTGCCGTAGAACGCCCCGCCACAGGCGATGTGTTCGAGGACGGCTACACCTATGGATACAGATTGTGGGAAGCCAAATTCTATCCTGAATCGCAAGCGACCCTGGAAGAAACATTAACCAAATTTCCGAAACACAAGCGCGCCAGCTATGCGCGCAATTTGTTAGGGCGGGCATGGTTGGATGACAAAAAACCGGCGACTGCTGTCAAGGTATTCTACGACAATTACAAGACCGAGCCACGCGGCGACCGCGCACCCGACAGTCTGTTTTTCCTTGGCTCTGCGTTGACGGATCTCGGCAAAACAGCCGAAGCCTGTGAAGCCTTTGGCGAACTGGAAAGGGCTTATCCTGATGCTGTCACCAGTCGGCTGGTAGAACGCATCGCGGCGGGCAAAACACGGGCGAAGTGCAAGTAACCCTCGACCCAGTCATTCTTGACCGGTTTAGAAGTGCCTTAGGCACTGTGCAGGTTGCCGAGGGAGACAGGCTGCTCTGCGCCGTTTCTGGTGGACCGGACAGCTTGGCCTTGCTTTTGCTGGCGCAGGCGGTGTTGCCTGGAAAATTGGTGGCTGCAACAGTTGATCATCGACTACGGCCAGAGGCAGCGGATGAGGCGCGATATGTCCACAGCGTTTGCGAGGCTTTGGGCGTTCCACATGTCATTCTGACACCAAATGCCGCCATAAGTGGCAATATCCAATCATCGGCGCGGGTGGCGCGTTATGCGTTGTTGGAACGCGCCGCTGATGCGGAAAACTGCAAATATATCGCCACCGCACACCATGCGGATGATCAATTGGAAACCCTGTTGATGCGGCTGGCAAGAGGCAGCGGCGTCGACGGATTATCCGCCATTCGGGCCCGCAATGGTCGCGTTGTCCGTCCACTTTTAGATTTTAGCAAGGCTGAGCTCATCGACATCTGCGCACATGCTGCTGTGCAGACAGTCGATGATCCTAGCAACGCCAACGCAGCCTTTGACCGCGTCGCCATGCGGAACTGGCTGGCCAGCACGGCACATCCCTTTCGTACCGACCGGGCGGGACGCACCGCAGCCGCTTTGGCCGAAGCAGCCGACGCCCTGACCTGGATGACGGGCGAGCTTGCGGAACACAGAATTACACGCGAAGCCGGCATGGTTTTTTGCGACGCGCAAGACCTACCGAATGCTTTGAGAAGGCGTCTTTTATTGCGCTGCCTTGAGGCGTTAGACCCCGACATTACGCCACGTGGCGACGCTATCGACCGATTGCTGATTGCCCTCACCGACATGCGCACCGCAACAATAGGCAACGTCAAATGCACGGGCGGAAAACAGTGGCAGTTTTCTATCGCGCGCCCGCGGCGAACGTAAACATCTACAGACTAGAAATTTGCCAATCCCTATATTGTCATTCACATATTCGCGCCTACATTAGCTTTGTATTCCCGCGCATTTTGTGCGGGCGCTAATCAAGGCAGTGATGATGAACGACGAACAAGAACCAAAAGGCAACCCGATGCTCCGCAATATGGCTATCTGGTCAGCGATCATTGTGGCGCTTTTGCTTGTTGCCTCGATATTCAGCGGCTCCTCGGCGCCAACCAATGGCATCACCTATTCGTCTTTCCGCGACAAAGTTGAGGCAGGTGAAGTTAAGTCCGTTGCCATTGCGCCGGAGCGGATTACCGGCAAGCTTCAAAATGACGAAACTTTCGTCACTGTTCCGATTCCCAATGACACGAGCCTGTACCCCCTGCTTGATGAAAAGGGTGTGGTCGTAGAGGCGAAGGCAGAGGAACAACCAAGCCTCTTGCTGTTGTTGATTTATCAGGCGCTTCCGTTCCTGCTGATCTTGGGCATCGCATTCTTCGTTCTGCGCCAGATGCAAAAGGGTGGCGGCGCTGGCGGGGCAATGGGCTTTGGTAAGTCGAAAGCGAAATTGCTTACTGAAAAGCATGGCAAGGTTACCTTTGACGATGTTGCCGGTATTGATGAGGCCCGCGATGAACTGCAGGAAATCGTAGAATTTCTGAAAGACCCGCAAAAGTTTAGCCGCCTCGGTGGTAAGATTCCAAAGGGCGCATTGCTCGTTGGTTCACCGGGTACAGGTAAGACTTTGCTGGCGCGTGCTATTGCAGGTGAGGCTGGCGTTCCGTTCTTCTCAATCTCGGGCTCTGACTTCGTTGAAATGTTCGTAGGCGTTGGCGCAAGCCGCGTGCGCGACATGTTTGGACAGGCGAAGAAAAATGCGCCATGCATTGTCTTCATAGACGAAATCGATGCCGTAGGCCGCAGCCGTGGCGCAGGCCTTGGTAACCAAAATGACGAGCGCGAACAAACGTTGAACCAATTGCTGGTCGAAATGGACGGTTTTGAAGCCAATGAAGGCATCATCATCGTTGCTGCCACCAACCGTCCCGACGTCCTTGACCCAGCCTTGTTGCGTCCCGGCCGTTTTGACCGTCAAGTTGTTGTTCCGCGCCCTGACATAGATGGCCGCGTTAAGATCCTCGAAGTGCACATGAGGAAGGTACCATTGGCTCCCGACGTCGATGGGCGCGTGATCGCACGCGGAACCCCAGGTTTTTCGGGCGCTGACCTTGCAAACCTTGTGAATGAGGCGGCGTTGCTTGCCGCACGTCGCGGCAAACGCTTGGTCGCCATGCAAGAGTTTGAGGATGCCAAAGACAAGGTAATGATGGGCACCGAGCGTAAGTCCATGGTCATGACCGAAGACGAGAAGAAGATGACGGCCTATCATGAGGCCGGCCATGCAATCGTCTCGATACACGAGGTCGCATCTGACCCAATACACAAGGCAACTATCATTCCACGTGGTCGCGCCTTGGGTATGGTCATGCGTCTGCCAGAGCGCGATAACTACAGCTACCACCGCGACAAAATGCACGCCAACCTGTCTGTATCGATGGGTGGCCGCGTGGCGGAAGAACTGATCTTTGGGTATGATAAGGTCAGCTCGGGCGCATCAAGCGACATTCAATATGCAACGAGCCTTGCGCGCGACATGGTCACGCAATGGGGCATGTCGGACGCCATGGGCCCCCTACAATATGAAGAGCGTCAGGAAGGCTATCTCGGTTATGGCATGTCGCAACGTTCGGCCATGTCTGACGAAACCGCACAGAAGATTGATGCAGAAATCCGTAAGCTGGTCGAGGGCGGTCATAAGCGTGCTACCGACCTTTTGACCGAACATAACAATCAATTGCACCTGCTGGCCAATGCGTTGCTTGAGTTCGAAACGCTCTCCGGCGAAGAGATTAACCAGTTGTTAGAAACAGGTAAATTTGAGCGGGATGACGGCAAGGTCATCAAGCCTTCGTCTATCCCGACAGTTGGTACAGCGATACCTAAGGCAGGACGGGGCAAGTCCACGCCAGTTGGAGGCGCGACGCCCCAAGGCGCTTAATTTCCGGCTATCATTCGCGGCCTCAACTCTTTAACCTTCGGGGTGAGAGAGTTGAGGTCACCAATATGAAATTCGCGTTGCTATTAGCAATCGGCGTGTTGCTAGCTGCAATCCCTGCAAATGCTATGGATGCAGAAACCTTTTTTATTAAAGCGGTTGCTTTGAAGAAAAAGGGTATGGGTGCCGTCTTTGCGAAGGATCTGAAGCCAATGATGAGGGTATTCGAGGCCGCCGCAAAAGCGGTCAAGGCTGAGAATGATGTCGCCAGAACAATCGGCGCCCCTTTATTATGCGAGCCCAAAAAAATATCGCCTGACTGCAGATCAATTTATCAGCGAATTCAGTCGTATTCGCAAAGAGCGCAGACAAATACAATCGGTTCGCGATGCATGGCGCGAAATAGTCATCCGCCGTTTTCCCTGTTAACTTAAACGCAATAGGGATGGGCCGCCACACCGCCAGAAAAACAGCACCGCACATATGGAACCTGTGTCGGGCTATACGCTGAGCTTTTTGTATGACCGCTCGTTTTTAGCGCCGACCCAGAAAGCCAAAAGAAAAGGCCCGGGCAAGCCGGGCCTTCTTTTCAAATAGATTTAAGTGCAAATTACCGATCGTAATCGCGCTGCATACCTGCACCGCGCGCCGGGGCAGCAGCCGTCAGGCGAAGTGCTTCGGCAGACAGGCTAATTGAGCCGACTGCATCTGCTTCTTCGTCCTCATCCACTTGGACCTTCTGCAGCGACTGCACGAGGCCTTCCTTCAGCTGGTCGGGACGGACAGTCTCTTCGGCGATTTCACGCAACGCAACGACTGGGTTTTTATCACGGTCGCGGTCAACGGTCAGTTCAGCGCCACCAGAGATTTCCCGCGCACGTTCGGCGGCAAGTAATACAAGGTCAAACCGGTTGGTGATCTTGTCGATGCAATCTTCAACAGTAACGCGTGCCATCTTGGCTCCTGATTCTTCGTAAATTTCGGGAAGTTGCTCGGGCCTAGAGATAACGGGCCAAAATGTCAATGAAAAGGGCGGGTCGCTTGCGGCATGCTGCGCAAAGCAGTAACATGGGCATATGACAGTGCAATCAGGCAGGCCCGACTTTCCCGGAACGCACTTTTACATTGCGGGCCACGATTTGCATGTGGTTCATTTGCCGCAAGATAGGCTGGACGCAGTATTGGGGCTCATCGCCCGCGCTAAAAAATCTATCCAGATGTTTTTCTATATGTTTGGCGATGATGCCACTGGCCGTGAGGTGCGTGACGCGTTGGTGGCTGCCGCAAACAATGGAGTGCACGTCCAGCTGATCATCGACAGTTTCGGATCGGGGAATGTAAGCGACCGTTTCTTCGATGCATTGGTTGAAGCCGGCGGCTGCTATCACTGCTTTAGTACGCGTAAAGGGCTTGGCTACATCATCCGTAACCACCAGAAAATCTTGATCGCTGACAGCGCGCATGCGCTGGTCGGCGGCTTCAACATTACAGACGATTATTTTGGTCGGGCCGGGGACAATAGCTGGGAAGATCTCGGCGTAATCTTATCGGGGGTCCAAGCGCAGAAACTAAGCGATTATTTCGAAGATTTGGCGCGTGCCTCCAACAATGGGAAAGTACGATACCGCAGCATCCGCAATATCATCCACCAATGGCGTCCCGGCATCGGCCAAGTACAATGGCTTTTGGGTGGGCCGACAAACCGCATTTCGCCTTGGGCGATTACGTTCAAACGATCGCTTGAGGCTGGCAAAAGATTCGACATTGTGTCGGCCTATTTTTCGCCGTCACAAACCATATTGCGACGCCTTGCCAAGGCAGCCAAACACAATAAAGGGTCGCGTCTTGTCGTGGCGGGAAAGACAGACAATAATGCGACGATAGCGGCTGCGCGCTTGCTGTATCGCTATCTGATGCGGCGAAAGACCCGGATATTCGAATTTCAATCGCGCCCGCTCCACATGAAGCTAATGGTCATTGATGACACCGTCTATATCGGTTCGGCCAATTTGGACGTCCGCAGCATGTTCATCAATCTAGAAATCGTGGTGCGCATCAAAGATGGAGGCCTTGCGCTGCATATGCGTAAGTTAATTGACGAGCTGGTCACGCAATCAGAAGAACAAACTCGGATATTGTTGAAAGCACGGGACAGTTATTGGAGCCGGTTTAAGGCTGCTCTCGCCTATTTCCTGGTCAATTCGGTAGACTATACGATTGGCCGGCGGATCACATTCGGGCTAATCCGCAACAGATAATCACTCTTTCCAGCCCCAGAAAAGGTGGCAGGGCAGAATATTCCAAAGCTCAAAACCCTTGTCAATTTTGGCGAAATGCGGTGCCATGAAGTCGCGGGCGCGGGCACGGTATTGATAAACCAAGAACGCACCGCCTGGCCGTATGGCCTTCGCCGTTTCTGCTGCGATCACCGGGCCAAGATTGTTCGGCAGCGTCGAAAACGGCAGACCTGACAATATGTAATCGGCGTGCGCGAAACCAAAACTTTGAATAATCTCATTCACATCGGCGGCGGACCCGTGCACCGCAATGAAGCGGCTATAGCGGATGGTGTGGCGCAGATATGCAATAAAATCTTCGTTTAGGTAGATGACCAATAAGGTCGCATCGGGGCGTATCCGGTCCAACACAGGCTGGCAGAATGTGCCGATACCTGGACCATATTCCACAAACAATTTGGTATGGTCCCAATCAACAGGCGCGAGCATCTTTTTTACCGTCAGCGACGATGACGGTATGATCGATCCGACCATCACCGGATGTTTGATAAACCCTTTAAAGAAAATACCCCATGGACCAAAAAAGCGGTTGGTGCGGTTCTTAATGCGGTCGAGCATTGTCGTTTTAGTCAAGCTCAAGGATGTCATATGATGGGTCCGGGGGAGGTTGTCACGAAACTGACATACGCGTAAAATGATGCCACGCATACAACTGCGTAAAGCAACTATCTGTTCCACCCAGCTTGCATTGCATGACATATCAGTCTTATGCCGCCGTCATGGCAAAGCTAAGCTGTGGCATCATATCGGTTATTTTTGTGGCACAGCGCACCGGGCTGGACGCCGACGGTTATGCGCGCGCCGCAACAATGATGAATGAACTAGCCGCGCAGCAAGTGGGCTATGTGGGCATGGATACGGTGCGCGGATCAGATGGACTTGGCATAACCATAAGCTATTGGACGGACGAAGCGAGTGCGCAGGCATGGCGCGACCATCCAGAGCATGCCGCGATCCGCGATGCTGGCCGCGACCGTTGGTACAGTGATTACAGCCTGCACGTGGCTCAAGTTACGCGCAGCTACGATTGGAAAAAGGCATGAGTACAGTTCCAGCAATCCCTAACAGCCGCGTCGTCGTGCTGTTCCTCGTGATGCTTGTCGCTGCGGCGGGTAACACCGCCATGCAATCTGCACTCCCCGCCATCGCCAGTGAGCTGGACATGCCCGATGTATGGGTCAGTCTGGCGTTCAGCTGGTCGGCTCTGTTATGGGTCATAACGGCACCAAAATGGGCGCGCCTATCGGACCGCCGGGGCCGCAAGCAATTGATGAGCATTGGCATCATCGGCTTCGTCGCCTCAATGGGGATGTGCGGACTGGTGCTGTGGCTTGGTCTTGCCGGAGTGATCGGGCCAGTTGTTACCTTCATCCTCTTTGCGTTATTCCGAAGCCTATACGGTGGATTTGGCTCCGCTGCGCCCCCCGCAGTGCAGGCTTATGTTGCCGCACGAACAGAGCGTGCAGAGCGCACCAAGGCCTTGTCGATGCTTGCATCGTCCTTCGGTGTTGGCACCGTCATCGGCCCTGCCACAGCGCATTATTTTCTCTTCCCGCCCTTTGGTCTTGCCGGGCCGCTGATCGTGTTTGCGGCGTTTGGGATCGGCGTACTGATCGCTTTGCATGTTCAACTGCCGAACGATACGCCGCGGTTTGAAGCACGTGGGGATATCGCAGACTATCCCAGCTCGGCATCGATTAATGCGCCAGATTCCGAAGATGTTAAAGGGGAGGCCTTGGGAACGCCATCGCACGTTAAAGAGGTCCGATTGCCATGGCGCGACGGCAGAATGGCTCCTTGGCTGATCGCCGGGCTCGTTGGGGGCCATGCGCAGGCCATCATGCTTGGCGTTGTCGGTTTTCTCGTGCGCGACCGTCTTGGCCTGCATGACCGTCCATGGGAGGCAGTGCAGGCCAGCGGATCGGTTATGCTGATAGGTGCAATGGCAACCCTGCTGGCGCAATGGGGTCTCATCCCTATGTTGTCCCTTGCTGCGCGAAGCTCAGTATTACTGGGCGCTATACTTGCGCTGGTTGGCATTGTTTTGACGGGGATTAGCCAAGACTTTTATAGCATCAGCACAGGCTTTGCGATTGCCTCGCTTGGATTCGGGCTGTTCCGTCCGGGCTTTACCGCCGGGGCTTCCTTAGCTGTACGACGGTATGAGCAAGGCGATGTCGCTGGCAAAATTGCCTCGATAAACGGCGCAGCCTATATATTCGCGCCAGCGGTCGGGGTTGCATTGTTCAATTATTGGGAACCGGCAACATTCATCCTGATCTCGGCGTCTTTGCTATTCTTGATCATTTGGGGACGGCGGGCATTGGCCATGCCTGATATTTAGATATCATGGTTTAAATCAGGCACCGGCCTTATTATTCTGATGGGGGCAAGGTCCACACCCTGGGCCTGACCTGCAGCGGGCTTTGGAAGCTATTGCGAAGATTAGGGCTTACCACCCAGATTTTGGACAAAAAAAGGGCCGACCGAAGTCGACCCTGAAAAAGTTTTTAGGAGAGGGTGCCTAAAAGGCTCATTCGGTTTGGCGACATTTTATTTATTGTGCAAGTGCGAACAGTGCAATGTCTGTTGCAAATGATGCAACTACAATTTATAAGTTTAGACTGAATTTCGCGGTATTTGTACGATAGCGAAATCAGAAATTTTTTGTTGCAGTGCGACAAAATGAGGAGATGATAATGCGCAGACTGCCGCCCTTACGTTCGCTCGAAGCCTTTTTGCGTGTTGCGAAACTTGGATCAGCAAAGGCAGCCGCAAGTGAACTGGCTTTGTCTCCACCTGCTTTAAGCCGCCGAATAAAGGCACTTGAAGACTTCATTGGCAAATCACTGTTTGACCGCCGCGCACAAGCGATGGTCATCAATGCCGACGGTGAGGCCCTGCTCGCAGCCGTAGAACCCGCTATGGACGCGATGGCCGAGGCTGTCGACGAACTGGCAGGCCGTGGCGGCGAATACCGCCTGCGCCTTGGCCTTTTGCCCCTGTTTGGGTCGCAGCGACTGATCCCGCGCTTACCCGAATTGCGCAAGGCGTTTCCCAAGCTGCATATTGATGTCGACACATCTGGGCATGCCGAAAACTTACTCGGCGATGTCGTTGACGCGGCCATTATCATTGCGGCTGAAGTCGATCCCAAATTGTACAGCGTCCGGCTTGACCGTAATCTGGTCTACGCTATCGCTTCCGAGGTATGGGCCAAGGAGCATAAAGTCGAAAAACCCGAAGATCTCGCCAAATACACAGTCATGGTTCATAGCGATATGCCGATGATTTTTGATGCCTGGCGGCAGGCAATGGGCGTGCCCAAGTTGAAGCCCGCAGCCGTGGATAGCCTAGATAGTGGCGCGCTTATGCTTGAAGCAGCAGCGAACGGTCTTGGCGTTGCTATCATGCACGGGAGCCAGTTTTCGGATGCCCGTGACCCGCGCCTGACGCGCCTGTTCAGTGCGGAAGTTGAAAGCCCTTATAGCTATTATTTCGTATGCCGTCCCCGGGCCCTTAAACAACGCGCCGTAAAGATTTTCCACGATTGGCTGCTCGAGTCCGGCGTATAAAAGGGGGCCGGCAGATGCCGTCTCGGCGGGGAAGCCGTCGTTGTGAAGCAGTTTAAGAGCAAAGAGACTCACAGTTCGATAGAGCGAAGCACTTGACCCAACCGGCGACGGGCGGCATTGCAGTGTGATGACCCAAGACATAGCAGACATGAATTTCGAACAAGCGCTGCGCGCGCTCGAAGACATAGTGCATAAGCTGGAAAGCGGCGAAGCGCCGCTGGATGAATCCATCGCTTTATACGAACGCGGGAATGCGTTGCGTGCTTTGTGCCAACAGCGGCTCGATACCGCGAAGGCGCGTATTGAAGCGATTGCTCTTGGACCTGATGGATCACCCACAGGCACTGCGCCTTTTGACGCTGGATGAGCGTTATGTCCCTCGCTTCATCCCCTTCTTTACTGAACGACTCGCTGACGCAAATTGCGGCAGACATAGACCAAGAATTCGGCGCCCTTCTCAAATTGCCAGGTGACGCGCGGGACCGCCTATATGCCGCCATGCGACACGCGGCGATAGGCGGAGGCAAGCGGCTTCGCCCGTTGCTGGTCACCGCGACGGCTGCTTTGTTTCATGTTGATCGTGCGGTCGCAGTGCGCGTTGGAACGGCTGTTGAGGCCATCCATGTATACTCGCTCGTGCATGACGACTTGCCTTGCATGGATGACGACGATATGCGGCGTGGCAAGCCAACTGTGCACCGCGCGTTCGATGACGCGACAGCTGTTCTGGCTGGCGACTCCCTCCATGCTTTGGCGTTCGAAATATTGGCAAGCCCGCAGACGCATCCCGACCCATTTGTTCGCGGCGAACTGGTATCGACGCTTGCACTGGCCAGCGGCCCCGAAGGGATGGCGGGCGGCCAGATGATGGATATTGAGGCGGAAAAGGCCACTTTCGACCTGCAGACCGTCATGCGCCTGCAAGCCCTTAAAACAGGCGCGCTGATTGCGGCCAGTGTAGAGATGGGCGCGATTTTAGGGCATATCCCACCAGAGGGCCGAACACATTTGCGGGGCTATGCGCGTGACATTGGTCTCGCTTTCCAGATTGCCGATGACATCTTGGATGTCGAAGGCGATCCTGAACTCGCCGGAAAAGCCCTTCAAAAAGATGCGGATGCGGGCAAAGGGACGTTTATATTATTGATGGGCCTGGAGCGCGCGAAACAGCAGGCAGAAATGCTCGTCGCTCAGGCCAATGAACATTTATCCTGCTATGGCAGCGAAGCCAATTTATTGCGCGCTATCGCAAACTATATCACCGAAAGGGATCGTTAAATGACTCACCGGATTGGCGTTTACCCCGGCACTTTTGACCCGATCACTTTGGGGCATATGGACATTATCCGGCGCGGCGCGAAGTTAGTTGATGAGCTTATCATTGGCGTGACAACGAACGCCGCCAAATCGCCCATGTTTTCCGACGATGAACGGATTGCGATGGTCGAACGTGAGGTCGCGAGCATTGGTTCTGCCCATATTCGGGTTGTCGGGTTCAACTCGTTGCTTATGGATTTTGCCGAGGCGCACGGTGCAAGCACCGTCATTCGCGGTATTCGCGGGGTAACGGACTTCGAATATGAATATCAACTCACGGGCATGAACCGGCAACTGAATGACAGCGTCGAGACGCTGTTTTTAATGGCGGATGTATCGCTTCAGCCTATTGCATCGCGGTTGGTGAAGGAAATTGCGATTTACGGCGGTGAAATCGGGAAATTTGTTACCCCTTCTATTCGTGACGAGGTGGTCGCACGGGTGCAGAAAATTGGCGGAAAAGCGGCCTAAACCCATTTAGGTGTTAGCGATATTTATCGTCAAACGGACTTACGCCGCTTTCGGTCGGCGGGTTTAGGAGCGAGTGGTAACTCAAGATATTCCTCCGGCACATAAATGGCATATGTCGCAAGCCGTATTTCGCGGACGAACTGAACCAAACAAGCCGACAAAAGCGCCAGCGCGAGCATGAAGACGGCAACGGCCACCCACGCGGCAGAAAATTGGGTTAGCCCCATCAAAAACAGCACAGCAATCTCTGCACAGACCGAAATCGCCGACAGAACTGCGAGCAATATAGAAGATCCAACCACGCGCATGCGCTTTTTGGTGATCCGCAATTCGCGCACTACGCGTTCATGCGCAGGGCCGTCAGTGTCGGCATATTGGCGCTGCAGATCGCGTGAACGATCCACAATCCGGGCCAATCTGCCAGTGAGCACGTTAAGCAGGCTGCCTACAGCAACCAATAGAAATGCCGGCGCCAGCGCCGTTTGCAAAACGGAGATAACGGATGCAAGATCAGGTCCGAATTTGCCGTCCAATGCGTTTCTCCGCCGCTAGGGCCCGCAGGTCTGTCTTTAGTAATTTGCCAATATGGCTGCGTGGCATTTCGTCTATGGAATACAGCACCGAAATACGCTGCGTTTTGCCCAACTGTCCATTAACGCGCTCAAGGATGACGTCAGGCGAGGACGATTCATTGCGCAATCGCACAAACCCAACAGGTGTTTCACCCCATGCTTCTGATGGCATGCCAACGACAGCGGCTTCGGTCACCTCGGGTTGCTGCTCCAACAATTCTTCAAGGTCCTTGGGGTAGATGTTAAACCCGCCGGAAATGATCATATCCTTTGCGCGGCCGACAATAGAAACGAAGCCATCTTCGTCGACTATTCCGATATCGCCGGTCTTCAACCAGACATTGCCATCTGCGTCGCGCCACTCCATCTCGCGGGTCTTTTCTGGCTGATTTTTGTAACCGGACATCATGGTAGGCGAACGGCCTGTCAAAACGCCCTTAGAGCCGGCTGGCAGGCGGTTGTCGTCTTCATCCAATACAATGAGTTCATGGCCCGTAACTGGCTGTCCAACGGTGTGCAGCTTGTGCGGGTGGTGATGGGCCTGCAACATGCAGACTACGCCGCCCTCAGTCATACCGTAAATTTCGACAAGCCCGCCTGGCCAACGCTTCAGCACATCTGCCTTCAACTCCACGGAAAAGGGCGCGCTGGTGCAGAATTTTACTATGAAGCTGCTTAAATCATAATTGCCGAAATCGGCATGCGCCAAAAGCCTTTGATATTGCACAGGCACGAGCATGGTGTGCGTGGTCTTATCCGTCTGCGCATGGCCAAGATAGGCCAAGGCATCAAACTTCTCCATAATCCGCGCAAAACCGCCATGGCAAATTGTCGGCAGGAACACAGCAAGCGTTGTATTCGAATATAAGGGCGTAGACACCAATGACCGGGTATCGTGGCTGTAGATTGATTTGAACCCACCCGCCATCTGGTGCCAACGCATGCCGTGCGAATGGATAATGCCCTTTGGCGTGCCTGTAGTTCCGCTGGAATAGATAATGTTGAAAGGGTCGGTCGCGGCAGGCGTCACCGCCGCGAACGCAGTACCCTCCTCAGCCATCCAATCGTTAAGCGTCAAATGATCACCAACGGCATGATCAAGCATAATGATTTTGATATCGCCCAAGGCGACGCCTTTGAGGTCAGCCAACTTAGTCGCATCCACGAACAAATGCATCGCGCCGGAGTCCTTAAGCATCGCCGCCAGCTGTGCTGGCGCCGCTGATGTGGTCAAGGGCGCAGCGCAGCCTCCAGCCCGAATTGCCGCGAGATATACCAATGCATATTGAATATTGCTGGTCCCCAATATCGCAACGGCTTGCCCCGGCTGGAGATCATCCCGCTGAAGCTGTGCGCCAATGCGCGCCGTCAACTGCGCAACTTCACGCCAAGTCAGTTGGGTTCGGCTGTCGGCAAGCGCAGGCTCAGTAGCCTTTTCTCCTCCCCAAGCGCCGATTAGCGCGCCGAAATCACCAAAGGATTTTTCCAGTTCAGTCTCGATCTGCATATAAACTCGCGTCGCTCCTTCACTGGCCTATCTGATGATTTAGCGTGATATTCAAAAGTTTCATTGTCTAATTTTCTCCCGCAGTTCTCGACCGCCAAAGGGACCTTTCCCTGCCCACAAAAGATTGTGGAAAAAAGCTGATTTTCAGGCGCTTTCCCTTGGGGTTTTCAGGGTTCCGGCCTATGGTCAAGGTATGACTGAAGAAACACCGGAAAACCCGCAATATAACCCCACTGCAGACAGTGCAGAAAACCCCAACCAGAACGAATATGGTGCCGACAGTATTAAGGTTCTGAAGGGTCTCGACGCGGTTCGTAAACGGCCCGGGATGTATATCGGCGATACGGACGACGGCAGCGGCCTTCATCATATGGTGTTTGAGGTCTCTGATAACGCTATCGATGAGGCATTGGCCGGACATTGCGATCTGGTGCTCATTGAACTGAACCCCGATGGTTCGGTTTCTGTAGAAGATAATGGCCGCGGTATTCCGACGGGCATGCACAAGGAAGAAGGCGTTTCGGCGGCAGAAGTCATCATGACTCAGTTGCACGCAGGCGGCAAGTTTGAGAACACATCGGACGACAACGCCTATAAGGTGTCCGGCGGCTTGCACGGCGTCGGCGTTTCGGTGGTCAATGCGCTGTCCGAATATCTGGAACTGACCATCTGGCGTGAGGGCAAAGAGCATTGGATGCGTTTTGAGCATGGCGATGCCGTGGGCCCTCTGGTGGTTCGGGATGATGCGCCTGTGGTCGATGGCAAGCCCAAAAAGGGAACGCGCGTGACCTTCATGGCGTCGACCAACACGTTCAAAAACGTACTCGAATTTGACTTCGACAAGCTTGAGCATCGGTATCGCGAATTGGCATTCCTGAACTCCGGCGTCCGCATATTGCTGCGCGACAACCGGCATTCCGATGTCAAAGAACATGATCTGTATTATGTCGGTGGCATCGGCGCGTTCGTGCAATATCTTGATCGCAACAAGGTGGCTTTACTGTCAGAGCCTATTACGATTAGGTCGCAGCGCGATGGCATCGCCATTGACGTCGCGCTCGAATGGAACGACAGCTATTACGAAAACGTGTTGTGCTTCACAAACAACATACCGCAGCGTGACGGCGGTACCCATTTGGCGGCATTTCGCTCCGCGCTGACCCGCACCCTCAACAATTATGCCGAAAAATCAGGCGTGTTGAAAAAAGAGAAGGTCACTTTGACCGGTGACGACATGCGCGAAGGCCTAACCGCCATCGTGTCGGTCAAGCTACCTGATCCAAAATTCTCGTCGCAAACCAAAGACAAGTTGGTCTCATCCGAAGTGCGCCAACCGCTGGAAAGCTTGATGGCTGACCGGATGAGCGAGTGGCTTGAGGAAAATCCTGGCCATGCGCGCACCGTCATCCAAAAGGTGATTGATGCCGCCGCCGCGCGCGAAGCCGCCCGCAAGGCACGTGAAGCCAGCCGCAAATCGGTAATGAGCGTTGCGTCCCTGCCCGGCAAACTCGCCGACTGCCAAGAAAAAGACCCGGCCAAGTCCGAACTGTTCCTGGTCGAGGGTGACTCTGCAGGTGGATCAGCCAAGCAAGGCCGCGACCGCCATTATCAAGCCATTTTGCCCCTTAAGGGTAAAATCTTGAACGTCGAACGCGCACGCTTTGACCGGATGCTCTCTTCAAAAGAAGTCGGCACGCTCATTCAAGCCATGGGCACCGGCATTGGCCGTGAAGATTTCAACATCGAGAAGCTGCGTTACCACAAGATTGTGATTATGACCGACGCCGACGTCGACGGTTCCCATATCCGCACCTTATTGCTGACTTTTTTCTATCGGCAGATGCCCGAGATTATCGAAAACGGACATCTCTTCATTGCGCAGCCACCATTGTACAAAGTGGCAAAGGGCCGCAGTGAAATATATGTAAAGGACGACAAGGCACTCGACGACCATTTGGCAGAGCTTGGCCTTGGCGGTGTTGTTTTGGAAGGCGCTGGTGGCCAGCGTGCTGGAGCCGATCTGGGCGCGCTGGTTGACCACGCGCGGCGTATGCGCAGCCTTATGGCGTTTGTACCACGTCGGTATGACCCCACAATTGTCGAAGCTATGGCGTTAACGGGCGCGCTTGATCCCGAAGCGACAGACAGGACTGCTGCTGTTGCCAAAGCGGCTGCATGGATGGCAGCACAAGATGTCGAAGGTAAATGGTCCGGTCGCCTGTCCGAAGACGGTGGCTATCATTTTAAACGCCTCTGGCGCGGCGTCACCGATCATCATATCATCGAAGCCGCATTCCTGATGTCAGCGGAAGCGCGCAAATTGCACAAGCTGGCGAGCGAAGAGACCGCAAGCTACGAGACGCCAGCGCGGCTGGTTAAGGTCACTGCTGCGTCCGCCGCCGAAGCTATCGACGAAGTGGACAGCGATGAAGAGGCAGGCGAGGCCGTTGGCGATCAGGCCAAGCGTGCAACGACTGCAGTTAGCGTCGGCAACAAGGGTGCGATTACCCGTCCGTCCGAACTGCTTGATGCTATTTTGGTGGCAGGTCGCAAGGGACTGTCGATTTCCCGGTACAAAGGTCTTGGCGAAATGAACGCTGAGCAATTGTGGGAAACCACACTTGATCCCGATCACCGCTCGCTATTGCGCGTTGAGATTGACCAAGCCGATCTTGCCGACGATATTTTTACCAAATTGATGGGTGAGGTTGTGGAGCCGCGGCGCGATTTCATTGTCGAAAACGCCCTGAATGTCGCCAATCTAGATGTTTAAGCGACGGTATTTCGGACGGTATCTGCCTTAAGATTTCGGGCAGCCGTAAAGATTGGGCAACACGTCGCTTGACCATTGGACAGGTGTAACAGACAGAATATGCAGTGTTCCTCGGGGGGGGATATATGGGCAATCGTAGTTTTTTCGTGATGGCTTTGTTAGCTCTGCCAGTATTGGCGCAAGCCGGCGACCGCCGAGTAGAGATTGGTACAGGCATCGCCAGCTATTATGGTTCTGAGCTGAGTGGCAACCGAACAGCCAGTGGCGAAACCTTTAATCCTAATGCAATGACAGCAGCGCATCGAACCTTGTCATTCGGTAGCCTTGTAGCCGTGACCAACTTGGCCAATGGTCAAGAAGTGATCGTTCGCATCAATGATCGCGGCCCTTGGGGCAAATCACGCATTATGGATGTGTCCTACGCAGCCGCGAAACAACTTGGCATGCACCGCAGCGGTACCGCAAAAGTTAAGCTCGAACTGCTAGACTAACCAATCGCAGCACGTTGCCATTCCGGCAGGTCCAGCGCCGTCATATCCTCTACACGGCGTAACTCAACCGACAGACCAAGTTCAGGATAGGCGCAGCGTTGACGGCTAATGTCCGCTTTTTCCAAAGGTACCACCACCAGCCGCCGATTGACTTTTTGTCGCCAATTCATGCGCGCGGTATTTTCCTGCCCGACATAGCATCCCTTTGTGAAGGACACGCCATTCAGCTCGGCTGCATTTGCCTCAAGCCATAAGGTTTGCTCGCTTCCAAGCTCCGCCAAGCCCTCAGGGATGCCAAGCCCAAGACGATGTTCGCGGTATGCAGCGCTCACATCCACATCATCCGCCGATGGCGTTCCCAGAAATCGTTCGCCCAACTCAGCATGGCGCGGGTCGCCGCTGCCTTCTGCACTCCAATACACGGCGGTTTCGGGGTCCACCGCAATCGCAATCTTCCGCCGCAGCCGGTACATCGACAGCCGCCGAATAAGCGCATCTGTTTGCGCGCTCTCACAATCGATCAGCACATCGTCGGCATCGGCCCATAAAAGAAAATCAAACAATGCCTTGCCTTGCGGACTTAAAAGGCCCGCCCATGAGGGCATGTCTGATGCTGTATCCTGCGTGACCAAACCCTGCAAAAATTGCCGTACGTCCTCTCCAGCTTCCGTCGGTGACAGGCGGATGATATGACGATCAAAAAGACGGGTGTTTCTCATAGGTGACAGATAGGGGGGTGGACGCTTAAAGGGAAGACATGACCGACCAGACGATTCTTACCATCCGCCGGCCCGATGACTGGCATGTTCATTTGCGCGACGGTGCAGTAATGCGCAGCGTGGTGCCTTACACCGCAAACCAATTTGCGCGGGCAATAGTGATGCCCAACCTGTCACCGCCCGTGACCACGGTTGAGGCCGGCGCCGCCTACCGCGACCGGATCGTAGCCGCCGTTCCGCAAGGCATTAGCTTTACGCCGCTCATCACCGCCTATTTGACCGATGCAACAGATGGGCACGAGCTGGCACGCGGTTTTGCCGAAGGCGTGTTTACTGCCGCCAAATTATACCCAGCGCACGCAACCACCGGAAGCGCGCATGGCGTCACCAATGTGGCAAACATCATGCCTGCGCTTGAACATATGGCGCGCGTTGGCATGCCGTTGCTCATCCATGGCGAGGTGACCGATTCGCATGTTGACATATTTGACCGTGAGGCGGTGTTTATAGAGCAGACACTTTCGAAACTGGTGCGCGACCTGCCCGAACTTCGGATAGTCTTTGAACATATCACCACCGCCGACGCTGTCGCATTTGTTGATGCGGGGAGCGATAACATTGCCGCCACCATCACGCCGCAACATTTGCACATCAACCGCAATGCTATGTTTGCAGGCGGCATTCGCCCGCATGCATATTGCTTACCAGTGGCCAAGCGCGAAGTGCATCGGCTTGCCTTACGCAAGGCAGCTAAATCAGGCAGCGCCAAATATTTCCTTGGCACCGACAGCGCGCCTCATGACAAAGCCGCAAAGGAAAGCGCGTGTGGATGCGCCGGCATTTTCAACGCACCATTCGCCATGGAAAGCTATGCTGCAGTGTTTGACGAAGAGGGCGCGCTGGACCGACTTGAAGCATTTGCGTCAGAAAATGGCCCGCGTTTTTATCGCCTGCCGCTCAATGAAGACCGCGTGACGTTGGAGCGCGTCGACACGGCTGTTCCAGAGCTGCTTGCGCTTGAAGGTGTATCAGTCGTGCCATTTCACGCAGGTGAGACCCTAGGCTGGCGTTTTAGGGCTTAGGCTTTGGCTGCACGATAGGTCTTGATCGCATCGGCGCAGAAAATAGCGATGCTGGTCCATATGAGCACAAAGCAAGTAAGTTTGGTCGTGCTCAGCGGCTCGCCATAAGCATACACGCCCAGTAAAAACGCAATCGACGGCGCTATATACTGCACGAAACCAAGGCTGGCATAACTCATCCGCCGCGCCGCCGTCGCAAACATGAGCAGCGGAACCGCTGTTATAACGCCTGCTAGGATCAACAAGCCAGACGTCGTCAGGTCATCTCCAAAGCCACCCGTCCCTGCCTGTGCATACCAGAACACAGCGCCAAGCGCCAAAGGCGCAAGCAAGGTCGTTTCAATCGCAAGGCCCGGCACAGAGCCGACCGGCGTAACCTTTCGGATCAAGCCATAAAGGCCAAAGCTGAAGGCCAGTGAAACCAACACCCATAAAGTATCAAGCGCATCACCAATCAGGATAGCAACGCCAATAGCGGCGACGGCGACCGCCGCCATCTGTAGCGGACGAAGACGCTCTCCCAAAAATAGGCGGCCCAAAAGGACATTCACCAACGGGTTCAAATAATAACCAAGGCTGGCGGCCAGTATGTGATCGGTGGACACGGCCCAAATATAAATGAGCCAGTTGATCGCAATCAGCGTCGCGGAGGCGAACAAGTTTCGCAAATGTGCCCGATGTCGAAAAATGCCAGCATATTCGCTCAGCTGCTTACGCAATCCCATGATTACCAATAGTAATGGTATGGACCACAAAATCCGCTGCGCCACTATTGCGATGGGCGGGACATGGCTTAACAGTTTAAAATATACCGGGACAAAGCCCCAGATGAGATAAGCCGAGATAGCATAAGGCAAGCCATTTGGCCGCGCTGTTTCCGATTTGTCTGCCATGATGTTTGCCATAGACGGGCTGTGGCTAGTTTTTAAGGCGGTAGCAAGTCGCCTCCGTTCAGTGCTGCCGTTGGGGGGCGCTTACCGGTCGCGGAGACAGGGCCTTGGGGGAATCCTAGGTGCGGTAAGTGGTGCGTTGTTGGGCCGCGAAATCGATCACTGCAAATGATCGCTGCCCTCTGACACGACAAGAGGCTCGGTCTTTCCCAAACCGAGCCTCTCTGCCCCACTATCTTTTAAGGTTTAGCGCCACTGGTCCAACCCACTGTAATCGACGCCCACGACGCGGCCACGTTCGACCGTACAGGTGAACCGACCCTTGTTATATCCGCGCCCATAAGTGCTGCGATCATAACGGTCATATTGGTTATTACGGTAGCCCTGCTTGTAACGATCTGCGCCATAGCCATCGTTATAATCCCGGTCCCGCTGACTATCTTGAACAACGAGATTGCCAATGACGCGATAACCAAAACGCGTCCGCTGTATGTCCCGCACTTGAGTTACCTCGGAGCGGCGATACCCGTTTGACCAGCGTTCAACGGTGTTAATGCACCTGTTTACAGCCGCGCGGCTATTTCCGCCGCGATCGTCATAATTATAACCCGGCCGATTATATTCATAATTGTCGCCGTCATTATTACGGTTGTTTTTGCCGGCAGACAACAAAGCAGCCAAACCGCCAATCACAACGGCGCCGGCAATAACTTCGCCAGCACTTACGCTATCGCGATGACGGTCGTATCGTTCCCTTGCCTGAGCGGGCACAGCGACACTTACCAAAGCTGCGGCAGCAGCCCCAGCGCTAAGCAAGCTTTTGGTTAAAATGTTCATCTTCAGTCTCCTTATTCGGCGCAGATATTTCCTGCCGGTGGAGAACAATTAGCCGCATCAAATTGACCGAATGCTGAATTGACTTGTCAGCATCCGTTCATGTAAATTGCACTTTTTATGAACAACTATTCGGCAAGTTTCAAGCCGGTCCATTTGGCAAGAAACGCGTAAATGTATGAATATTCCTCAATAACCTTGTCCGTCGGCTTACCGGAACCGTGACCAGCACGGCTTTCAATGCGAATGATTTTTGGTTTGCTGCCCGTATCCGCCGCTTGAAGGGCGGAAATATATTTGAAGCTATGTCCGGGAACCACGCGGTCGTCGGTGTCGGCAGTCGACACAATAACGGCCGGATATGCGACACCTGATTTAATGTTGTGATAGGGTGAATAGGTCATCTGCATTTTGAAATCGGCTTCTTTGCTTGGGTAGCCATAATCATCGACCCAGTAACGACCCGCCGTGAACCTATCAAAGCGCACCATATCCATCACGCCCACGGCAGCATGTCCCGCCGCAAACAAATCGGGGCGCTGGTTCAAGGACGCGCCGATGAGCAAACCGCCGTTGGAGCGACCTTCAATTGCAATTTTTCCCTTAGCTGAAATGCCCGACGCGATCAGATATTCCGCTGCGGCCGCGAAATCATCAAAGACGTTCTGCTTGTTCATCAGGCGTCCCGCGTCATGCCATGGCTTCCCATATTCACCGCCTCCGCGAATATTGGCGAGCGCAAAAACGCCACCCGACTGAAGCCAAGCCATCCGCGTTGGTGAATAAGTTGGCGTCTGCGAAATGTTGAACCCGCCGTAAGAATACAACAAAGTCGGCGCGCCTTGGGACAAATCGAGATCCTTTTTGTGGACCACGAACATCGGAATTTTTGTACCGTCCTTCGAAGGGTAAAATATTTGGGCCACGCTATAATCTTGCGGGTCAAAGCTCAACTTTGGCTGGGCAAAAACTGTCGAAACACCGGTGTCGCTGTTGAAACGATACACAGCACCCGGTTGATTGAAGCTTGAAAAGCCGAAAAATGTCTCCGGATCACCCGGCGTCCCGGAAAAACCACTGGCGGTGCCAATAGCGTTAAGCTTTATTTCCTGCACGGGCTTGCCGGCAAGATCCGTCATCAGCGCCATTGATTTGGCGTCCTTGATATAGGACAGAATAAGTCGGTTGCCGACAATCTGTGTGCGAGACAGCGTCTCTTCACGCTCTGGGATGACGTCCACGAACACGGGCGTCTTCGCTCCCAGGTCGACCGTGACAACCTTCAGCTTTGGAGCATCCTTGTTGGTGGTGAACCACAAGATGTTACCCATCCCTTCGATGAGCCCCCAGTCATACTCAAGGCCCGTGACCAAAGGCTGCGCCTTCCAGGTTGGTTTTTTGCCGAGCAGCATCACATGCAATTCGTATTTCTCATCCGTGCCGGACGAAGTCGTGATCACTGCCCATTTGCCATCATGGGTAACCTGCGCACTATATCCATATTCAGGCTTATCCGGCGTTGCGTAAACCGCTTTGTCTTCAGACTGTGGCGTCCCGATTTTATGATAATATACGGTCTGATTGTAATTCAGTTGCTGGAATGCCGCACCTTTTTTTGGCTCGGCAAAGCGCGAATAAAGAAATCCGTCATTACCCACCCAGCTTATGTTGGTGAATTTCGCCCATTTGATTTCGTCTGGCAACACTTTGCCGGTAGCGGAGTCAATCACCTTAAGCGTGCGCCAGTCCGACCCACCGTCCTGAATGGAATACGCCAACAACGTGCCGTTCTTTGAAGGCACCCAACTATCAAGCGCAGTTGCGCCGTCCTTTGCCCAACTGTTCGGATCAATTAAAACACGATCTGCACCCTTCAGCCCTTTACGGACATAGAGCACCGATTGGTTTTGCAGGCCGTCATTTTTTGTGAAGAAATAATAGCCGCCCGCTTTTTCGGGAAGGCCGAAGCGTTCATAATCAAACAGCTTCTTCATGCGTTCGCCGAGAATTTTCTTGCCTGGTAATGTTTCAAGATACGCGTCCGTAACTGCGTTTTGGGCCTTCACCCAATCGGCAACCTCAGGGTTCACACGGACGTCATCCTCAAGCCAGCGATAGGGATCCTCAACCTTCACCCCAAATTGCTCGTCGACAACATTTACAGTTTTGGTTTTTGGATAGATCAGCTTGACCGAGACATTCGTGTTCGCAGCATCTTCGGCGCCGGCCATGGACGACACTGGCGTCAACATGATGGCTGCTCCAAGCAAAATTGCACTTCGCATAAAATCATTTCCTCAACTCTCAATTCTTTGAATCGAGAGTAAAGCGTCAGCGAGATAACGCCAACCATATTGCGCGCCGCCCGACAGTTTATATTGGAGCTTCGTCGAATGATTTGGCTTGTGTCATACAAATATGTGATGCTGAACAAGGGGCAAGTCATCGTCGCAACGCAACAGCCTGAGCCAAATAAAAAGGGCGGCATCGTTTCAGATGCCGCCCTTCCAAAGCTTGTTATGCGAGACGCGTTTACTCGCCGTCGTCGATGACGTCGACTGGACCGCTGTCTTGGCCTTTGGCATCAACATTGCGGTCAACGAGTTCAATGACGCCCATTGGCGCAGCATCCGAACCACGGAAACCAGCCTTGATCACACGGCTGTAACCGCCGCTACGGTCGGCATAACGCGTCGCCAGTTCGTCAAACAGTTTCACGAGTTGCGTATCATCCATCAAACGGCTCATCGCGAGGCGACGGTTGGACAGGCCACCCTTTTTCGCAAGCGTAATCAGCTTTTCGATATAGGGACGCAATTCCTTTGCCTTTGGCAGAGTTGTCTTGATTTGCTCATGCTTGATGAGCGAAGCCGCCATGTTGCGAAGCATCGCAGTACGGTGCGACGTGGTACGCTGCAGCTTACGGTGGCCAACTTTATGGCGCATATTTCATTCCTTCGTTCGTAGGGGGGCCGTATCAGGTACCCCAATCCTGGCCGGTTAAGGGCGGCCGTTTTGCCCTTTTTGCTGGGCCCAAGCGCTGCTCGGGACCAGAAATATTTAACCGAGCAGCTCTTGTTCGAGCTTCTTAGCCATTTCTTCGATATTTTCTGGCGGCCATCCGGGGATGTCCATGCCAAGGCGCAGGCCCATGGACGACAATACTTCCTTAATTTCGTTCAGCGACTTGCGGCCAAAATTAGGCGTACGCAACATTTCGGCTTCGCTCTTTTGAACGAGGTCACCAATGTAAATGATGTTGTCGTTCTTGAGGCAATTTGCGCTGCGAACCGACAGCTCCAATTCGTCGACCTTCTTGAGAAGATACCGGTTGAGTTGGTTTGCATCCGATTCTTCGGAAGAAGCCGACGGTGCAGCCATGCCGATCATCGGCGAAGATGCGGCCATCGAATCTTCGAAATGGACGAACACTTGCAACTGATCCTGAAGGATGCGTGCAGCATATGCCACGGCATCTTCGGGGGTTACAGTGCCATCGGTTTCAATGGTCAGCGAAAGCTTATCATAGTCTAATTCTTGACCGATGCGGGCATTGTCGACCTTGTACGCAACCTGCCGTACAGGTGAATACAGGCTATCGACAGGGATCAGGCCGATTGGCGCATCCGCAGGACGGTTAGCGACGGCGGGAACATAGCCCTTACCGCTGTCAGCCGTGATTTCCATGTTCAACGTCGCACCATCATCAAGATGGCAGATGATGAGATCAGGGTTCATCACTTGGATGTCACCCGACACGGCGATGTCGCCTGCGGTTACGGCGCCTGGGCCGGTTGCCGAAAGTTGAAGACGCTTTGGACCTTCGCCCTCCATCTTCAACGCGACCTGCTTGATGTTCAGAACAATGTCAGTGACATCTTCACGCACGCCAGCAAGCGACGAAAATTCATGCAATACGTTTTCGACCTTGATCGAAGTGATCGCTGCGCCCTGCAACGATGAGAGCAAAACGCGACGAAGCGCGTTGCCAAGCGTTAAGCCAAAGCCACGCTCCAACGGCTCAGCAACAAAAGTAGCCTTACGCTTCGCATCGCTACCTGACTTCAGTTCAAGTGCGTTGGGCTTTTTCAGTTCCTGCCAGTTCTTGATATTGACGGACATGGATTTCCCCTTGGGTTTTGCAAAACCGGCAATTTGGTGCACCGTGCCGGCTCGCGGGTAAAAGAAGGAACGACTGGTCAGCCGCCCCTGAAACGAATTCTTAGACGCGTCGACGCTTGGAAGGACGAACGCCATTGTGCGGTATAGATGTCACGTCGCGAATTGAGGTGATGGTGAAACCAACGGCCTGCAAAGCGCGTAACGCCGATTCGCGACCCGAACCCGGGCCCTTAACTTCCACTTCCAACGTCCGAACACCATGTTCAGCAGCCTTCTTGCCGGCGTCTTCTGCGGCCACCTGAGCTGCGTAAGGCGTCGACTTGCGACTACCTTTAAAACCCATGGTTCCTGCGGAAGACCAGCTGATTGCGTTGCCCTGGGCATCGGTAATCGTGATCATAGTATTGTTGAAGCTGGCATTGACGTGCGCGACGCCTGCCGAAATATTTTTACGCTCCCGCTTTTTAATGCGCTGTGGTTCGCGTGCCATATAATGTGTATCCTATTCGAAAATGCGAAGAAAAAATAATCAGGCCAAGGCCCGTGATTACTTCTTCTTGCCCGCGATTGCCTTGGACTTGCCCTTGCGGGTGCGCGCATTGGTATGCGTACGCTGGCCACGGACTGGAAGGCCCTTACGGTGGCGAAGGCCACGGTAGCAGGCGAGATCCATCAAACGCTTGATGTTCATCGATGTGGTGCGGCGAAGATCGCCTTCTACGGTGTAG
>NZ_JARXAI010000032.1 GCF_029865925.1 Sphingorhabdus sp.
TGATCCGAACCGCTTTCGTTGCTGATGTAGAATATGCTTTTGCCATCTGGCGCAAAGGCGGGGTCTTGCTCGTTCTTATCTGGCTTCGATGCAAATATCACTGGCTGCGCGCCGGTCGTGCCGAGTTTTAGTATATAGAGGTCAGTCTTGCCCTTATTCGCTTCCAAGTCGGTCTTGCGCAATTGGTACGCGAGCATCATTCCATCTGGAGATGCTGCCACAGCCGATAGCCGCTTCATCATCACAAGGTCGGTTTCGGTCATGGGACGCGCGAAGGCGTCAGTGGAAAGGCCGCCAAGCGAGATGACGGAGATGCCCAGCAGGGCGGCAAGCAGGAAGGTTTTTTTCATACGCCGAACGCTAGTCAGCGAAAAGGCGGCAAGCAAGAAAATTGCAAATGCAAAACATACGAAAGGGGCGCCGATCGCGCGCCGTCAATGCACTATTTTGCCGTCCTTCATAACCAGCGCAATATGCTCCAACGCCGTAATGTTGGTCAAAGGGTTTTCTTTTACGGCGACAAGGTCAGCGAAACGTCCTGCAGCAATTGCACCCAACATTTTCTCTTTCCCCAACAATTCGGCAGCACGGATCGTCGCGCTTTGGATAGCTTGCATCGGGGTCATGCCATAGCGCACCATATACGCAAATTGCTTCGCGTTTTGCCCATGGGGATAAACGCCGCTGTCGGTGCCGTAAGCAAGCTTCACGCCTCTCTTCACAGCCTTCGTAAATCCGACACGCTGGACATCGGTGGTCTCTCGATTTTTACGCAGATATTCTTCGGGCCAGCCCTCTTTGGTGCCAATGTCGTCTATATAGTCGCCATTATAGATATCCATGACAAGCCATGTGCCGCTGGCTTTCGCCATAGCTAATGCTTCATCATCAATAAGGCTGGCATGTTCAATCGATCGGACGCCCGCCCTGATTGCATTTTTTATGCCGACGGCGCCATGGGCGTGGGCGGTTACGAACACCCCCTTTGCCCGCGCGGTTTCCACAACGGCGCGCAGCTGGTCTTCGGTCATTTCTGGTTCACCGGGCTCAGTGCCAATGGCGAGCACGGCGCCGGTAGCGATCGTTTTGATGAAGTCCGCACCTTGTTCGATCAAAAAGGCAGTCTTCGCTGCGGCTTCTTCAGGCGTGCTGGCAACGCCAAGGCGCATATCGGACGGAAGCTGATCATTGGGGATGACGCCGTTTAATTCCCCGCCGCCTTTTGGAATAGTGATATATGCGCCAGCGACAAACATGCGCGGGCCAGGGACATGCCCCGCATTTATGGCGTCCCGCAACGCCATGTCGGTCAGGCCACGATAGGTGCCGACGTCACGCACAGTTGTGAAGCCAGCTTCTAACGTCAGCCGCGCGTTATGCGCGCCAATTAATGCAGTCGCAGCGGGCGATGTCTTTAACGGAAGGGCAAGGTCTGCGCTTTGCCCTGCGTCGGCCAGATGGGTGTGCAGGTCAATTAATCCGGGAAGGACAGTGAAGCCGGACCAATCGACGCTTTCGGCGCCTTTTGGCGTCGGGCCACAGGAGGCGATGGCAGTGATCTTGTCATCGGTGATGCTGATGCATTGACCCGTAAGGACGTTACCAGCCTGAACGTCAATGAGGCGGCCAGCCTCTAGATAGATGTCGTTGGCAAGGAGCGCGCTTGGGGCAAGGGACAGGGCGGCCGCCAATACAAGAAAAATTGGCCGGGTCACAGATCGAGGACCGGCACCCTTCATTAGCCTTTTTTAGTGATCCGCATGATCTCGCGCTCAACCATCGCCTCGACAATTGGTGGCAAATGGGCGTCGAGCCAATCTTTCAGCATTGGACGAAGCAAATCGCGCGTTAGTCCTTCAAGCGAAGTTTCCCCCGACCGGACGATTTGCGGGGCCGCACCGGGCTCGGATAAGGTCTGCAACGCTGAAAAGCTATGTCGAAGACTTTGGGCCTTAGTATCATCCAGCAGAACATCGTCGCGCGTTGTGTTTTTGGCTGCTTCGGTCAGTTCAAGGATCTCGCTCTCATCCTTGTCGTCCGCCGCCGTTTTAGCGTGGCGTTTGGCCGCGGGGCGGTTTTGGTCGTCATCAGTGATGATGCGTTTGATAGACGACAATATCTCGTCCATCGAAGGTTCGTTCCGGCCATCAGCCATATGTTGTGCCTCTTGGCGTCGTTTAACGCTCTTTACCGTTGTTAAGAATAGGTTCTATGTCCGCTTTTTGTGCCGCAGTGTCAACGGTGCGGGTCGACTTCGCGACAGGATCGGGTTGAGATGACCAATCGTTCCAAGCCCCCTCGACTTTATTATAGTCGGCAACAGGGTCGTATAACGCGCCCCCTTCAAGGCCAAGGTCTCGCGCTTCGGCTTTGCCCATCGCGGCGAGCAAAGTGAACCCAGCCACATAGGCATTGCGGCTTGCAGCAACGAGCTGAACCTTGCTGTTCAGCAATTCCTGCTCAGCGTTCAAAATGTCCAAAATTGTGCGATTACCGACCCCGTTTTCGGCGCGGGTGCCTTCAAGTGAGAGTTCGTTCGCTGACACGGCGCGTTCGGACGCTGCAATCACCTCAAGCGCCGCGCGCCAACTTGCGTACGAAGCACGGGTTTGCGCAATTGCCTCGCGCTCCGCAGCGATCTCCAGCTCTTGGGCTTGACCAAGGCGGGCTTGTGCCTGACGGATTTGCGCAGCGGGTTGCCCACCCAGATAAAGGGGCAGAGTAGCGCGGACGCCAGCCTGCGCACTCAGTGCGCTATTGTCGGCTCTAAACCCCGGAATATTTGATGAGATTGAGCCCAAGGCGTTACTATAGGCAGGCGAGGTAAAAACACTTACCGAGGGAAGCCGAGAAGCGTTTGCAGCGCGACGATCAAAGCCCGCAGCTTGCCGCGACTCACGTGCAGCGATCAGGTCGGGGTTGCTTTCCAGCGCGACTGTCACCGCACCGTCGGGTGTCGACGGCAGATTGGGCAACGGCGGCGGTGCTTGAAGTTGCCCAGGTTCGTGGCCTACCAGTTGGATATAGTTCTCTTTTGAGCGAATAAGGTTAGCGCGTGCCGTTTCCATGTTGCTCGTGGCAAGCGCCAGTCGCGCTTCGGACTGGGCAACGTCAGTGCGGGTCAGGTCGCCGATTTCGAAACGGTCGCGTGTGGCATCAAGATTGACTGATAGCACGCCAACTTGGGCGCGGTTTAGGTCTACGATAGATTCATCGCGGATGACATCCATGTAGGCACCGACGACTGCGGAGAAGATTGCGCTTTCGGTGCCACGCAAATTTGCGAACCCTGCCTCGACTCGATTTTCTGCTGCGCGAACGGCGTTTTTAATGCCACCGCCGGCGTATAACGGTGCGGAAATCGTACCATTAATGCTGACGCCGCGCGCTTGAACAACCGATGCGCCGCCATCCTGAAGAACATTTTCAATATATGTCGGCTGCACTGTCATGCGTGGTCGACCATTGGCTTTTGCCAATGGTACACCTTCATTTGTGGCGCGCTGTCCTTCGCGGGCCGCTGTAAGGTTAGGGTTGGTTTCATACGCCGAAACCAACGCACCACGAAGGGTGTCCGCTGCCGCAGGCGCGGCTAAGCCGGTCGACGCAAGCAGCGCTATCATAATGAAGCCCCGCCCGCTCAAAACACGAACTCCGGCTTGCGGGCAAAACCCGGGATGGCAGCTATTTCACTGTCGACAAATGACTTCAATGCGACTTTTCCTTTATGCACATAACCTTTGGCTAATCGAGTCACCGCGCCTTCAATCACACCAGTGACCATGCGCGCACCTTCGGCTGCCAAGCCCAACAGAACAGGCGGCAGTTCTTCTGCCGCACCATCGATAATGATGAGTGAAAATGGTCCACCAGTCTGCTCTTGGCTTAATCTGTCCGAGGCAACAGCCGTGATAGTTCGTACCCGCGACTTTAAAATGTCAGCGACGTAGCCATTGTCTTTCCCGACGAGCAACACGACATCGTCCGTGCGCACTTCTGCTGCCTGAAGCAGCATTGCTGTCGATACGGCGGGATTCAGTATCGAGCCGTCATCCAACAGGATCGAACGGTCCATATAAGCAGTCGTCCGGTGGGCTGCAGGCACATAATCCTCGCGCGGCACGCTGCCCATCGCAGCGACTACCCATGCGTCATTTACGCCGCTGGTGCGTAATTGGCTATCCACCATCGCGCGACGCATATCTTCGAAATTTACTGATTCCATCGGATATTTCCATTAATCTTTCGGCCGTGTGGCACGGCTGTGTTGCAAACGCAATACAGCCTTTGATAGGTTCTCTACCGAGCCTTGTGACTCGCGCCAAGCAGGATTCAGACGAACGCCCTATTTATGGTTGCAAATAACAACTTTTTCCACGGGTTGTGGCGCACATAGCACAATGGCGCAATTTGCCTACCAGATTGCCGGTTGCATTGAATTGGGCAAGTCGCTAAATGCCCGCCTTCACCACATGATGGCATGCTGATCTGGCAAGTTGTTGTTTAGGGGCCCGATGGCGGAGTGGTGACGCAGAGGACTGCAAATCCTTGCACGCCGGTTCGATTCCGGCTCGGGCCTCCACTTTTCCGCAGGGAGTTTTGAAAGCTAAACCGGCTTATTGCGGTTACGCTTTTCTGTAGCGTTAGGCGCATCTGAATGCCCGCAGCCCGATGCGCGATTACGACCTGGCTGACCATTGCTGAAAACATTAAACCGGCAACGCGTCGCGCACCCAGGGACTGGTCATTTTTCTCATTATACTACCGTATTTAAGCGTATGGACTTTCACAAATTGTGTGCGATTATTCGGCCATGAGCTTTACTGAACATCCGCTGCGTAGATGGGCTGTTGACGAGATGCGGCTACGCCGTTTTGCGCCGGTTCGCGCCAATTGTGAAATCTATCAGGTGGTTCGATTAATCGAACCCGCCGAACGCAGCAGTGAAGACCAGTGGCTGATAAATGCGCGACCCGATTTTGACGATTGGACGCTCGCAGCGCGGCACGGTTCCGGGCACACGGTTTCAGGCATATATTTCTTATGGGAACGGCATACCGAAGCTAGCACCCTAACGCTTATTTTCCCGACTGATATTCCGGATCCCGTGCGGCACAATTATATTCAATGGCTTGAGAACTGGCCGGGCGGCGTTGTTCGGGCGACGCAAATCCGGGTTGTTCCAGATAGCATAAATATTGAAGCGGATTTGTCGGCGATCGGAATTTCGAAGGACGAAATGGTGTGTTGCGACATTAATTCCGGAATTCGCCTCTGGTCAGATTTCAGCATTCATGGCGATGGCTACGGCCGGTTGCTTATAACGGCTGGAGATTTAGGTGAAGGAGAGCGCGGCCGCATCATCCAGCGCGTCCAAGAACTTGGCAATTACAGGAACCTGGCCTTGCTTGGCTTTCCTGTAGTGCAGCAATATGGTCCGCAGCTTGACCAGCTTGAACATCGCCTGTCTGACCATGCCCGGCGTGTGGCATTGGCGGATGAAGATGACGAGGTTTTGTTGAACGACCTTGCAGGCATTTCATCAGAGTTGGAACTTATTCGATCAGCAACAAGCTTCCGACTGAGCGCGACGGCCGCGTATGCGGAAGTTGCCGCAGACCGGCTGGCGTCGCTTGATGTTCAACCGATACTTAATTTTCAGAGCCTCACCGATTTCACGGAACGACGGCTGGTGCCCGCATCGCGCACCTGTTCGGTATTCCGTCAGCGACTGGGAGATATTGCCGAACGTATATCGGGCGTTATGCACACGCTTGATGTGCGGATCGACAGCCGGATCAAAGCGCAGAATCTTGGACTGATGCGATCAATGGAGCGCTCAACGCAACTCCAGTTCCGCCTTCAAACATTGGTTGAAGGGCTGTCGGTCATTGCCGCTGCATATTATCTGGTAGGGTTGATCGCCTATATGACAAAGGGCATTGCGGCTATCGACACGGACCACTCAACCGACATAATCATGGGTGCGGTAACTTTGCCGGTCATGTTGTTGATATATCTGTTTGTAAGCCGTCTCCGCCACAAAGTGCTAAAGGAGACTGGCGCGGAAAATACGCATGTTGAGTAGGGTTGATCTGGGCGTGCGTATTTTGCAAACGGAAGTGATGCGGCCGCAGGAAATGCAATACACCACCGCCGAACTATATTTTGAACTGAGAATTTGGAGGAAAAAATGCTGAAGGCAAAAGCAATAGCTTTGGTGGTGATATGCTCTGCAATAGTTGCCGCTTGCTCCGATGGTTCGGTAAGTCAGCCTGACGAGGTCGCCGTGGTTGAGAAGCCGGCAGCGTTAGCTGCATCAGATGTCACGACACTTGATGGCACGATGTTACAAAATTTCGTTGGCAATGCTGCGAATGGAAAGGCCGTTTTTGCGCAGTGCAGCGCGTGCCATGCAACGGATGCGGGAGTGAACAAAATTGGCCCATCCTTAAACGGTATAATTGGCCGCATGGCCGGAACAGTTCCGGGATTCTCGTATTCGTCCGCTAATGCAAATAGCGGCTTTGTTTGGACGAAAGAAAAGCTAAACCAGCACCTCGAAAAACCGCAGCGTGTGATACCCGGAACAAAGATGATGTACGCCGGCTTGCCGGATGCACAAAAGCGCGCAGACGTTATCGCCTACCTTGAGGCGCCAAACTGACCTAAAGCGTTCCGTGCGGTATTCCTGAAAGTACGATTGCTACAGCAGCCAACATAT
>NZ_JARXAI010000004.1 GCF_029865925.1 Sphingorhabdus sp.
CCACCACTTCGGAAACGAGCCCGATGCGCAAAGCTTCTGCTGCGTCGATGGTTTCACCGGTTAAGGCAAGCTCGGTGGCTTTTGAAAAACCAACAATCCGCGGCAACAGCCATGCGCCGCCGTCACCCGGAGTGATTCCCAAGCGCACAAAGCTCTCGGCAAACTTTGCCGAAGACGCGGCAATGCGGATGTCGCACATCGTTGTCAGGTCAAGCCCTGCGCCGATTGCTGCCCCGTTGACCGCTGCGACAACCGGAACCTCAAGTGCCTGAAACATCAAGGGCAATCGCTGAATACCATATTTGTAATTACGCCGTGTTTCAGCAGGCAGACCTGCCCGCAAACCGCCACTATCAGGGCGCATCTGCTTGAGGTCGCCACCCGATGAAAAAACGGTCCCTGCGCCGGTCAGAATAACGCAGCGCACCGACATATCCTGATCCGCCGCCATGAACGCGTCGCACATTTGGTCCACGACACCGACATCTGATATCGGGTTACGTTTTTCGGGCATATTCAGGGTGATGGTCAATATTCCGCCATCGCGTGACTGAAGAATTTGGTCGGTCATTATATCGCTTTCAATAAGGCTTCGATGCCATCCATGCTGATGACGCTTGAGGTCGCAATGTCTTCGCCCGCGCTGCGTTTGACCATAGGGGACAGAACTTTACCGCCGAACTCGGCAAAATGGGTAACGCCGGCCTCGGCCATGGCAATCGCCGATTCGCGCCAACGCACACGGCCAGTGACCTGCTGCACCAACTGCGCAGAAATGGTATCGGGGTCGGAAACAGGCGCAGCGGTTACATTGGCAAACAGCGGCACCAAAGGCGCGTGGATTGTTGTGGTCGCAAGCGCGCTTGCCAAGTCATCTGCGGCAGGCTGCATCAACGGGCAGTGGAAGGGGGCGGATACGGGCAGTAATATGCCCCGCTTCATGCCATGGTCCTTTGCCAGCGCAATCGCGCGGTCAATCGCACCCTTATGTCCGGAAATAACGACTTGCGATGGGTCGTTGTCATTGGCGACGGTACAGGTTTCGCCTTCCGCGGCGGCTGCAGCCAAGCTTTCTGCCTTTTCTATGTCCGCGCCAAGCAAAGCGGCCATGGCGCCAATGCCGACAGGCACAGCCGCCTGCATTGCGCGACCGCGCAGCTTAAGCAGCGCCGCCGTTACGGACAACGGCAGCGCGCCAGCGGCGCATAAAGCGGTATATTCGCCCAAGGAGTGGCCAGCGACGAAATGACATTTTTCGACCAACCGCACGCCGCCTTCGGTTTCCAGCACGCGCAAGGTTGCAATTGCGTTTGCCATGATCGCGGGTTGCGCATTCTCGGTGAGCGTCAATTCGCTCTCCGGGCCTTCACACATCAATCGGAACAGATGTTGGCCAAGTGCTTCGTCGATTTCCTCAAACACCGCGCGGGCGGTTGGGCTTGCTTCTGCAAGCGCCTTGCCCATGCCAACGGCTTGGCTGCCTTGTCCGGGGAAAATGAATGCGCGCATATCTAGTCCTATCGGTCTGTGTTATTGCCAAACCGCCTATGGCGCAGCGCTTGATGTTGCAAGCCCGAACGGCACGATGCGATTGTCGGCATCATGGCCAATGTCGGCGCGGCCAAGATAGTCTATACCCGTTTTCGCGCACCAACGCTTTGCTATTTCCTCTGCGTCCTCGCCAAAGGGTCGGTCATTGTCGGGCACATCGCTTACCCGGCCAAGCCGTAATCCGGTTAGTCCCACGGACCGCAGATGGCTGGTGACGTGAAAAAACGCGCGGTCATAGCCGTAAAGATATTCGCTTACCTCTTCGACCATTAAGACATGGTCGCTTAGGTCTGGCATCAATGGCGTCCCAACCATCATGGCCAGCGTCATCAGGTTAAACGCCGCATATTTTGCGCCCGCCAGCACATGCGGTTCAAGCGCCTGCGGTGACGCGTGCAGCATCCAGTCAAGCGCGCGTAGCAAAGCTGCCTCGCCGCCATTCCGCCGTACGTCGGCTGGCATCGGGCCATGACAGACACGACCAATCTTCGCGCCGTACAACGCGCCAAGCAAATTGCCCGCATCGCTATACCCCATATAGATTTTATCCCCTGCCGCCGATTTAAGCGCAGCCAAAGCGCCCTGCGCAATACGACACGCGCCATAGCCGCCGCGCACGAACCAGACAGCTTCAAGGGCGGGGTTATTGGCAAGGTCCACAAACGCCGCAATACGCGCATTGTCCGGCCCGGCGAAATGCCCATCCTCGGCAAAGCATTGGTCATGGAAGATGAGATTGGCCGTCGGATAGGTATGTGCTGCGAGCGCAGTAACACGCGCCGCATCCTCACGCGTAAACGGCGTAGACGGCGCGCAAATACCTATTCTCATAAGTTACCCGTTTCCTCAAACTTCGTCATTTTCGCGCAGGCGCGGGGGTGACGATGTTATTGCTATACAGAACCATTGCTAAAATCATCTTCCGGCCATAACCGCCACTGATGCACAAAAACAAATCCTATTTCTTCTGTGGCGTTGGTGGATCGGGCATGTTGCCTTTGGCGAACATCGTTCGCGATGCAGGCGCGGCTGTTTCCGGATCTGACCGCGCGTTGGATCAAGGCCGGCTGGGATCGAAATTCGAATGGCTCCAAAGCCTTGGCATTGACCTGTTTGCGCAAGATGGCAGCGGTATCATCAGCGGTGACCAGGTCCTCATTGCCTCTGCAGCTATTGAGGACAGCGTTCCTGATATCGCCAAGGCCAATGCGCTTGGCTGTATCCGTATGACACGCGCCGAATTGCTCGCAGACTTGTTCAACGCCGCACCGCGCAGCGTTGCGGTGGGTGGAACGAGCGGAAAATCGACGGTAACCGGCATGATCGGCTGGATATTGACGGACGCCGGCCGTGATCCCACCATCATGAACGGCGCAGTGATGAAAAATTTCGTTGCTGATGATACCCCCTTTGCCAGTGCGCGGGTAGGGCAGGGCAATGTCTTCGTCAGCGAAGTCGATGAAAGCGATGGATCGATTGCATTGTTCACGCCCGAGGTGGCGGTTCTGAACAATGTCAGTCTGGATCATAAAACGCTTGAAGAATTGCGTCAGTTGTTTGGCGACTTTGCCAAAAGGGCAAAAGTCTGTGTCTGGAACGCCGACGACGCGGAAACGGCCGCGCTCATTGCGCCGATGAACCTGTCTGGCGCGGTAAGTTTCGGATTTGGAGCCGGCTCAGCGTTTTGCGCAACTGACATCATTAACCTCCCACTTGGAAGCAGCTTCACGCTCCACGCGCTGGGCGAAACCCGCGCCGTGACGTTAATTGTACCCGGCAGGCACAATATCGCCAACGCGCTTGCCGCTATTGCCGCAAGCGTCGCGCTTGGCGTGCCTGTAGAGCAAGCGGTGCGCAGCGTAGAGCGTTTCTGCGGCCTTGCGCGCCGTTTTGACATTGTCGGCACCGCCAATGACATCACGGTCATCGATGATTTTGGCCATAACCCCGACAAGATTGCCGCAACCCTCGCGACGCTGAAGGCCTTTCCCGGGCGCATCATCGCCTTTTTCCAACCACATGGTTACGGCCCCATCCGCGTCATGGGCGCGGAACTTGCTGGCGTATTTGCTAACCTGCTTGGCGAGAACGACCACCTCATCCTTTGCGACCCAGTCTATTTCGGCGGCACGGTGGACAAAACCACGGGTAGCCAAAGCATCACCGACGCGGTCACGGCTGCTGGCCGCAACGCCGAATATATCCCCAGCCGCGAGGACTGCGGCAACCGTATATTGGAAATCGCGAGGCCCGGTGACCGCATCGTCATAATGGGTGCACGGGATGATACGTTGAGCGGGTTTGCGGCGGATATATTGCAGCGACTGGGGCGCTAGGGCGTCCAACCCTATTCGCAATCCGGGGAATCGCTTGCTTTTCCTGTAAATCCCACCTAAGCGACCCACTTCGCTTGGGGTAACCTCGGTGAATACGAAGAAGGCCGGAGGGGCGTATGCATGGTGCTGCGTCAGCGATCGGTAGGAACAAGGAAACGCCCATGTCTCTGTACGAGCATGTATTTTTGGCGCGTCAAGACCTTTCACAGGCCCAAGTAGACGCGCTGGCAGAAGCTGCCACGAAGATTGTGGAAGACAATAAGGGCAAGGTCGTAAAGACCGAAACTTGGGGTCTTCGCACATTGACCTACAAAATTCAGAAAAACCGCAAAGCGCATTTCGTAATGCTCGACATCGATGCTTCTGGCGACACCATCGCCGAACTCGAGCGTCAGACACGCATGAACGAAGACATCATCCGTTACATGACCGTCCGCGTTGACGAGCATGAAAAGGGGCCATCGGTCATGATGCGCAAGAGCGACCGTCCAGAGCGCAGCGAACGCGGCGAACGTGTTGGATTTGGCGGCGGCGACCGTGATCGCGGCGCCCCTCGTCCAGATCGTGGCGACCGCCCCGATCGCGCACCCCGTGCAGAGCAGGAGGCTTAAATTATGGCACGTCCGTTTTTCCGTCGCCGCAAGTCCTGCCCATTCCAGGGTAAAGATGCGCCGAAGATCGATTATAAAGATGTACGCCTGCTTCAGGGTTATATTTCAGAGCGTGGCAAGATTGTCCCGTCGCGCATCACCGCCGTATCGGCAAAGAAGCAACGTGAACTGGGCCAAGCTATCAAGCGCGCCCGTCACATCGGCCTTCTGCCGTACATCGTGAAGTAGGAGCCGAAAACATGGATATCATACTTCTCGAGCGCGTTGAAAAGCTTGGTGCAATTGGTGACGTTGTCACCGTGAAGGACGGCTATGCCCGTAACTTCCTGCTGCCAAACAAAAAAGCGCTCCGTGCGAACGCCGCCAACCGGAAGGTTTTCGAAGCGAACCGCGCGAAAATTGAAAGCGATAACGCAAGCCGCCGCGATGAAGCGCAAAAAGCTTCGGGCAGTGTCGAAGGCAAGCAGATCATTCTGATCCGTGCAGCTTCGCAAACTGGCCAGCTTTATGGTTCGGTCTCAGTCAAGGATATCGTTGACGGTCTGGTCGCCCAGGACGCCAAGGTTACCAAAGGCATGATCGTGCTTGAACGCCCAATCAAAACGCTAGGCATTTTCGGTGTCAAAGTTGTTCTGCACCCCGAAGTTAGCGTTAATGTTCAGGTCAATGTGGCCCGTTCAGATGACGAAGCTGAATTGCAGAAGGACGGCGTTAACGTTCTCGACCAGATGTTCGAAGCCGAACAGGCCGAGATTGCTGCTGAAGCAATTGAAGCTCAGGTTGAAGCCGAAGTTGCATCTGACGTCGCCGACGCTGCGGAAGCCGCTGCCAACGCAAAGCGCCGCGAAGAGCAAGCTGCCGACAAGGCTGCTGCTGAAGCTGCCGGCCTTTCTGCTGAGGCAAGCGACGAAGCATAAAGTTTTCGACTGCCGCATACAAAAAGCCGCCTTGTTTTAAGACAGGGCGGCTTTTTTGTTGGGTTAAGCGATACCGTAATACTGTTGGTTCGGGGTTCTAAACCGCCCCAAGGTGACGGGTCGTGCTATAGTTGGGCGAGATACAAAGTGGGCAGTGGCAGCATCAGGCCGTTTGGTTTACAGCACAGCAGTGACCGCACCCATCATCATCACCGCCGAAATGGGTAAGTCCGACCAAGCATGGGCCAATGGATTGCGCCGCGCGTATTTTCCCATGGAGCGCAATTTTGTCGATGCGCATATCACGCTGTTTCATCACCTTCCGCCAAGCCACTTGCCGGAGATAAAGTCGCGTTTGGCGGCGCTTGTTGCGGATTATCCTGCGCCTGTTGCGCGTCTCACTGATATAAAGCTGCTGGGCACGGCAGTCGCATTTCAGGTCGATAGCCCCGAATTGCTGAGTCTACGTGAGGAGCTTGCAGATGCATTTCGCGGACTTTTAATCCCGCAGGATGAGGCGTCGCCCAAATTGCATATAACCGTCCAGAACAAGGTTGAGCTTCCGGTCGCCAAAGCGCTTCATACCCATCTGTCGTCAACATTTCGTCCCCGACCTTTGGACATTTCCGGTCTGTCCGCGCATTATTATCGCGGCGGGCCATGGGAGCAAATTGGCAGATGGGCATTTCGCGGCTGACAATGCTTGACCCGTTCAAACCCCGCGCTTATAGCGCCGCGTGCTTCCCCGCAAATGCTGGGATTCACGCTAGGATGGCGAAGTAGCTCAGCTGGTTAGAGCGGTGGAATCATAATCCATAGGTCGGGGGTTCAAGTCCCTCCTTCGCTACCATTTCATTGGCGTCCGCAGGCGCCTAAGCTTTCCCGGTATCGGCGGGGCCGCCAACCAGGATAAAATGCCGGTCGCAATAGCCGCAGTCGACATAGCCTTTTTCATCAATCTGGAGCCACACGCGCGGATGACCCAACGCGGCTGGGATATCTCCGCTGCCATCGCAGGCTACACGCGGTTCACGTACTCGGATGGTTTCAGGATCATATTTGTTCATGAGCGCCGCTTAGCAAAGCAGTCGCTACCCTGCAACGGGTCAGAAAGCGTTGAGCGTGATTGCACTGCTACCCCGCCTTCGCTATCGCAGGAGGATGTCCGAACAAGCTATCTCCATAAAGAACCTCTCCAAAAAATATGCGGGGGGGAAACAGGCGCTCGACGATGTCAGTTTTGACGTTGCGCAAGGATCGATCTTTGGGTTGCTTGGACCCAATGGCGCAGGCAAATCTACACTGATTAACATCTTGGCCGGGTTGGTCATGAAAACATCCGGCAGCGCGTCCATTTGGGGTTTCGATATTGACGCCCATCCGCGCAATGCAAAGGCATCGATTGGCATTGTGCCGCAGGAAATCATGTTCGACCCCTTTTTCACGCCCAAGGAAGCGTTGGAGCTGCAAGCTGGCTTATATGGCGTGCCTAAGTCGAAGCGGCGGACGATGGAGCTGTTGAAGGCCGTCCGGCTTGAAGATAAGGCCGACGCATATGCCCGCACCCTGTCTGGCGGCATGAAACGCCGTTTGTTGGTGGCAAAGGCCATGGTGCATGCGCCGCCAGTGATCGTGCTGGATGAACCTACCGCTGGCGTCGACATCGAACTGCGCCAGCAATTGTGGGACTATGTGCAGGAATTGAACCGTCAAGGTGTCACCGTTGTCTTGACCACGCACTATCTCGAAGAGGCGGAGCAATTATGTGACCGTATTGCGATCATCAACCATGGGCAGCTGATCGCCAATAAGCCAACACGCGAATTGGTCGGTATGGCCCGCGAAAAGGCAGTGGTGCTGACGCTAGATCGCGATGTGACCAGCGCGCCAACGCATGAAACCTTTGAAAAGGCGGAGCTGGTCGGCGACCGGACCATTGCAATTACATATAACAAAGACCGGATGAATGCAGGCGAAGTCCTGTCGGTGATACAAGGCCTCGGGCTTGGCATTATCGATGTCACCACAAAAGAAGCGGATTTGGAAGACGTCTTCCTTCGTTTGACGAGCACTGCATAAATGGAAGCTGATGTTCTAATCATTGGATCCGGGGCGGCCGGTTTGACGGCTGCGTTGCAATTGGCAACTTCGCGCAAAGTTGTGGTGTTGGCGAAGGGTTCGATTTCTGATGGTGCGACGGCTTGGGCGCAGGGCGGGATTGCCGCTGTGCTTGAACCCGGCGACAATTTTGCCAACCATATCGAAGACACGATGGTTGCAGGGGCTGGGCTTAACAACCGCGCGACTGTCGAATTTGTGGTGGAAAATGCACCAGTTGCGATTGAGCGGTTAGCCAAGCTTGGCGTGCCGTTCAACCTTGAGGGCAATGACTGGCATCTAACGCGCGAAGGCGGGCATAGCCATCGGCGGATCGTCCATGTCGACGATGCCACTGGCTGGGCAGTGCAGCAAGCGCTTGAGACTGCCGCCAGAGCACATCCAAATATCATCCTGGTGCCCGACATGGTTGCGGTTGACCTGATTTCTGGCCGACATCAGGAACGGTTTTCAACGTCCGGTCGAATCCACGGCGCCTATGCGCTGAACCGCAAGACGGGGCAGGTGGAGACCTTCACCGCGCGCGCCACGATCCTTGCAAGCGGCGGCGCAGGCCGGGCATATCTATATTCCACGGCCCCGCGTGGCGCGACCGGAGATGGCATCGCCATGGCGTGGCGTGCAGGCTGTCGTGTATCGAATATGGAATTCATGCAGTTCCACCCGACCTGCCTCTACAATCTTGAGGTCAAGAATTTCCTTATCACCGAAGCTGTGCGTGGTGAGGGCGGCATACTGAAGAACCCAAAAACCGGGCATCGCTACATGCCTGATTATGACGAACGCGCCGAGCTTGCGCCGCGTGATATTATCGCGCGCGCTAATGATGCCGAGATCAAGCGCGATGGTCTGGATTATGTCCATCTGGATATCAGCCACAAGCCACCCGAATTTGTAAAAACGCATTTCCCGAACATCTACGAAAAGCTGCTTGGGCTTGGCATCGACATCACGCGGGAGCCAATCCCAGTCGTACCAGCGCAGCATTATACCTGCGGCGGCGTGCTTGTGGATATAGACGGTCGAACCGACGCGCCAGGCCTCTATGCCGCAGGCGAAGTGATGCAAAGCGGGTTGCACGGTGCGAACCGTCTGGCGTCGAATTCATTGCTGGAATGCTTCGTCTTTGGCGATGCCTGTGCCCGGCATATCGAGGCGCATTGGGACAGCCTGCCACCACCGCCCCCCATACAGCACTGGGATGCAAGCCGGGTTACCGACAGCGACGAGGAGGTTGTGATCGCGCAGTGTTGGCGCGAGATCCGCCAGTTTATGTGGAACTTCGTCGGCATCGTGCGCACTACGAAACGGCTCGAGCGGGCGCAGCACCGCATTGACCTGTTGCGCAGTGAGGTCGGCGATTATTACAGCCATTTCAGAGTCACCCCTGACCTTATCGAGCTTCGAAACCTCGTTGAGGTCGCCGCACTCATCATCCGTTCCGCTCTCTCGCGGCATGAGAGCAGGGGGTTGCACTTCACGCTGGATTATCCAGTGATGGCGACCACGGCGATCGATACGATTTTGGTACCGTAAGCACAAAACACTTTCCTACAGATACCAACATCAGGCAGAGTCGATTCTGGATGATTGGAGGGTGTTATGACGGTTCAAAATAGCGTTTTGGCTTTTACCTTACGCAGTTTTTTGCAGGTGTCTTTCTTGGCATTGTTGGGCGCGCTTGCTGCGCCTGCCATGGCGGCAACGCCTGAAGAGACTGCGCGTCAGGTGTTGGCGAAGTCCCCCATCATTGACGGTCATAACGATACGCCGCACCAGATTGCGGAAGTGTTTGATCGCGATTTTTCCAAATTTGACCTGAACGCCTTGCCTGCCGATGGTTTGGCAAAAACGCATACGGATATCCGCGCCGCACGGGCAGGTTTTCTTGGGGGTCAATTCTGGTCTGTCTATGTCGATGCGGCTTTGCCTAAGCATGAGGCTGTGACGCGCACCATTCAGCAAATTGACGTCGTGCGGCAGATGATAGCGCGTTATCCCGATAGCTTTGCCTATGCATCAACGGCGGCCGAGGTTGAGGCCGCAATGAAAGCTGGCAAAATTGCTTCGCTTATCGGCATGGAAGGCGGCCATTCGATTGGCGACTCGTTAGGAATTCTTCGTCAGACTTACGCGCTTGGCGCGCGGTATATGACCATCACGCACAGCCTGACCACCGATTGGGCGGATAGCGCCACCGATGCGCCCAAGCATGACGGATTGGCGCCCTTTGGTTTTGAAGTGCTCGCCGAAATGAACCGGCTGGGGATGATTGTCGACATCAGCCATGTGTCCGAGGCCACGATGCAAGATGTTTTGGACAAGACCACAGCGCCGGTGCTCTTCACGCACAGCAATGCGCGCGCCATCACGCCGCACCCGCGCAACGTGCCTGATTCGGTACTTCGCCGCCTTCCGCAAAATGGCGGCGTGGTGATGGTAACCTTCGTGCCCGGATTTACATCGGCCGAACGGCGGGAGTGGGAATATCAACGCTCGGCTGTCGCTGGTCGCGCCAAGACCGAGTTCTCAGGCAATCCTGCCGGCGAAAAAGCCTCCGTTGATGCATGGATTGCTGCACACCCGCAGCCCAAGGCAACACTTGCGCAAGTTGCCGACCATATTGACCATATCCGCAAAGTCGCTGGCATCGACCATATCGGCATTGGCGGTGATTTCGGCGGCGTAGATGAATTACCTGTTGGCCTAGAGAATGTGTCCACATATCCCGCGTTGTTCGCCGAACTCGTCCGCCGTGGCTATTCGAAAGCCGACCTCGCCAAAATCGCGCAAGGCAATGTCCTGCGCGTCATGCGTGGTGTCGAAAAGGCAGCGGAAAAATAATTCTATGCGGCAAAGCCCTCGGCCAGATAACGTTCTGCGATGGCGGCATGCAGCGCCGCTCCTTTGGCCATGACGCTGTCGTCCAATATCATTCGGTTGGAGTGTAGCCCGCAACAGGACCGCCAGTCGTCGCCTTCGTGGGATGCGCCCAAGAAGAACATGGCGCCGGGGACTTTTTCGAGGACATAGGCAAAGTCCTCGGCACCCATGATGGGTGTATCAAGCGTGATCCAGCTTTCCGCGCCGAACATAGTTTCAACCACAGTTTTGCCGAATTGGACGGCGCGGTCGTCGCAGAAGGTGACGGGGAAGCCCTGTTCAATATGCACTTCCGCGCTACAGCCATGCGCAGCGGCGATTCCCGGGGCGAGGCGGTGCAGTTCTTCGGCCGCCCGCGCGCGCGACTGCGGCGACAATGTACGGATCGTGCCAAGCAAATGCGCTGTTTCGGGAATGATATTGTTCGTCGTGCCCGCCGAGATTTTGGCGATGGTGATCACTGCAGGATTGAACACTGAAATCTTGCGCGTCACCATTGTCTGGATTGCCGAAACGATTTCGCAGGCAACGGGGATGGGGTCGATGGCGTCATGCGGCATTGAAGCGTGGCCGCCCGCACCCTTGACCGTGATGGTTAGCACGTCGGATGAAGCCAATAACGGCCCGCTCCGGCCGCTGAACACACCGCGCGGCGCGTTGGGCATGATGTGCAAGGCAAATGCCGCATCGGGGAGGGGATCAATCAGGCCATCGTCAAGCATGAAGCGCGCGCCATGATGGCCTTCTTCACCAGGTTGAAACATGAACTGGACGGTGCCTGCAAGTTGCTCACGCTTGGCACATAGCATCTTGGCTGCACCCACCAGCATTGCGACATGGGTGTCATGCCCGCAGGCATGCATCGCGCCGTCGGTCAGCGAGCTATACTCTAGTCCTGTATCCTCGTGCAGCGGCAGCGCATCCATATCGCCGCGCAGCAACACGGTGCGGCCGTTGGCAGGGCCTTTGAGGGTTGCAATCAAACCCGTTGTCGATAGCCCTTCCCGAAACTCAAGCGGAAGGCCGGCAAGTGCAGCCTTAATTTTTGCGAGCGTCTTGGGGTTCTGCAGACCCAATTCGGGTTCTGCATGAATGGCCCGCCGCAGGTCGACAAGGTCGGGAAGAATGTGTTCGGCGTCATCGCGCCAGTCAGTGCTGATTAAGTCCATGACCTATCTAGCACCAGCCTGACGCGACCGACAACAGTCTTTAGTCCTCTAAGCGTACGGTCACATATTGCGTGGCTGCCCCGCGCCGTTTGACGCCAAGCAAGATCGCCCCGCGACCTGCGGCCTGCGCTTCCTTCACGGCGGTTGCGAGACCAGCGGCTGTGGTAACAGGTTTGTAATTGGCCGAGACGATTACATCGCCGCGACGCAAACCAACCTGCGCAGCTGTGCCTGCGCCGGGAACGTCGACAACGATGCCTTTGACATCAGCGGTCATACCGAGCGCCCGCGCTATTTCCGCGTCGAGCGGAATGACGCTGAGGCCAAGCTTGTCACGGATGACCTTGGAATCGGGCGTATCGGTTTGTTTGTCGAAGTCCTTGTTTTCTTCCGGATTGAAGTTGCTTTGGGCGAGCTTTTCCTCCGGAGGACGTGCGCCGATAGTTGCAGTCAGCTTCAACGGCTTGCCTTCGCGCAAGATGTCGAGCGGAATTCGTGTGCCAGGTTTAATGTTGGCCACGATGTAAGACAGGGTGGCTTCGGGGGTCACTTCGCGGCTGTCGACGCGCAAGACGATGTCGCCTTCCTTAAGACCAGCCTTATCAGCGCCCTCGCCAGCGACAACGCGTGCGACGAATTCACCGCGATTTTTTTCAAGGCCAAGCGCATCGGCAAGATCTTCGCTGACGGGGGTGATGCTGATACCGAGATAGCCGCGTTCCGGACGGACGCCCTTTTTCAACGATTCAATCACCGGAATGGCTTCATCAGCAGGAATAGCAAAGCCAACGCCGATATTGGCACCTACTGGCGAAATTAGGCGGTTGTTGATGCCGACAACTTCACCCTTCAGGTTAAACAAAGGTCCGCCGGAGTTACCCGGGTTAATCGCGGTGTCCGTTTGAATGAATCGGTCATACGCCCCACCGGCGCCGATGTTGCGCTGAAGCGCAGAAATAATTCCCGCAGTTACCGTGTTGCCCAAACCAAGGGGGTTACCGATGGCGATGACCCAGTCACCAACGCGGCTTTTTTTGGAATCTGCCATTTTGACAAAGGGCAGTCCAGTTGCGCGGATTTTCAGCAAGGCCACATCCGAAGATGGGTCGCGGCCAACGATTTCGGCCTCATATTCTTTGCCATCGAACAAAGTGACCGTGACGCGGTCAACGGCGTCACCAGCCGGGCCCCCGACGATTACGTGGTTGTTGGTCACGATATAACCGTCGCTTGAAATCAGAAAGCCCGATCCGCCACTGGCCTGCTCTTGCGTCACTGGCCGGCGTTCGCCGGTCAACGGGTTGAGGCTGGTGGCTACCTGCACCTTTTGACGCGTGGCGATGTTGACAACGGCTGGCTGCAACTGCGCTGCGAGGTCTGCAAAGGTTGCCGGTGCCCCGCCGGGTGCAAGATTGGCCTGTTCTGAAACGGCAAGGCCAGTCTGTGCGGTGACAGGGTTGTCATTAACCAGAGCGACTGTGCTGCCCGCCATCAAGAGCGCGGTGGTAACTGCATAAGCGTAACGCACGGATATAATTCCCTTCGTCTATTCAATGGGCAATTGGCCCGAAAATCAGCCCTTCGATGGCGTGGCAAAGCTTAACGCCAATTGAATGGATGTCCTAATATCTACTAACGTCCGTTACGGAATTTCTCCAGATACGCATTTTGCGGTGACAATATAATGTTGCTTGAACCTTCGCCATTTTGGAACGTCTGACGATAGCTCTGCATTGCGCGATAGAAATCATAGAATCCTGGGTCCTTGCCATAGCTTATCGCGTAGATGCGGGCGGCCTCTGACTCGGCGTCAGCGCGGATGATCTGCGCTTCCTTCTGGCCCTCGGCGTCGATGGCGATGGCTTCCTGATTTCGGGCGCTTCGCATGCGGTTGTAGGCCGACTGCAAAGTTGCTGCGGGCAAATCGGCACGTTTGATGCGGACATCAATAACCTCTGCGCCATATTTGCTGGCTTCGCGGTTCAACGCGGTCTGGATATTTTCCATAACTTCACCGCGTTCGGCGCTCAGCAATGCTACAAAAGTGCGCTTACCCAGCTCGTTGCGCAGCGACGATCCTAAAATCGTGCGCAACTGGTCCCGCAAACGATCTTCGGTACGAATTGTCCGATACATTTGCGCAGGCTTGGTAATACGAAAGCGCGCAAACGCATCCACCTGAAGTCGTAATTGGTCGGTAGACAGCACTTCTTGCTGCTCCATCTCAACGCTCAACACGCGCTTGTCGATGATCTGGATTTGTTCAACCAACGGGATGCGGAAGGTGAGCCCGGCGCGCGTTTCGCCAAATTGTTCACCCGTTTTGTAGGGGTTTACGATCCGATCAACCTTACCATAGCTGCTGATGATGGCCTGCTGCGTTTCGGGCACTACATTAATGGACATGCTCATAAGGATGAGCGCGGCGATTACGGATAATGCGAGGTACATTGGGTTTCGCAGGAATGTGCTAATCATTGCTTGTTCCCTGTCACGACTACGGGCTCGGTTTTTTGAGCCGCCTTTTTCTGGAATTCTGGAAGTGGGAGATAAGTATTCACACCGCCGGTCTCTACGATCGTTTTGTCAACCTTGCCCAGCACCTGTTCCATGGTTTCATAATATAGACGGCGCTTAGTGACCTCAGGCGCCTGTTTATATTGCACATAGATTTTGTCGAACTCCGCAGTTTCACCCAACGCAAGTTCGGTTACCCGGCTTGCATACGCGCGGGCATCGTTGAGATAACTTTCGCGGCGTTGCTGCGCAGCGTTCACTTCACGGAACGCGTCGGTTACTTCGGGTGGAGGATCCGACTGGCGTATGGAGATGCTCTGGATCAAAACGCCGGCCCGATATTCGTCAAGCACTTGCTGCATCCGGCGGCGCACTTCAAGCTCAATTGCACCCCGGCCAGGGCCGATAGCTTGCGTCAGGTCATAATTGGCCACCGAAGCACGCATAGCGCTCTCCGCGACCTCTTTTACGGTGCCGTCGGGATTGTCGAGTTGGAACAGATACAGCGATGGATTTTTGATCGACCACCGCACATCATACGCCATGTCGATGATACTCTGATCCTTCGATAGAACCAGATTTTCGCTGCTTGGCTTGGGCGACCCGATCGAAGTCGTCTGGATCTGTTTTGTGTCGATCTTTGTTATGTTTTCGAACGGTGCGGGTAGGGTAAACTGGATGCCCGGCTGAACTGTGCGCGCATATTTGCCCAGTTGCATGACAACACCCTCTTGCTCCGGACCAATTCGGTGGATGCTTGTCCACACAAGCCACAGCGCAAGAAAGGCGCCGATGATGAGGGGAAACCAGCTTTTGCCGTTGGGACGTTTGGGTAAGCCGCCAAATCCAGCGCCTTTCCCGCGCAGCATTTCTTCGAGCGAAGGACCACGTCCGCGCGTGCGCGCGGCCGGGTCGGGTGTTGGATCCCATGGGTTGACGGGATCTTGTTTTGATTCACCGCCGCGTCCGCTTGGATCGCTAGTCGTTCCAATATCCGTAGGATCTGATGAATCCCACGGTCCTTTGCCATTTGTTGCCAAAATTACCGTTCCCTGATCGTCAATTTTCTTGCTCATAAAATATATATGGGAATGGTTTTTCAGAAAAACAGTGTCAATCCCGCAATTCTGAATCTATTCGGCAAGACATGACAAATTTCAACACTTTTTCTGATGCCATAATGGCCGTTGTGGGAAGTCGCGCAAGCGGCTTGAAGGTCGCTGACGATGCGGTTTCGTTGATGCTGGACGTCTCCGGCCTAAGTGAGGAACAGCGCGCTGAAATTGAAACCGAGGTCCGTGCGGCAGTCGAAAAAGTCGGCGCGCGGTCAGTGCGCATTATGTTGACCGCTGAACGCATCGTGCCGCGCCTCATCGCGGTCGCCAGCGGTAAGGGCGGGGTGGGCAAATCAACACTGTCAACAAACCTTGCCATCGCCATGGCGCGGACAGGGCGGTCGGTGGGGCTGGTTGACGCGGATATCTATGGTCCATCTCAGGCAAGGCTGATGGGTGTAGAGGGCGTTAAACCTGAGGCCGACGGTAAAATTATGATACCCGTCATGGGGGCCGGCGGCGTTCCTTTTCTTTCAATGGGGCAGTTGGTCAGTCCAGGACAGGCTATTGCCTGGCGCGGCCCAATGGCGGGCACTGCGCTGTCCCAGCTTGTCGATGCAAAATGGGGCGCGGTGCGCGATATTATCGTTGATATGCCGCCTGGTACCGGTGACATTCAATTGTCTATGGTCCAAAAGCACAAGCCTGTGGGGGCAGTCATCATTTCTACGCCGCAAGACTTGGCGCTCATGGACGCAATGCGAGCAATCAGCTTTTTCGAATCGGCTAAAGTACCTATCATCGGTTTGGTCGAAAACATGGCCGGATATTTGTGCCCGCATTGCGGTGAAATGAGCGATCCTTTTGGTTCGGGTGGCGCGGAGGCAGCGGCTAAGGAATTGGGCATCCCCTTTTTGGGGCGCATCCCGCTCGACATCAATATACGGATAGAAAGCGACGCCGGAACACCGCCAGCGTTGGGTGAAGGACCAATCAGCGATGCCTATTCCGCGATCGCGCAGCGTGTCGCAACGTGGATTGATTCGCCGAAAGATACCGTTGCATGAAGGAAGCGCCTGCGCTTAAAGAAGGTTTAAGCCGCCGAAAGCTGATGGTTGGCGGTGGTGTGGGTGTTGGACTATTGGTGGCATGGGGATTTTGGCCCCGCCGTTATGCGCCAAATTTACGCGCAGCAGATGGTGAGCATCTGTTCGGCCCGTGGCTTAAAATCGCAGAAGACGGCAAGGTTGTTGTCGCCATTCCGCAAAGCGAGTCCGGCCAAGGCGTGTATACGGCGCTGGCGCAAATTGTAGCAGGTGAATTGGGTGCCGATTGGCGTTCAGTTGCAGTGCAACCTGTTCCGCCAAGCCCGATTTTTGCCAATACTTTGCTAGCGCGCGAATGGTCGCCGGCATTCTTGCCCGAAAATATCGGCGTCGATGGCAATAGCGGCGTCCTTGAAAGCAGCATTAACGAATTGGCCCGCCGCGACATGTTTGTGGTAACTGGCGGATCGTCATCCATCCGGCAGTTCGAGATGCCATGCCGCGAAGCTGGCGCTGCTGCGCGGGCTTTATTGTGTCAGGCAGCCGCTGCGCGCTGGGACATCGCGTGGGAACAGTGCCGGACAGAACGGGGCTTTGTAATAGCTGGGAAGCGGCGCACGTCTTTTGCCGATTTGGCGGTTGAAGCATCGGCGCTTGAGGTGCCGTCGCCGATCCCGCTGAATCCATCGGCACGCAACCATCTTTCCGGGCGCGACGCGCCCCGCCTTGATTTGTCGGCTAAGGTTGATGGCAGTGCAAGTTTCGCAGGGGATATCCGCTTACCAGACATGCTATTTGCTTCGGTGCGGGCAGGGCCAGCGGGGGACACCAGCCTGATATCAGCGGATACGAAGGCTGGAATGAAGACACGCGGCGTGATTCAGCTCGTCAAAACCGACAAGTGGATCGCGGCAGTGGCAAGCAATTGGTGGGCGGCTAATAACGCACTTGATACCATGAAGCCGGTGTTCAGAACAAAGGGCCGAACGGCGGACAGCGCGCAGATTGCGGGGTCCCTTTCCAACGCAATTGCCAAGGGGCCTGGCTTTCGCGCCATCAAAATGGGCGACGTAGATGCGGCAATTGCGCCCGAAACCGCGCCGCGCATTTTCAAGGCAGACTATTCGGCTGGCGCAGCTGTTCACGCCCCTATTGAGACGCGGACGGCGACAGCAAATTTCCACGATGGGCGCTTGCAATTGTGGCTCGCAACGCAGGCGCCGCAAGGGGCAAAGCGCGCAGCAGCAGATGCCATTGGCATAGATGTTGATGATGTTGTGCTATATCCCGTCATGGCCGGAGGCAGTTTCGATCGCAATTTCGACAATGTCGTCGCGGCGCAGGTTGCGGTTATTGCCAAAGAAGTCGGCCGACCCGTGCAATTAACGTGGTCTCGCACAGAAGATTTCATGCGCGATCATGTTCGCAGCCCAGCACTTGGCAGACTTTCAGCGGCCATGAACGCCGATGGCGCGATTACTGGCCTTGCAATAAGGGTGGCGGCGGCATCGACTATGCGTGAGCTTGCCAACCGGATCGATGGCCAAGCGCCGGATAAAGCTCGAAAGTCGGCATCGGGCGCATTTGATGTTATGGCGGTTGAAGGGGCGCAGGTCCCTTACGCCATCCCAAATATCGCCATTGACCATTTCCCTGTCGCAATGCCTATGCCGACGGGCCCATGGCGGGGTTTGGCAAACAGCTATAATTGCTTTTTCGTCGAAGGATTTATCGATGAACTTGCACACAAGGCAGGCGTTGAGCCGCTGTCATTCCGTATGCAGATGCTGGTTGGACAGACCCGTCTGGCGCGCTGCCTGACGGGTGTTGCAGAGATGGCTGGCTGGGATGGCGGCGGGTCGGGCAGCGGGCGTGGTATTGCATGCCACAGCATGCGCGATAGCCACATAGCCATCATTGTGACCGCGCACACCGGGGCGACCGGCGTGCGTGTTGAGCGCATTCATGCCATGGCTGATTGCGGCCGGTTAATTAACCCCGATCTGGCACGCCAGCAGATTGAAGGCGGCATCGTCTTTGGATTGGCGCAGGCATTGGGGGCGGTTACGGACTTTGAAAGTGGCATGCCAACGGTGCGCCGATTGCGCGACATTGATTTACCCAAATTGGTCGACGTACCAGACATCACGGTCGAATTTGTCCGCAACGACGCGGCGCCGGGCGGGGTGACTGAACTTGGTGTACCTGCCGTGGCCCCAGCCATTGCCAACGCCCTTTTTTCTGCATCCGGTGTAAGGCTGCGCGAATTACCTCTATTGTCCAAAGGACTATGATGACCTTACCTATTGATCACCCACCCGTTGCGACGCCAAAGATTGGCGTTCTCCTTGTTAATTTAGGAACGCCGGACGCGCCGACAACGTCTGCTGTGAAGCGTTACCTAAAGCAGTTTCTATCTGACCGCCGCGTTGTCGAAATTCCCGCGCTTATCTGGCAACCGATCTTGCGCGGCATTATCTTGAACACGCGCCCGCAGAAATCTGCCGAAGCATATGCGAAGGTGTGGACGGATAAAGGATCGCCTCTTGCGTTTTTCACGGCTGGACAGGCCGAGGCACTTCAGGCGCGGATGGGCGACAGCGCCGACGTCCGTTATGCCATGCGTTATGGTAATCCGTCGGTCGCTGATCAGCTTGCGGCGATGAATACGGCTGGGTGTAACCGCATATTGATTGCGCCCATGTATCCGCAATATTCGGGCGCGACGACTGGAACCGTGCTGGACGAGGCTTACGCCGCCCTAACGGCGATGCGCTGGCACCCTGCCATACGCACGCTTCCCGCCTATCATGATGATGCAGGCTATATTGGCGCGCTCAAAACTTCGATTGAAGCATCATTGGCGGCACTTGATTTTGAACCCGAAGCCATTGTCATCAGTTTCCACGGGATGCCCGAACGGACATTGCAGCTGGGCGATCCTTATCACTGCCACTGCCAAAAAACGGCGCGTTTGTTGTCTGAGGCCATGGGCCGTGATCTGGTGATCAGTTTTCAGTCACGTTTTGGTCGGGCCAAATGGCTTGAGCCGGCGACTGACCATACGCTGATGCGTCTGGCACGCGAAGGTACCAAGAAAGTGGCCATTTTTGCGCCTGGGTTTTCCGTGGACTGCCTTGAGACGCTCGAAGAGTTGGCCATGCAAGGACATGAGCAGTTCGAGGAAGCTGGCGGAACCCATTACGCCTATTTGCCGTGCCTAAACGACAGCCCCGTGGGTATGGACATGGTCGAGACGATTGTGCGCCGGGAACTCGGTGGCTGGATTTGACGCACCGCCCAGGCGGTTGGTAAATTGTCTGGGCTAACGTTCACGGCAACTTGCGCTTGCCCTTCGCCGCATTAATTATCGCAGCAGTTGTTTGGTAAGGTAGCATGTATGAATCGAGTTGCAGTGGTTACCGGGGGAACCAGAGGTATTGGAGAGGCGATTAGCCTCAAGCTGCAAGAAAAAGGCAGGCACGTCATCGCCAATTACGGCGGCAATGATGCCGCAGCAAAGGCGTTTTCGGAGCGTACAGGAATTGCGGTGCAAAAATGGGACGTGGGTGACCATAAAAGCTGCATTGATGCCTGTGCGGCGATTGAGGCCCAATATGGCCAGATCGACATCATGGTGAATAACGCCGGTATCACGCGCGACGCCACCATGATGAAGATGACCTTTGAGCAATGGGACGAGGTTATCCGCGTTGACCTTACCGGCTGCTTCAACATGGCAAAGGCGGTCTTTGCCGGCATGCGCGAACGCAAATGGGGCCGCATCGTCAACATCGGCTCCGTAAACGGCCAAGGAGGCCAAATCGGCCAAGTGAACTATGCCGCCGCCAAATCCGGCATTCACGGGTTCACAAAATCACTTGCGGCAGAAGGCGCGCGTTACGGCGTAACCGCAAACGCCATCGCGCCAGGATATATTGGCACCGAAATGCTTTCGACGATCCCTGAAAATGTGATGGAAAAAATTATCGCGCAGATACCTGTTGGGCGTCTTGGGCAGCCCGAAGAAATTGCGCGCGGTGTTGAGTTTTTGACCAGTGACAATGCAGGGTTCATCACCGGATCGACTTTGTCGATCAACGGTGGCCAGCACATGTATTGAGGGTTATTCGGTTTGAACGACATATACCACCCACCGGTCAAGCGCAGCATGACGGTTGCGGGGCATCAGACGTCAATTAGCCTTGAGCCATTATTCTGGAATAGGCTGCGCGCTGCGGCGGAAGCAGAGGGCTTGCCGGTAAACGCGGTTGTGGCCCAGATCGATGTTGCGCGTCTGGAATCGGAAACGCCATGTGGTCTGGCTAGCGCAATAAGATTGTGGCTTATGACGCGCACATAAAACTAACCCATGTGCCCTGTGATCCAGAACATGTGATGTGGAATTAAAGCCCTGCTTCTACAGCAATTCTGACGGCATCAGCGGCGTTTGAAGTCGCAAGCTTCTTAAACATAAGCATACGGTGCATCTGAACTGTTTTTTCACTTAGCGATAGACGATACGCAATTTGTTTCGTGCGGAATCCGCGGGCCATTTGCTGCAATATCTCGCGTTGACGTGGGGATAGGCGGTCCACAATTTGTGCAGCCTGTTGTTGCCGCACCAGGGCGATACTTTCTTCCTCGGGCAAAACCTCAATCTGCGAGCCTACGAAAAACTGCAGATTGCCCAGATCGTCGAACAAGGGCGCGATCATCACAGCGTTGCGAAATGGTGACCCGTCTTTCCGATAGTTGATAAGCTCGGCCAAAGCAGGACGCTGGCCATATACGGAGGAACGCAGTTTTTCGGTCTGGCCATTTTCGGTGTCCGGTCCCCGCAAGAAACGGCAATTCCGACCAACAACTTCGGCTTCAGAATATCCGGTCAGTGTGCAAAACGCGGCGTTGACTGAGATAATCGGATTGTCAGATTTAGTCGGGTCGCTGACGACCGTTGAAATCGGACTAAACTTAATCGCATCCAGAACCGGATGCCGGCTGGCTGAAACGGGGGAGGAGGGAGTGTCTAATTTCACTCGTCAGAGGATGCAGCAAAAATGTCCTTCTGGCAACCGTTGCTTCGTTACCAGGTCACAATGTAACCCAGTGTTTCATTCTGTGCCGACGCGTTCGATATCCGCGCCCACCAGCTGAAGCTTTTCTTCAAGGCGTTCGTAACCGCGATCGAGATGATAAAGGCGGCTAACATGGGTTTCGCCCTCTGCTACCAAGCCCGCAATAACTAGGCTCATCGACGCGCGAAGGTCGGTTGCCATCACTGGTGCGCCCGTAAGTTTCTTAACGCCATGGACGATAGCCGTGCGCCCCTTAGTTTCGATATGCGCGCCCATCCGATTCAATTCGGGGACATGCATATAGCGGTTTTCAAATATGGTCTCCGTCAGCACGCTGGCGCCATCTACCATGCAGAGCATCGCCATGAACTGCGCCTGCATATCGGTTGCAAAACCGGGATAGGGCGCAGTTGAAATCGTGAGCGGCTTCAATTTGCCGTCCGACTTTACGCGTATGCCAGTCCCTGTATCTTCCACGGTAACACCCGCCTGACGCAAGGCATCAAGCGTCGCGTCCATCTCACTGGCCTTTGCACCAACGAGCTCAACATCTCCGCCGGTCATGGCAGCAGCACAGGCGTAGCTGCCTGCTTCGATCCGGTCGCTCATCACGCGGTAGGTCGCGCCATGCAAGCGGTCCTTACCCTGAATGATGAGATCGGATGTGCCAATACCTTCAATCTGCGCACCCATGGCAACAAGCATATTGCATAGGTCAACAATTTCAGGCTCGCGCGCCGCATTGTGTAAAACGCATGTGCCCTTTGCAAGGCTCGCAGCCATCAACGCATTTTCGGTTGCGCCCACAGATACGACGGGGAAGGTGTATGTACCGCCCGGAATGCCCTTTTTCGCGATTGCTTTCACATAGCCTGCGGCTACTTCAATCTCGACGCCAAAGGCCTCTAGCGCCTTCAGGTGGAGGTCGATCGGCCGGTTGCCAATCGCGCATCCGCCGGGCAGCGAAACTGTCGCTTCACCTGCCCGCGCCAGCATTGGTCCAAGCACCAAGATTGATGCGCGCATTTTGCGGACGAGGTCATAAGGCGCGACGTTGCTGGTAATCCGCGTCGCTTCAAGGGTCATGACGCGGCCAAAATCTTCGGGGCGCGATCCTGCCACAGTGGTCGATATGCCGAACTGGTTCATCAGATGCTGGAAGCCGTCAATGTCGGCCAGACGCGGCAAATTGCGCAGCGTCAACGGTTCATCGGTCAGCAGCGCGCACGGGATCAGCGTCAATGCGCTGTTCTTTGCACCGGAAATAGGAATTTTGCCTTTAAGTGCGTTGCCGCCACGTACTATTATTTTGTCCATCGCAGAGTATTTAGCGGGAATTGGTTGCGGCGCAACTTAGGATTTGGTGAGCGCAGCCTCAACCTGCTCAAGCCGTTCCTTACCCCAGAACATCTCTTCGCCCACAAAGAAGGTCGGTACGCCAAATGCGCCGCGTTTTGCAGCAGCTTCGGTGTTCGCCATCAGCTCGGCTTTCACATCTGGATCATCGGCCAAAGCAAGCAAGGCTGTACTGTCGAGGCCAGCGCTGTCGAGGACTTGGCGAACAATCTCTGCTTCGCCCATGTCCTTGCTGTCTTCCCACATCGCCGCCATGACCGTGTCGACATAAAGCGCAAAGCAGCCAAGCTGCTGGGCAGCAACTGCGCCGCGCATCAGAAATAGCGAGTTAATCGGAAAACGCGGGTTCATCTTGAACGGCAACGCATGCGCCTTCACGAAGCGGTCAAACTCGAGCATTTCGTAATTCCGCTTAGCCGGCGTTTCGGCATAACGCATCATGGGCGCTTGGTTGTTCGTCAGTTTGAACAGGCCACCGAGCAGAATGGGGGCGTACACAGGCTCCGCGCCGGTGCGGGCACAGATCTCGGGCAAGCTCTTGTGCGCGAGATAGCTATTCGGTCCGCCAAAATCGAAAAGAAACTCCAAATTTTTTGCCATCAGAAACTCTCCGACCAAGGACGCAAGTCTATCTCATGTGTCCAGGCGGTGCGGTGTTGTTTGTGTAAGGCGACATATTGCAGCGCGATGGCATCGGGCGACAATATACCGTCAGCGGCCTTCGCTGCTTCAAAATCAGGGTGGATGCCGCGGATGAACGCCGTATCGATTCCGCCGTCGATAATGACATGCGCGACATGTATATTCTGTGGCCCAAGTTCACGCGCCATCGACTGCGCGAGCATGCGCAATGCACCTTTCGCGCCGGAAAAGGCTGAAAATCCTTTGCCGCCGCGAATGCTTGCAGTTGCGCCAGTAAAAATGATGGTGCCCGATTGCCGCTCGACCATCCGCCGTGCAGCCTCACGCGCCATAAGGAAACCAGCGAACGCCGCCATCTCCCAAACCTTACGGTACACTTGCGCGGTCATATCAAGCACCGAGAAATTGACGTTGGCGCCGATGTTAAAGACCGCGACTTCTATCGGCCCGACGTCGCGTTCAATCGCGTCGACCATCGCGACCACTTCGTCTTCGATGCGAGCATCGGCAGGGTAAGCGCGCGCTTTGTAACCCTCATCGCGGATCGATTGCGCGAGAGCCTCAAGTTGATCGGCATTACGCGCACGGCGGTTGACGCAAGCAACATAGCCTTCGCGCGCAAAGGCCTTAGCGATTGCGCCGCCTGTTGCGTCACCTGCGCCGACGATAAGGGCCGCCTTACTCAATCTTTTTCAAGTGTGCATTGCAGTGGGTGCTGGTTCTTCAGGGCAAAGTCCATCACCTGCGTTACCTTTGTTTCAGCCACTTCATAGGTAAAAATGCCGCAAACGCCGACACCCTTTTGGTGTACATGGATCATAACCCGCGTGGCTTGATCAGTGTCCATCTGAAAAAACGCCTTGAGGACATGTACGACAAATTCCATCGGCGTGTAATCGTCGTTCAGCAGCAACACCTTATACAGGCTTGGCTTCTTTGTTTTCGGGCGCGTGCGCGTGGCAAGGCCAACGCCCGGTCTGCCATCATTTTTATCGTCATCATCTTGCGCCATATATATCTGCATAAGACTGAAATAGGATATGGGAGGGGGACTCTGCAAGCCCCGTTCACCATCAATTCGGTCGCACCAAAAAGAAACCGCCCTTTTCCCAGGGAAAGGACGGCTTCTTCGTTGGATTGCACCGGTTTATTTCGACTGCCCACCACCAAAAGGAGGAGAGAGAGAAGGTGGCAGGCGCATAACCCACCGGCGCAATATCGTTCGAAAGCTTATGCAGCTTTCTTGAAAAGCTCAGTCGTTACCGCGATGCGGTTTGAGATTGGCTGGAACATTTCGCTCACCAGCTTGACCATTGCTTCTGTGTTCTTCGAGCCCTGAGCAACTGCGGTGTCGAAACCCTTGCGGGCCATCTCACCCTGCAGCTTGACGAAATCGGTTGGAGATTTAACGGCGGTCAGTTCCTTAACGGCAACCTGGACGCCTTCAAAGTTCTTCTTGGCGAATTCCATATTGGTCTTGCCCATTTCTTGAGCGCCCTTAGCAACGATCTTGCCGGCTTCAACGACGGCTTCAACATTTGCTTTGTTAAATTCGACGGCTTCAGCGGCAAACTTTTTACCCTTTTCAGCGGCTTCGCTTGCCTTTACGCGGACGTCTGCGAAAAACTCAGTTGCTTTTTCTGTGGTGGCTTTAACAGTGTCAGTCATCTTAAATACTCCTTGAGCAATCGGTGTTGTTTCAACAGACACGGTTTTATGAGCCGGCGAAGTAGCAGGCGATTCCACCTTGGTCTTCGCAACGGTGCTCGATGCAGCCTTCAAAGCCACGTCCTTCGTCGCCGCGACTTTAGCGGTTTTCGATGGAGTAGGGGTTTCTGCTTTGCGCGTCATAAGTGAGCACCATTTCTGTTGTGTTGCACTGCACAATAAATGCAGTGGCAAGCCGTGTCAACAAAAAATGGTGCAGTGCACAAAAATGACTTGGTGGCGCTTTAGTCCGCCAATGTTAGACGTTCGAAGCGTTCATAATGATGATCCGCAGAACCGAACTGATTCTCGATCATCGTTGCCCGCTTAAAGAAATGGCCGATCGCCAATTCCTGCGTAATGCCAATACCACCATGTGTTTGGATGGCGCTTTGGCCAACAAACTTTGCAGAGCGCGAAACCTTCGCCTTGCAAGCCGATACCGCCGCCATGCGTTCGGCAGCGGGCAGATCAAGCTTAAGCGTCGCCATGGTGGTCATGGATTTCGATTGCTCAACTTCCATGAACATGTCGACCATCCGGTGCTGAAGCACTTGGAAGCGGGAAATTGGCTGACCGAATTGGTTACGCTGGCGCGCATATTCGAGCGTGCCTTGATGCAGCTTAGCGGTCACGCCGCAGGATTCTGCGCAGACTGCAACAGTTGCTTCGTCCACGATACGTTCGATAAGCGGCAGGCCTGCGCCTTCGTCGCCCAACAGGGCATCGCCGGAGATTGCTGCATTTTCGAAATAGATTTCAGAGGCTTGAAAACCATCTACCGTTGGGTAATCGCGGCGGACAATACCTTTTGCGTTTGCGTCGATGAGGAACAGAGACACGCCGTTTACATCGGTGTTCGCGCCGCCGGTGCGTGCGGTGACGAGCAAATGCGTTGCCCATGGTGCAGCGTACACGACGCTTTTATGGCCGTTCAACACATAGCCCGCGCCGTCCTTCTTCGCGGTTGTGCGGATATTGGAGAGATTGTAGCGCCCTTGTGGCTCAGCATATGCAAAGCCAATTATGACATTTCCGCCGATGATTTCAGGGATAACCGAGTCAGCGACAGCGCCGCCAACAGCCTTCAAAGCACCGCCTCCCAGGACGACGGTCTGGAGATAAGGCTCAATCGCGATGACCTTGCCAAGCTCTTCCATAATCAACGCATTTTCGAGATATCCGCCACCAAGGCCGCCATGTTCTTCGCTGAAGGACGCACCAAGCATGCCAAGATCCTGCGCCAGTGCCTTCCAAATGCCTGTATCACGCCCGCTGCTGCTGGCGATCATCTTGCTGCGGCTGTCGAAATCGTAGGTATCCGTTAAAAAGCGGCTCAATGTGTCGCGGATCATGTCCTGCGTTTCGGTGTAGCTGAAATCCATTATAGTTATCCCGTCCAGTAGCCCGTCATGCTGAACTCGTTTCACCTGCGGTGACTTCGTTCCAGCATCTTACTTTCGACGTTGCGAATTAAGACCCTGAGACGGAGTGACCATCGGTCAAACCGGTTCAGGGTGACGGTTAAATGTTAGATTAAATACCCAGCACCATCTTGGCGATGATGTTGCGCTGGATCTCGTTCGATCCGCCGTAAATCGTCGTCTTGCGGGTGTTGAAATAGGTCGGCGCGGCGCGATGTGCGTAGTCCGGACCGATGGGGTGTTCGTTGTCACCTTCGCCAAAGCCACGGAAATAAGGCGCGCCATAATGGCCGACGGCTTCCAGTGCGAGTTCGGTAATCCGCTGTTGAATTTCCGAACCTTTGATTTTCAGCAAGCTCGATTCAGGACCAGGGCCCTTGCCCGAGGCTTCGCCGGCAAGACTGCGCAATTCCGTGAATTCAAGCGCGGTAAGATCGATTTCAAGTTCCGAAATCTTACGCTTGAAAAATGGATTGGCGATCAACGGGCGGTCGCCGTCCTGTTCGGTGCGGGCAATCGCCTTGATCTTCTCTACGCCGCGCTTCGAACGGGCAACGGCAGCAATGCCTGTACGCTCATGCGCAAGCAGGAACTTGGCACAGGTCCAGCCCTTATTTTCTTCATAAACGCGGTTTGCGACCGGCACGCGTACATCTTCCAACCAAACTTCGTTGACTTCATGCTCGCCGCCCAAGGTAATGATTGGACGCACGGTGACGCCCGGCGTCTTCATGTCGATTAACAGGAAGCTGATGCCTTCTTGCGCCTTGGCATCGGAATCGGTGCGCACGAGGAAGAAACCCCAGTCGGCATGTTGCGCCATAGTTGTCCACGTTTTCTGGCCATTGACGACATAATCGTCGCCGTCGCGGACAGCCTTGGTACGCAAGGATGCAAGGTCGGAACCTGCACCTGGTTCGGAATAACCCTGACACCACCAATCATCACCCGACAATATGCCGGGAAGGAATTTGGCTTTCTGCTCCGGCGTACCGAAGGTGTAGATGACGGGACCAACCATTGACAGGCCGAAGGGCATCGTGCCTACGCAGTCAGCGGCAGCCAGTTCTTCCGACCAAATGAAACGCTCAGTAGCCGTCCAGCCTGTGCCGCCATATTCGACGGGCCACGCGGGTGCGATCCAGCCTTTTTTAGCGAGAATACGATGCCATGACAGGAAATCTTCCTTCGAAAGATCATGGCCCTCATCCTGAACGGAGCGGAGATTTTCGGGATAATTTTCGGCGATGAATGTACGCACTTCCTTCTGGAAGGCGATTTCTGCGGGGCTGAATTCCAGTTGCATCACGATTCTCCTAAAAACGTTAAGCCCGAATTAGTCGACGTTTACGTAAACGTCAACTGAATCTCACCGTGCCTTTACATAGCTTCCTGGAGCTGATTCTAGAGCCCTCAGAGTGCCTTGGCCAGGTTGACGGCCTCCCGTCGCCGGCACGCGCGCATTGCCCTTCTCTGTCAGCCAAGCGATCCAATCAGGCCACCAACTGCCTTTGGTCTCGGTTGCGCCTTCAATGAACGCTTCAAGCGAAGGCGCAGGGGCGTCATTGGTCCAATATTGATATTTCATCTGCGCCGGCGGGTTCACCACGCCTGCTATATGCCCGCTGCCGGCCAGCACAAATTTCTTAGGGCCGGTAAAATGGTCCTGCAGTTTCCAAACGCTTTCGGCAGGTGCGATATGATCTTCGCGACCTGCCTGAATGTAAGATGGCGTCTTTACGCGGCGCAGGTCAATCGGGGTGCCCAAAGCCGACAAATCGTTAGGCTTCACCAGCCGATTGTCGCGATAGAGGTCTATAACATAATTTCGATGCCATTTGGCGGGCAGGTTGGTGACATCGCCATTCCAGTGGAGCAGGTCAAATGCGGGATAATCCTCACCCAGCAAATAGTTCTTCACGACCGTCGACCAGATCAGATCCTTGCCGCGCAACATATTGAACGTAAGCGCGAGGAACCGTCCGTCCATATAGCCTTGCGGCGCGCTAAGTGCTTCCATCATGGCAATCTGCTGTTCATCGATGAAATGCAGCAGTTCACCGCCAGTGCTAAAATCGACCTGTGCAGTAAAAAATGTCGCGCTGCGCAACTTATCCGCAGCGTCAGTGGCCGCCAGGATGGAAAGGGTTGCCGCTAAGGTTGTTCCGGCAACGCAATAGCCAATCGCATGTACGTCTGGCACATCAAAACCGGAGCAGACGGTATCAATCGCGTCGATCTGCGCCGCGATATAATCATCCCAGACGATGTCTTTCATACTGCTGTCGGCCGATTTCCAAGACACGACAAACACTGTGATACCCTGGTCCACGCAATATTTGATGAAGCTTTTTTCTGCCGTCAGATCGAGAATATAAAAACGGTTAATCCATGGCGGAAAGATAATCAGCGGCGTTTCCAGCACATCTTCCGTCGTCGGATCATATTGAATAAGCTGGTACAGTGGGGTTTGGTGAACGACCTTGCCCTTTGTCGCCGCGATGTTTTCCCCAAGTTTGAATGCGGTGGGATCGGTATGCGTAATTTGTCCGCGTTGCATGTCTTGTATCAGGTTCTGCATGCCGGATATCAGACTTGCGCCGTTGGTTTCCATCGCTCGCTCAAGCGCCACTGGATTGGTAAAGGGCGAATTAGCCGGGCTCATCGCCTCGATAATGCTGCGCAAGGCAAAGTCCATCTTGGCCTTGTCATGATCAGCCAAGCCAACCAACTGATCGGCGGCAGTTAACATATATTCAGACATGACCTGATAACTCTGCCGCACAAGGTCAAAAACCGGGTGCTCCCATTGCGGTGCGGTAAATCGGCGGTCAGACGTATCGACCTTGTCACGCCCGGCCTTGGCAAGCGGCTCCAGCACAGCCCCCCACGCGTCCAACGCGGCGCGATAGGCCCTTAAGGGGTCAGTGGTTGCAACAGCTGACTGCCCAAACAGTTTCATAAACTGGTCCGCGTCCATAAACGGCGGGATATTGGTTGAGTCGGCCATGATTTAACGCATATCAAAGCTAACTGAATTGTCGAAGATTGTTTTGTTGTGCGGCGCAGCATGGACATTGCATAAAAAAGAGCGCAAAGGCGCCCCACAATGACATTTGAAAACATACCCCCGCTTCTTGACGAAGCGCTTACCGCCCGTGGATATACTGCGCTAACCCCCGTTCAAACCGCTGTTATTGCAGAAGAAGCCATAGGACGTGACTTGGTCGTGTCCGCGCAAACGGGCTCAGGCAAGACCGTAGCTTTCGGCCTCGCCATGGCACCCCAAATCCTTGATGGAGGCCTTGTAAGCCTTGCACGTGAGCCCGCTGCGCTGATCATCGCGCCGACTCGGGAACTTGCCTTGCAGGTGAGCCGTGAACTCATGTGGCTCTATGCCAAAGCGGGTGTGCGTATCGCGACCTGCGTTGGCGGGATGGATGCATCAAAGGAACGCCGCACCTTGAACCAAGGCGCGCAGATCGTTGTCGGAACACCCGGGCGCCTTCGCGATCACCTTGAGCGCGGCGCGCTGGACCTGTCGGCGCTGAAAGTCGCGATCTTGGACGAAGCAGACGAAATGCTCGACATGGGCTTTCGCGAAGAACTCGAAGAAATATTGAATGCAACGCCAGAAGGTCGGCGTACATTGTTGTTCTCGGCGACTATGCCGAAACCGATTGTTTCGCTGGCAAAGCGTTACCAGCGCGATGCATTACGCATTTCGACCGTAGGTGAAGACCGTGGCCATGGAGACATCAGCTATCAGGTTTGCACTGTAGCGCCGCCGGACATTGAAAACGCAGTAGTCAACCTGTTGCGTTTACATGAAGCCGAAACCGCTATCCTGTTCTGCGCGACACGTGAAAATGTGCGCCGTTTGCATGCCAGCCTGACCGAGCGTGGTTTTAACGTCGTTGCGTTGTCGGGTGAGCATTCGCAGTCCGAACGCAACCAAGCGCTTCAGGCGCTGCGCGACCAGCGGGCGCGTGTTTGCGTTGCAACCGATGTTGCCGCACGTGGGATCGATTTACCGAACCTATCGTTGGTTGTGCACGTGGAACTGCCACGCGATGCAGAAGGGCTTCAGCACAGATCTGGACGCACTGGTCGCGCCGGTCGCAAGGGTACTGCCGTATTGATCGTGCCATATCAGCGTCGCAAGCGTGTTGAATCCATGCTGCGCGGTGCAAAGATTGAGGCGGATTGGATCAAGGTCCCAACCGCTGCCGACATTCGCGCGAAAGATCATGATCGTCTGCTTGAGACACTACTGGCGCCTGTGGAGGTCGAAGACGAAGACCGTGCGTTGGGCGCAAAGCTGCTCGAGACGATGTCTCCAGAAGACATTGCTGCAGCACTTGTGCGTGTGCACCGTTCGAAGATGCCGCAGGCTGAGGATATGCTGGATGACGGAAGTCGCGAGCGTCCACGCGACGACCATCGTGCCGGATTCGATGATTCCGTTTGGTTCAAGCTGAATGTCGGCCGCCGCAACAATGCAGATCCCAAATGGATATTGCCATTGTTGTGCCGCCGTGGCGGCGTGACCAAGAATGATATTGGTGCCATTCGCATTGCTGCGAATGAAACCCATGTCGGGATTGCGGCAGCTGCAGTAGCCAAGTTCACCAAAGCAATTGCGCAACCCGGGCATGACGAAGACAATGACGTCGAAATCGTGCAGGCCAATGGCCCGCCGCGTGAAGCGGCGCGTGAAAATAAGCGCATGGGCCGCGATGGCGAACGTCCTCAGCGTTCACAGCTTGGCGTCAATCCGCGCGGCGATGGACCACCACGGGGCGGTAACTTCCGCAGTGATGGGCCACGTGGCGGTGGATCGAACCGTGATGGTGCACGTCCATTCCGTAAGGATGGCCCACCCCCGTCAAAGCATGGTGTCAAACATAAGGCAAAGGGCAATCGGCCGCGTTAATTGATGCGAAACATAGTTTTTCTGGAAATGGGCGGAAACATCGCCCATGAAGGTGGCTCGTAAATCAACCAACCGGAAACGGGAGCCAATGTCCGAAGAATTCTACCGCATCAAGCGACTGCCGCCTTATGTTAACGCTGAAGAGAACGCGATGCGTGCGGCGGCCCGCAGCGCGGGTGTGGACATTATTGACTTAGGCATGGGTAATCCAGATTTGCCGCCGCCAGCGCATGTCATAGAAAAACTCTGCGAAGTGGCGCAGAAGCCGGACTCTCATGGCTATTCAGCATCAAAGGGTATTCCCGGTCTGCGCAAGGCGCAGGCCAATTATTATGGTCGGCGTTTTGGGGTTGATATCGACCCTGAAAATGAAGTTGTCGTAACCATGGGTTCCAAAGAGGGCTTAGCGAGCCTTGCCACGGCCATCACCGCGCCGGGCGACGTCGTGCTTGCGCCAAACCCCAGTTACCCGATCCATACCTTTGGGTTCATCATTGCAGGCGCGACCATCCGGTCCGTGCCGACCACGCCGGATGAAAATTACTTCCGTTCGCTTGAGCGCGCGATGGCCTTCACCGTCCCGCGTCCTTCGATATTAGTGGTAAATTACCCGTCGAACCCGACAGCAGAGACTGTCGATCTCGCTTTCTACGAACGCCTTGTCGCATGGGCAAAGGAGAATAAGGTCTGGATCTTATCCGACCTGGCGTATTCGGAGTTGTATTTCGACGGTAATCCAACGCCGTCAATTTTGCAGGTTAAAGGTGGCAAAGACGTCGCCGTGGAATTTACTTCCTTGTCCAAAACTTATTCGATGGCGGGTTGGCGCGTCGGCTTTGCTGTTGGAAACCGCGAACTGATTACGGCAATGACCAGAGTTAAAAGCTATCTCGACTATGGCGCATTCACACCTATTCAGGCCGCCGCCTGCGCCGCGCTGAATGGTCCGCAAGATATTGTTGAACAGAACCGCCAGCTATATCACAAACGCCGCGATATCCTTGTGGAGGCGTTTGGGCGAGCAGGCTGGGACATACCTCCGCCGCGTGCATCGATGTTTGCCTGGGCACCGCTGCCGCCCGCACTGGCGCATTTGGGTAGCCTTGAATTTTCCAAACAGTTGCTGACACAGGCGAATGTCGCTGTCGCACCGGGCGTCGGATATGGCGAAGATGGCGAGGGTTATGTGCGCATTGCCATGGTCGAAAACGAACATCGTCTGCGGCAGGCTGCCCGCAACGTGAAGCGCTATCTGCAATCCATGGGTGTCAATACGCCTAGCCAGTCGAACGCGATTTAACATGGCGCGCAGCGAATTTGCTTTCCACTATCGTTTCCGCGTGCGTTGGTCCGAGACCGATGCGCAAGGCGTCGTCTTTAACGCCCGTTATCTGGATTATGCCGACGTCGCGATTACCGAATATTGGCGCGCAGTAAAGTTCCGCGAATATGCGGATGGCGCACCGCTGGAGTTCCATGTTAAAAAGGCCACAGTGACCTGGTTCGCTCCCATTAAACCGGATGAGTTGATTGAGGTCATGGCACGTACGATTGCCACCGGCCGGACAAGCGTGAGCCAGTTGGTTGAAATTCACGGTGTGACCGAAGATGGGTCGGACGATTTGCGTGCTACTGTTGATTTGGTCAGCGTGCATGTGGACCTTGATGTTCACCGGCCCATCCCGTTGCCCGATTGGGTGAAGGACGTGTTCGTTTCATTCGACAGCCAAGCGGGTTCCGCGCCGCTTGAGCTGATCGAGGGCTAAGTGCAACGCGATATGCGTAATTTTTTCACGACGATTGGGCCCGCCGCAATTGTGCTGGGCAGTTTGGCCGTCGGCGCCTGTTCAGCCGGTGGTTCGTCGGAAACCAAAAATGCCACGTCACAAGAATTTCCACGTGCGGAACGCCTTGTGTCTGCGGCTGGCGACACACAGTTTTCCACCGAAGCCGCACGTGATGAAGCCGGTGAGTCGGAATTCGTGATGGATTGGGCAGGCATTCAGCTTGGCACAACTGTGGCCGATATTGGTGCGGGCGAGGGGTATTACACCATAAGGCTTGCCGAGCGGGTTGGCCCCAAGGGCCGCGTATTGGCGCAGGATATTAATCGCGGCGCGCTGGATCGTTTAGGCGAACGCGTCACTCGGGAGCAACTCGACAATGTTGCAATCAAGGAAGGTGCGGTAGATGATCCCTGGCTTCCCGAGAACAGTTTTGATCGGATATTCATGGTCCATATGTATCATGAAATCGAAGAGCCATACGCGTTTCTGTGGCGTATGCGGCCTGCATTGGCAAGGGGCGGACAAGTAATCGTCGTCGACCGCGACCGCGCAACGGACCGCCATGGCATTCCGCCGAAGCTGTTGTTCTGCGAATTCGATGCGGTCGGCTATCGCCTGACGGGTTTCACCGAGCAATTGAAATTGGGCGGATATATCGCGCGGTTCGAGGCGAGCGGCCCGCGACCCGATCAATCGGCTATCCGGACCTGCGCAAACCGCTAACCGCAATCCTAAGGGATTTCAGTCGCCGTCGAAGCCGATGAGCGCATCAACGCGTATGTTTTGCCCGCGCAATTTTTCTGCGCCGCCTAAGTTGGGCAAATCGACGATAAACAACGCCTGTTCGACCTTGCCTCCGCCCCGCCGGATGAGGTCGACGCCGGCCAATGCGGTGCCGCCAGTGGCAATGAGATCGTCGACAAGCAGCACTTTCTGATCCGGTTTAACATGGCCAACATGCATTTCGATCCGGTCGGTGCCATATTCAAGCGTGTAATCGATGCCGATTTTCTCGCCCGGTAATTTGCCGGGTTTGCGGAGCATCAATTGCCCAAGGCCAAGCGCATAGGCGATGCCAGAAGCCACAATGAAACCGCGCGCCTCAATACCAGCGACAAGCGCGGTATCGGGGTCAACCAAGGCTGCCAGCCGGTCAATCGTGGTGCGATAGCCGCTTGCATCCAGAAGCAAGCTGGACACGTCGTGGAACATGATCCCCGGTTTTGGGTAATCCGGGATGTTGCGGATTAGCGCCGCGAGGTCTGCATTGTCACTCATGTCGTATGACTGCCTGTTGCTGCGGATAATTTCAAGGAAATCTGGCAAAGCCATCGCGTGCGTTTTCAGTACAAAAAAAGGGCGGAGCCAAAGGCGCCGCCCTTTTTAAAAATCTTATTTGGAGACAAGCCCCAAAGCGAGATTACTTCAGTTCGACGGTTCCGCCGGCTGCAAGGATCTTCGCCTTGATCTCTTCGGCTTCTGCCTTGTTCACGCCTTCCTTAATCGCCTTTGGCGCGGACTCAACAAGAGCCTTTGCTTCGGTCAGACCAAGCTGGGTGATTGCACGGACTTCCTTGATGACTGCAATCTTGTTTCCGCCGTCGCCGGTTAGGATAACGTCGAATTCAGTCTGCTCTTCAGCGGCAGGTGCAGCAGCAGCGGCAGGGCCAGCAACAGCAACAGCAGCAGCGGCGCTAACGCCCCATTTTTCTTCCAAAGCCTTTGCAAGGTCAGCCGCTTCAAGAACGGTCAAAGCCGAAAGTTGGTCTACAAGCTTTTCAATATCAGCCATTTAAATAACACTCCGATTTTCTGTCATATCTGTAGGGCTCGCCCAGCCGGTTAAAAACCATGGGACGCAGCCGGTTTTATTTAAAAAGTTACGCTGCCTTTTGGTCAGCATAGGCACCAAAAACGCGTGCCAATTTCGCAGCTGGTGCTGTCGACAGCTGAGCGATCTTCGTTGCCGGTGCTTGTACAAGCCCGATAATCGTCGCGCGCAGTTGATCGAGCGATGGCAATGAAGCCAGCGCCTTAACA
>NZ_JARXAI010000100.1 GCF_029865925.1 Sphingorhabdus sp.
GATGGAAGCTGCCGCGGGCATTTGCGGACCAATTATCTGGGCGTCAACCTGAACCGCGAATGGGCCGACCCATCGGCAGAACGCAGCCCCGAAGTGCTTGGCATCCGCAACGCGATGGATGAAAAAGGCGTGCATTGGGCCATGGATATTCATGGCGACGAGGCCATTCCTGCGGCCTTCATGGCTGGTTTTGAAGGCATCCCTTCGTGGACCGATAATCAGGGTGCTCGCTATAATGCTTTCATCAACCGTCTTTCGGCGCGCACCCCCGATTTCCAGACCGAGCTGGGTTATACCAAGGCTGGTCCCGGCAGGGCGAACCTGAGCATGTCCACCAACCAATTGGCCGAGCGGTTTGGACCCTCGCACAATTGCGTCTCTATGACGCTTGAAATGCCCTATAAAGACACCGTTGATGGCAACGACCCCGAACAAGGCTGGTCTCCCGAACGGTGCCGCTTGCTCGCCCGCGAATGCCTCGCGACACTAGCTGAGATGGCGTAAACTGCGAATATGCGGATTATCGAGGATGATTTAACGGGCGTTTCATGACCTTGGCGATTTAGCTAACTTGCGTTAGGGCGCGGTCAAACAAATTAGGAAACACGCATGCCCAAACTCATCCTCATCCGTCACGGACAATCGCAGTGGAACCTCGAAAACCGCTTCACGGGTTGGTGGGACGTGGACGTTACCGAAAAAGGCGCAGCCGAGGCATTGGCGGCAGGCTTGCTTATGAAGGAAAAAGGTATCGCGCCGGACGCTGCGTTTACCAGCGTACAAACGCGCGCGATCAAAACGCTTAACCTAGCGCTTGAGGCGATGGGACGCCTCTGGGTTCCGGTCACCAAGAACTGGCAATTGAATGAGCGGCATTATGGCGGGCTCACCGGGCTGGACAAGGCAGAGACGGCGGCGAAGCATGGTGACGATCAGGTGAAGATATGGCGCCGCAGCTTTGATATCCCGCCGCCGCCGCTTGATGCTGGATCGCCTTATGATCTATCTTCTGATCCGCGCTATGCGGGCATAGATATACCCGCTTCAGAAAGTTTGAAAGACACGATCAACCGCGTTTTGCCGTATTGGGACAGCGCGATAGTGCCGGAATTACAGGCTGGAAAAACCGTTTTGATTTCGGCGCACGGCAACAGCTTGCGCGCGCTGGTCAAGCATTTGTCGGGTATTTCGGATGCCGACATAAGCGGCCTCGAAATCCCTACGGGGCAACCCATCGTGTATGACTTGGACGACAATTTGAACGGCGACTATTACTATCTTTCCGAGCGCTAATTGCTCCCGGCCTCCGCACCTTAGCACTTTGGGGGCGAATGCGTCGTTGCTGGATTGCGCCTTTTGCGCCGCAAGGCTAAGGCCCTTGGTATCGAAGGTGTCGGGGGAGTGACAGATGACCGAAGCAGCGCCGCTTATTGGCATTATCATGGGAAGCCGTTCGGATTGGGAAACCATGCGTGAGGCTTCAGCGACACTGGCTACGCTCCAAATCCCACATGAATGCAAAGTGGTGTCTGCGCATCGCACGCCCGAACGCTTGTATGATTATGCAAAAGGCGCGGTTGGGCGTGGCTTGAAATGCATCATTGCTGGCGCAGGCGGCGCGGCACATTTGCCCGGCATGGCGTCATCCATGACGCGTCTGCCAGTGCTTGGCGTGCCCGTGCAGTCCAAGGCGCTGGACGGGATGGACAGCCTTTTGTCCATCGTCCAGATGCCCGCCGGAATTCCAGTGGGAACTTTGGCGATTGGCAAGGCGGGCGCAACAAACGCGGCCTTGCTGGCGGCGGCAATGTTGGCGAATGAGGATGCGGCGCTTGCCCAACGGCTTGATGCATGGCGCGCAGCACAAACGGCATCCGTCGCCGAAACGCCGGAATAAGTTTGCGTGATGGCTGCGTTACCCCCCGGCTCAACTATTGGAATATTAGGCGGCGGTCAGCTTGGCCGTATGCTTGCGGTCGCCGCTGCGCAATTGGGCTATCGCTGCCATATTTACGCCCCACCGGGCGATAATGTCGCGTGCGATGTGGGCGCCGCATATACTGTCGCCGAATATGATGATTTGGCCGCACTGAAGGCCTTTGCGCACGCGTGCGATGTTGTAACCTTCGAATTTGAAAATGTGCCCGTGCCGCCGCTTGAAACGATCACTGGCCTTGTTCCGGTTTACCCACCGCTCAAAGCATTGGAAGTCGCGCAGGATAGGGCTGCGGAAAAAAATTTCGTGCGCGCGCTTGGCGGTAAGACTGCTGAATTTGCTGTGGCGGAGGACGAAAGTGCATTGCCCGCGGCGATTGATACGGTTGGCCTGCCCTGCATCCTGAAAACCATCCGCTTTGGTTATGACGGCAAGGGACAGGCGCGGATCACGGCGCGGAGCGACATTGCCGGCGCGTGGGAACGAACGGGTGCCCAGCCCGTCATTGCCGAGGCGATGGTAGCGTTTGATGCGGAATACTCGGTGATATTGGTACGCGGCCAAGATGGCGAAATCCGTTTTTGGGACAGCCCGCGCAATCTGCATGTCGGTGGCATCCTTGCGACATCGACGCTGCCGTCGGGCACTTTGGTTGAAAGCCAGCAGCAAGACGCGCGCGCGCTGGCCGCAGCGGTCGCATCAGCGCTAGACTATGTCGGCGTGTTCACCGCCGAATTCTTTGCCGGCGCGCAAGGCCCAGTGTTCAACGAAATCGCACCCCGCGTGCACAATAGCGGGCATTGGACCATCGAAGGTGCGGCAACCAGTCAGTTTGAAAACCATATTCGCGCCATTTGCGGCTTGCCGCTTGGCGCGACGGACACGGTTGCTGAACGGGTGGAAATGGAAAACCTGATTGGCGACGATGGCGACCGATTTGAGCAGATTTTATCTGATCCTGCGGCAAGCCTGCATCTGTATGGCAAGGCCGAAGCGCGGCCGGGGCGAAAAATAGGCCACGTCACCCGCTTGTATCGGTAAGAAAAAGTCTGCAAGACGGGCGCATGAATCATCCCGAAACCGTTCTTGTCCTCGCCCGCGCCGTTAATGGGACAATCGGGAAGGACGGCGGCATGCCATGGCACATTCCCGCTGACCTACGCCATTTTAAGCAGGTCACCAAAGGACGGCCAATGATCATGGGCCGCAAGACCTTTGACAGCCTGCCTGGCTTGCTCGACGGACGTCGCCACATCGTGCTCACCCGCGACACGGCTTGGGAGGAAGAGGGCGCCGAGGTTGTCCATTCGGTTGAGGACGCGTTGAAGCGTGCCAATGGGCCGCATGTGTGCATCATCGGCGGCGCGGAAATTTACGAGTTGTTCTTGCCGCTTGCTGACCGCATCGAACTCACCGAAATCGATGCCAATCCCGAAGGCGATGCATCAGTGCCCGCCTTTGACATGTCCATATGGGAAGAAATCGAGCGCGTGGGACACGAAGCCGAAGGCGGCGCTCCGGCCTTCGATTTTGTAACGCTGGTGCGGCGGGAAGCTGCCTAAATATCAACGTGCAGGGGGGAATATGTGTAAAAGATTTTGGATTCCGGCGACATTGATTGCCGCTGCCGCTGTGGGATTCTTTGGGTTCCTGCCAGGCTATGTCGAAGGATCGATGAATCAGGTCGACGGCAAAGCGTTGATTGCGGTCAGTGACGAAGCCAAGGCTCTGCACAAGGCGTTGAACATCGTGGACCTGCACAGCGACACGTTGATGTGGGACCGCAACCTCAATGACCGAGCGTCACGCGGCCATGTGGATTTGCCGCGCTTGCAAGATGGCAATGTTGCGTTGCAGTTATTTTCGTCCGTTACAAAGACGCCAAAGAACCAGAATTATGACGGCAATGGCGCCGATAGCGACAACATCACCTTGCTCACCTTTGCGCAGTTGCAGCCTGTGAAGACATGGCATTCTTTGGCCGAACGGTCATTATATCATGCGGCGAAACGTGGTGATGCCGTTGCGGGTTCGAACGGCGCGTTGGCAGCGGTGGATTCAGCCGCCCAATTGGACCTATTGCTTGCCGCACGGCAAACAACTCTGCGTCCCGTCGGCGCGATGCTCACGATCGAAGGCCTCCAGAATTTGGAAGGTAAAGCGTCCAATCTTGACCGGCTGTATGATGCCGGCTTCCGTATGGCTGGGCTCACCCATTTCTTTGACAATGAACTGGCGGGTTCGATGCATGGCCTGAAAAAAGGCGGATTGACTCCCTTCGGCCGTGACATTGCTCGGCGAATGGAAGCAAAGGGTATGATCATCGACATCGCCCATTTGTCGCATACCGGTGTTGCCGAAGTGTTGGATATGGCCACGCGGCCGGTCGTATCCAGCCATGGCGGTGTGCAGGCGACGTGTAAGGTCAACCGCAACCTGACTGACGACGAAGTGCGCGGCGTCGCCAAAACCGGCGGTGTTATAGGCATTGGCTATTGGGATGGCGCAATCTGTTCAACCGACCCACGCGCGGCTGCCAAAGCGATGAAGCATGTCCGTGATCTTGTCGGCATTCAGCATGTGGCTTTGGGGTCGGACTATGACGGCGCAACCACAGTGCGTTTCGACACATCGCAATTAGTTCAAGTGACGCAAGCTTTGCTGGACGAAGGCTTCACAGCGCAAGAAATTCGGGCTGTCATGGGTGAAAATGCACTGCGCGTCATTCGTGCAGGGTTGGTTCCGATGCCAAAGGCTTCCGCAGCAAAATGACCATTCCGCGCCTTTCTGCCAAAGACCACATGCCTGACGCTTTGCGCGGCGGGGTCGTGGCCTTGGGCAATTTTGATGGCTTCCATTTGGGGCACCAAGCAGTGGCCGGTGAAGCCATAGCGCAGGCCAAGGCCGCTGGCCGCCCAGCCATTATTGCCACATTTGATCCGCATCCCGTGCGCTTCTTTGCGCCGCAATCACCTTGGTTCCGGCTGACAACACTTGATCAGCGGCAGCGCCTTTTCGAAGCTGCGGGCGCGGATGCGATGTTGGTGTTCGATTTTGATGCGGAACTTGCCGCGACCAGTGCAGACGATTTCATTGTCAAATTGCTGATCGAGCGGCTTGGGTTTTCGGCGGTGGTCACTGGCGAGGACTTTACTTTTGGCAAAGCGCGCGGCGGCAATATTGATGTGCTGCGCGAGATTGGCGCCACGCACGGGCTTTCCTCCACCGCGATGGGCCCTGTGGTCGATGACGCAGGTGTCATCTCGTCAAGCCGCGTTCGCACTGCGTTGCAAGATGGCAACTGCGCAACCGCGACCGCATTGCTCACGCGGCCTTTCGCCGTTGAAGGCGTTGTCCAACATGGCGACAAAAACGGCCGACTCTTGGGCTTTCCTACGGCCAATATCGACATGGGCCATTATCTACGCCCGCGTTACGGCATTTATGCGGTGAAGGGGCGGTTGCCCGACGGCCGCGTGTTGAACGGCGCGGCAAACCTTGGCATCCGCCCGACCTTTGACCCGCCCAAGGAATTGCTTGAGCCACATTTTTTCGATTTTGCCGAAGACCTTTACGAACAGAATATCGAGATTGAGTTCCACGCCTTCATTCGCGGCGAGGCCAAGTTTGATAGCCTAGACGCGCTGATGGCGCAGATGGCGAAGGATTGTGACGAGGCGCGCGACATTTTGGCGTGATTTTTAATTAGACAGTGCGAACCAACTCTACTTCGCCAATTTTGCGCTCAAATAGTTGTCTAAAGCGCCAACCTCCCCTAAGCACCCGCACGATATGACCGAACCTGCTGACACACCTAAACAAGACTATCGCGATAGCGTGTTCTTGCCCAAAACCGAATTTCCGATGAAGGCTGGCCTTCCGCAGAAGGAGCCGGGTATTTTAGCGCGCTGGCAGGCGGCAGATTTCTACACGGAGCTGCGCAATCGCCGCCGTGGGCGGGGAAAGTTCATCCTGCATGATGGCCCGCCTTATGCGAATGGCGACATGCATATCGGCCATGCGCTGAACCATATCCTGAAGGACATGGTCGTCCGCACGCAGACATTGTTGGGCAAAGACGCGCCTTATGTGCCCGGCTGGGATTGCCACGGCCTGCCCATCGAATGGAAGGTTGAGGAGCAATATCGCAAGAAAAAGCTGAACAAGGACGAGGTGCCCGCCGTTGAATTTCGCGCCGAATGCCGTGCTTATGCCCAGAATTGGGTCGATACGCAGCGCGAGCAGCTCAAGCGGCTGGGCATCAATGGCGATTGGGACAATCCCTATCTGACCATGGATTTTCAGGCCGAGGCAACGATTGTTGCCGAGCTGCTGAAATTCGCCGAAAGCGGCCAGCTCTATCGCGGTGCAAAGCCAGTGATGTGGTCGCCCGTCGAAAAGACCGCTTTGGCCGAAGCTGAGGTGGAATATGAAGATATCGTCTCGACGCAGATCGACGTGGCGTTTGAGATTGTGGAATCGCCGATTGCGGAATTGGTGGGCGCGCATGCGGTGATCTGGACAACGACGCCTTGGACGATTCCGGTTAATCAGGCGATCGCTTATGGTCCGGATGTTGAGTATATTGTTTTCGGTTTAGGTGATCGCCGTGTTTTGGTCGCTGAAAAACTCTTTCAGGACTTTTCGTTACGTGCCAGCTATCTGAAGATCGATGGTGTAATTCAGGACCAGATCCCACCACCGGAACTCAGCAAGACATTTCGTAGATATAAGGGCTCCGAACTAGCCGGAACCATGGTCCAGCACCCGATGCACCATCTCGGCGGCTTCTTTGCCAAGCCGCGTCCGATGCTCGCGGGTGATTTCGTCACCACCGACAGCGGCACTGGCCTCGTCCATATGTCGCCTGACCATGGTGAAGATGATTTTGACTTGTGCAAGGCAAACGGAGTCGATCCGGTCTTCGCAGTCGAAGGCGACGGCAAATATCGCGCCGACTGGTTGTGGCTGGGCGGTGAAGGCAGCGTCATCAATCCCAAGTTCAACGCGCCTGACGGCCCCATCTGCACCGCTTTACGCGAAAGCGGCGGGTTGTTCGCGGCGTCAGCGGATTACAAGCATAGCTATCCGCACAGCTGGCGGTCGAAGGCGAAGGTAATCTATCGCTGCACCCCGCAATGGTTCGTGCCGATGGATAAAGCGACTGTTGGCGCCACACTGCGCGAAAAGGCGATGACCGCGATTTCGGATACCCGCTTCATCCCCGAAAAGGGCCGCAACCGCCTGTCGTCGATGGTCGAAGGCCGCCCCGATTGGGTGCTGTCCCGTCAACGCGCGTGGGGCGTGCCGATCACCTTATTTGTGAAAAAGGGAACCAACCAGTATCTCGACGACGCGGCCGTGAACGCGCGCATCATTGCGGGCGTGCGTGCACAGGGTGTCGATGGCTGGTCCGAGGAACGGGCGCAGGAATTTCTTGGGCCCGACTATGCACTCGCAGATTATGAGCGCGTAACCGACATTCTTGATGTCTGGTTCGATTCGGGCTGCACGCATGCCTTTGTCCTTGAAAGCGGACGTTGGCCTGATCTGCAATGGCCTGCGGACTTGTATTTAGAAGGCAGCGACCAGCATCGCGGCTGGTTTCAGTCTTCCTTACTGCAAAGCTGCGGCACGCGGGGCCGCGCGCCTTATGACGCGGTGCTGACCCACGGGTTTACGATGGACCAAAAGGGCATGAAAATGTCCAAGTCATTGGGCAACACGATCAACCCGTTGGACCTGATGCGTGACAGTGGTGCGGATATCTTACGCCTTTGGGCGCTGACGGTCGACTTCACTGAGGACCACCGCATCGGCAAAGAGATTTTGCAAGGCGTGTCCGACCAGTATCGCAAATTGCGCAATACCTTCCGCTATCTGCTTGGTGCGCTCGATGGCTTCTCCGACGCCGAAAAGGCCGTGGTTGCCGATATGCCTGAGCTTGAGCGTTATATGCTCCATCTGCTCGCCGACATGAACGTGAAGCTGCGGCAAGCGGTCGACGATTTTGACTTTAACAATTATGTCCGCTTGCTGACCGATTTCGCGAACGAAGATCTGTCGGCCTTCTTCTTCGATATCCGCAAGGACAGCCTCTATTGCGATGCGGCCACTGATCCCAAGCGCATGGCCTACCGCACGGTGTTGGACATATTGTTCCATGCGCTCGTTCGTTACGCCGCGCCCGTGTTGGTGTTTACCAGCGAAGAAGTTTGGCAGACGCGGTTTCCGGATGCGGACAGCGTCCATTTCTCGGATTGGCCGGAGGTTGAAGCGGGTTGGATTGATACAAAATTGGCCGAAAATTGGGGTAGCATCAGGGGAGCCCGTATGCTGGCAAACGAACTGATCGAACCTATGCGACGCAACAAGGAAATTGGCTCAAGTCTGGAAGTTGAATATAGCTATCCGGGTGATGCCGGCGAAATCGACCTCGCCGAATTATTTATCGTGTCTACTGTGCATCTTGGCAGAGAGGCAGGCGCAGTTAAAACCGCTAACCACAAATGCGGCCGCTGCTGGCGGCATTTGCCTGAGGTTGTTGATGACGGCGCTTTGTGCGGACGTTGTGCGGATGTTGTTGGTGGGTAAGGCTCATCAAATCCTCCCCATGTATGAGGAGGTGGCAACCCGCAGGGTTGACGGAGGGGGCTGGCGGCTTACACGCGCGGGAATGTGCGTATTTACATCCCCCTCCCCCACGCTTCGCGTGGTCCCCATCCCCGTAAACTGGGAGGATTAAGCATGAATTCCAACTCCAAATTCCGCCTGCAGGGCCTCATGCTCGCAAGCCTTGTGTTCATTGCGGACCAGATCGTGAAATATGCGATGCTTGGGCCGTTGCAACTTCAAAGCCGCGGCGTCATTCACATCATATCGTTCTTTGACTTTCGCTATGCTGAAAACCGCGGCGTTTCGATGAGCTTTTTAACCGCAGACAGTGACGGCGAACGATGGGCGCTGGTGGCATTGACTAGCGTGATTGCGGTCGGTGTTGGCGTTTGGATGTGGCGCGAAAAAATGCGTGGTGATGTGCTTGCCTTGTCGCTGGTGCTGGGCGGCGCGTTCGGGAATATCGCCGACCGCTTGCGTTATGGCTATGTCGTAGACTATGCCGACCTGCACTTTGGCGCTTTCCGACCCTTTTACATTTTTAACCTGGCCGATGCCTGCATCAGCATCGGCGTGATGATATTGCTTGCCCGCGCCTTTCTGATAAGCGACAAGACGTCGGACCGCGGGTCTGTTGTTCAGGAACCCGCAAGCAGCGCCGACATAGTGGAGAAGTCATGAAGCGGATACTTATCTCAGCGGCGGCGTCAGTTGCTATTCTCACGCTTTCTGGCTGCGGAACAACAAGCGTTTATGAACGCGATCGCCCCGATGAATTTGCCGTTACACGGTCAGAGCCACTTCAGGTTCCTGCTGCGTTTAACTTGCCCGCGCCGACACCCAACGCCCCGCGTCCGCAGGCTGGCGATACAAAACAGCAAGTTTTGGACGCAATGTTTGGCGGTAATGTGCCTACGTCACGTCCGCAATCCGGCCAGTAAATGGATATGCTTATGAATAAGAAATCTTTGCTTCTTGCCGCTGCAACGCTCGCACTTCCGATGCTTGCCGGCTGCGCATCGGTTGGCAATATGCTTGGTGGCAACAAAACTGCTGCGCCTATTGCAGGCCGCGCTGCACCGCTGGTGGTTCCGCCGGACTTCGCGCTTGAGCCGACCGCAGCAACTATGACGCGTTCAACCGACGCAAGTCAGGAACAAACGTTAGAGGCTCTATTTGGCGGCATAGCAACGCGCTCAGCGGCTGAACGTTCGATTTCGACGAGCTCTGGAACTGCCGAAGCCGGCATCCGATCATCTGTCGGTGACCCGCAAACCATTACGGTGAACAAGGGCAGCATTACCCGCGACATTATCGCTGCGCCTGAAGGTGACGGCCAGACCGCTCAGGCGATCATTCCAAACTAACGCATTGAGCGCAAAGCGTCGTCAGGCGCGCACGCTCGCTTCCTCCACGCCCGCGCTATTGTGGCGTAGGGCTTTCAGCACAGTTTCGACAATCTGTGGCGCGTTCAGGCCGGCTTGGTCATATTGCTTCTGCGGCGCATCATGCTCCTGAAACATGTCAGGCAGGCGCATCGTGCGGATCTTTAGGCCCGTATCCATCAGCCCTGCGTCGCTGGCCAGCGTGAGCACATGTGCGCCGAGGCCGCCGACAGAGGCCTCTTCGACGGTCACGATTACTTCATGTGTAGCAATCAGGTGGCGGATCATTTTTTCATCAAGTGGCTTGGCAAAACGCAAGTCGGCAACGGTGGTGCTAAGGCCCTTAGCATCTAGTGTATCCGCCGCCTTCATCGCTTCGGCCAAACGTGTGCCGAGCGAGAGTATCGCGACTTTTTTCCCTTCGCGCATGATCCGGCCTTTGCCTATTTCCAGCTGCTCGGGTACTTCGGGCAGCGCAACACCGGTCCCGTTTCCGCGTGGATAGCGGAAAGCGATTGGCCCGCTGTCATGCAGGACGGCAGTGTAAGTCATGTGCACCAACTCCGCCTCATCCGCCGGCGACATCACGACCATATTCGGCAAAGTCGCCAAATAGGTGATGTCGAACGATCCGGCGTGTGTGCTGCCATCGGCGCCAACCAAGCCAGCGCGGTCAATGGCGAAGCGCACGGGCAGATTCTGGATAGCTACATCGTGCACGACTTGGTCATAGGCACGTTGCAGGAAGGTGGAATAGATCGCGCAGAATGGACGCATTCCCTGCGCGGCAAGGCCTGCGGCAAAGGTCACCGCATGCTGTTCGGCGATACCCACATCAAACGAGCGTTCGGGGTGTGCTGCGGAGAATTTGTCGACGCCGGTGCCGCCGGGCATAGCCGCGGTGATGGCGCAAATTTTCGGGTCCGTTTCCGCAAGCTTTGCGAGCGTTGCGCCAAAGACATTCTGATATGAAGGTGGACCGCCGCCGGGGCCCTTTTCTTGCTTGCCCGTAATGACGTCGAATTTCACAACGCCATGATATTTGTCGTCCGCGGCTTCTGCAGGGGCGTAGCCCTTACCCTTTTGCGTAACGACATGGATCAGCACTGGGCCTTCGGCATTGTCGCGGACATTTTCGAGGACTGGAATAAGCTGGTCGAGATTATGGCCATCGATTGGGCCAACATAATAAAAGCCAAGCTCTTCGAACAAAGTGCCGCCCATGGCCATGCCGCGGGCAAATTCCTCAGCCTTTGATGCAGCGGTGTAAATCCGGCGCGACAGTCTTTTTGCGAGCTTACTGGCAAGGCTGCGCAGGCCGAGATACTCGCTGGAGGATACCAGCCGCGACAAATATGCTGACAAGCCACCCACTGGCGGGGCAATCGACATATCATTGTCGTTCAGAATTACGATAAGACGGTTGCCCGCGGCTTGGGCGTTGTTCATCGCCTCATAGGCCATGCCGGCGGACATCGCACCGTCACCGATGACTGCAATCGCCTTGCCGGGCTTTCCAGCAATTTTATTAGCTACGGCAAAACCCAATGCCGCAGAGATCGACGTAGAGCTGTGGGCGGCGCCGAATGGATCATATTCGCTCTCGCTGCGCTTGGTGAAGCCAGATAGGCCGCCGCCGGTGCGCAATGTGCGAATACGGTCGCGCCTACCCGTGAGGATCTTGTGTGGATAGCACTGATGGCCGACATCCCAAATCAGCCGATCATCAGGCGTATTAAAGACATAATGGACTGCGGTCGTAAGTTCGACAACGCCAAGGCCTGCACCCAAATGCCCGCCGGTGACGGAAACTGCAGAGATAGTTTCGGCACGCAGTTCATCGGCCAACTGGCGCAGCTGCGACGCGGCAAGATTACGAAGGTCCGAGGGCACTTTAACCGTATCGAGTAACGGCGTGTCAGGGGAATATGTCATAGAAATAGCTTAGCGGCGTTTTATCAGACTGTCGAACGGGTAATTACCGCGCGTTCATCCGCAATCTGCACAAATCCCGCGCACTTCGATGACGGGGCGCACCTCTGCGAACCCTGCCCGTTCTGCCGCAGTGCGCACATGCATCGTCAACGTGTCGTCATCAATATGAGTGGCGGTGCCGCAACTGTCGCAGATCAGGAAAATGCAGTCGTGCAGGCATCCGGGGTGCGAATTGGCGATATAGGCATTTGCGCTTTCGACCCGGCGGGCAAGGTTCGTCGCCACAAACAGGTCCAATATGCGGTAGACGCTGTTGGGCGCAACGCGTTTCCCGCGCCGTTGTGATACAAGATCAGCGATGTCATAGGCAGAAGCCGGTTTTTCAAATGTCGCGAGTACGGCAAATATATCCGACCGCATGTCAGTCCATTGTTCGCCTGCCGCAACCAGTGCGCTCTGTGCGGCATGTGCAAGCGATGCGCCTTCATGTTCGCGGTGATGATGTACTGCCATATCGCCCATGTAAGCTGTGGCACGGGACTGGTCAATTAGCGGTAGGCTGCGATTGGCTGAAACTTAGGTTTTGGCCCGATGGTTAAGCAAATGGCTCAGGCCAAGTAACATGACGCCGACAACCGTGAACGCAATCTCTACGCCGCCATGGGGTAGCGTCAGCGCACCGCCCATCATGCCGATGCCAAGCGCGCCAACCGTTGCGGGCAGGAATAGTCCGTGATCCTGAAAGCCCTTACCCAGTGCCAGCATCCCAAGAATGATGGCCAGCAACAGCCCAACTTCATGGATAATCGGGTTCAGAAAAAAGCCACTGGCGGACGCGAGAACCGCGAGCAATATCGTAGTTACGATGCAATGGATCAGGCACAGTCCAGCAATGCTGAGGCCAAGCCCGTCCCATCGCCATTTATTCCACACGCGTGCCATTCCGAAACCCCTAAAGCGATTCGTTGCACGTTACAACATCACATCGCTAAATTTGCAGTTAGGATAGCAGTTTTTGCAACCTCCGACGCTTGCCATTGGCATTAATCCGGCGCACATCCCCACACATGAATAACACACGCAACTCTGCCTCTCCAGCCGTCGAAACTGCGATGTCACGGCCCACCGCGCTGATAACATGGCTCATGTGTGCCGCGGGCCTTGTCTTTGCTATGGTGGTGGTGGGCGGCATTACGCGGCTGACCGAGTCGGGGCTATCCATTACCGAATGGAAGCCAATCACCGGCGCTTTGCCGCCGCTGAACGAGGCAAGCTGGCTGTCAGAATTCGAAAAGTATAAGCAAATACCAGAATATACGCAGATCAACGGCCCAGCGGGCATGACGCTCGCGGAATTTAAATTCATCTATTTCTGGGAATGGATCCACCGCCTGCTTGGCCGCGTCATTGGTTTGGCCTTCGCATTGCCGCTCGCATGGTTTTGGGTAAAGAAAGCCATCCCGGCAGGATATAAGCCCCGTCTGCTGGCGCTTTTGGCGCTTGGTGCGCTTCAGGGTACCATTGGTTGGTGGATGGTATCATCTGGCCTTTCTGCGCGGACAGATGTTAGCCACTACAGGCTCGCAGTCCACTTGCTAACGGCGTTGACGATCCTAGGCGGCTTGGTGTGGACTGCGCTCGATTTGCACGCGCTTGCGAAGGACCCGTTGGCACGGCCAGTGAAGATGACTGGCTATGCAGCTATTGTGCTCACCATTCTGTTTATACAGTTATTGATCGGGGCCTGGGTCGCAGGATTGAATGCTGGTTATGTTGCCAACACTTGGCCGCTGATGAACGACAGATTCTATCCCGAGGGTGTCGACGCCACACAAGGCGTATTCTTTGCCCTCGTCAACGACCCATATCTGACGCATTTCGTCCATCGCTGGTGGGCGTGGGTCGCGGTGGCTGCACTCTTATTATTAGCGCGCCGTGTTAAAAAAGCGGGCGTGCGCGGAGCGTCGGTAGCTATCCATAGCACTTATGGTATCCAAATCATCTTGGGCATTGCCACAGTTATGACCGGCGTCAACATTGTCTTGGCGGTATCGCATCAGGCTGTCGGTGCTTTGGTGGTAGCGTCGGCCGTATGGGGGGCACATGTTCTGGGACGCAAGGCGGTTTAGCGCTAGAGGTATTATTATACCCGCCGTAAAACAGGCGCTTTTGCTTGACTGTTAGAGCTTTCATCGCCATTGGCTCCGCTTCGCTTGCGGTTTCTTCATGATTCTGCGCTTCTACAAAATTTCGAAAGGTGCGATTAGCGATGAAAACGCTATCCAGAGTTACGAAATCGATCCGTCCACAGGACGTCGAAAAATCGTGGATCCTCATTGACGCAGAAGATTTGGTTGTTGGCCGTGTTGCCAGCCTCATCGCCAATATCCTGCGCGGTAAGACGAAGCCAAGCTACACGCCGCACGTTGATTGCGGTGACCATGTTATTGTCATCAATGCTGACAAGGTGAAGTTCACTGGCAAGAAACTGACCGACAAGGTCTATTATCGGCACACCGGCTACATCGGCGGCATCAAGGGTATCACCGCTGGCAAGGTGCTGGACGGCAAGTTCCCTGAGCGCGTCCTTGAAAAGGCCGTAGAGCGCATGGTACCACGCGGTCCTCTGGGCCGTGCGCAAATGCGTGCGCTGCATCTGTATAATGGCGCCGAGCATCCACATGCCGGTCAACAGCCAACGACGCTCGACGTCGCTTCCATGAACCGCAAGAACAAGGTGGGTGCATAATGTCCGACACTGCAACTTCGCTCGCTGATCTCGAAACACTGGGCGCCGACGTTCAGGCGCCTGCGCAGATCGCTGCTGTCATCCGTGAACAGGAAATTGACGCGCAAGGCCGCGCTTATGCAACTGGCCGCCGTAAGGACGCCGTTGCCCGCGTATGGCTAAAGCCTGGCACAGGTAAAATCGTCGTCAATGGCCGCGACCAGGAAGTGTATTTTGCACGTCCTTCGCTGCGCCTCGTCATCAACCAGCCGTTTGGTGTAACCGAGCGCACGGGCCAGTATGACGTCATCGCAACCGTTAAGGGCGGTGGTCTTTCCGGCCAAGCTGGCGCGGTCAAGCATGGCATCGCACAGGCATTGTCGAAATTCGAACCGTTGCTGCGCAGTGCAGTGAAGGCCGAAGGCTTCCTGACACGCGACAGCCGCGTTGTTGAGCGTAAGAAATATGGCAAGGCCAAGGCGCGTAAGAGCTTCCAGTTCTCGAAGCGGTAAACCGAACATTC
>NZ_JARXAI010000013.1 GCF_029865925.1 Sphingorhabdus sp.
GGTTAAATCGCCTTGATTTCTTGCCATGCCTCGCGCCATAGAGGACGCAGAGGCTCGAGGAGAGAATGACATGCAGATGGCTGGTTTGGGATATAGCGAAGAACAGATTGAGCTGCTTGACGTAGCCACGAGCTTTTGCCGTGACAAATCGCCCATTGCCCGCGTCCGCAAGCTGATGGACAGCGATTTGGGCTATGATGCCGACGTCTGGGCCGAAATGGCTGCCTTGGGTTGGACCGCCATTGCGATACCAGAGGCGCATGGGGGTGTTGGCCTTTCGCTGGCCGAGGTCGTTCCGGTTGTTGAGCAAATGGGGCGCCACCTTATGGCATCGCCATTGGTGTCATCGACCTTGGCTGCACAGGCATTCATTATAGGCGGTAGTGAACAGCAAACCGCACATTGGCTGCCCAAGCTTGCCGAAGGCGCCATTGGCACTTTGGCCCTTTCCGAAGCGCATGGCGACTGGGATCTTCAGAACATTACAGCCACAGCAACGCTTGAGGGTGATGCGGTGCATCTGTCGGGCGAGAAGCTGTTTCTGGCATGGGCGCAGACCGCGGACATCGTCATTGCATCGGTTATGCTCGATGGCAGGCCAGCCTTAGTCCTGCTGACCGCCGCCGACGTCGCTGGACGCCTGCGCCGTGAAGCGATTATCGATGAGACAAAACGCAGCTTTGCTCTGGCGCTTGACGGCTTGGTCGTATCGCGCGCAGCTTTGTTGGAAATTGCGCGAACATCCTCAACACTGTCGCATATTGAGCAGGCCGCAAACCTTCTGCAAAGCGCGGAAATGTGCGGTGGTTCGCAAAGCGTGATCGACTATACGGTAAGCTATCTGCAAACCCGCAAGCAGTTCGGAAAGATTATCGGCGAATATCAGGCGCTGAAGCACCCGACCGTTGACGCCTATGTCGAATATGAAAAAGCGCGCTCGCATTTGTACAGCGCAGCAAACAGCTTTAGCGACCAAGGCGTTGGCGAAATCGCCGTACGCATGGCAAAGGCTGCGGCGGACGCGACATACAGCTTTGCAGCTGACCGCGCGATCCAGTTTCATGGTGGATTTGGTTTTACGCATGATTGCGACGCGGGCCTTCACCGCCGCGCTGCGATTTTTCAGGCATCGCAATTTGGTGATGCCGCGTGGCAACGCTTTAAGCTTGCGCCTCTATTATTGGGGTAAGCGCGACACCAACCGATTTTATGGGGGTGTCGCTTTTTGCGCTAACGGTCTCCCGTCAATGACGGCTCAATCAATGCAGTGCGTGTGTCCGTTGTGGATCTTTGAGGTTATCCCGAGCCTGCCCAGAGGTAGGATGATCGGTGAAGTTTATCGGTTGGATGGATCAGCCGTTTTGACAGATTAAACTAGATTCGGCGCTGGACGGGACACTCTAAAAAGATGACGTATTCTCAATTCTCAGCTGTCCGTATCTTATGACCGACACAGCGCTTGTTTCCGTTGTGCCGGTCGGACGAGTCCTTACCGCCGCAGACCGCAACGCGAGAGCTAGTGGTTGGCGGATGACATTTTTCGCTTGGCTCGCGCAGAATATGGCAATTGGACTGACGTTCGGAGTCTACGGTACGTTGATAACGTCATTTGAGCGCACCTATGGTGTCAATCGATCAATCAGCACACTCGGCATATCGCTTGTATTACTCGCCTTCGCATTGGTTGGGCCAGTTGCCGGCTCAGTGCTTCACCGCATCTCGATTAAAATGGCGATGATCACGGGCGCTTGTCTGAGTGCTGTCGGTTATGGGCTTGTCAGTTCGGCCACGTCTATGACATCGGTTCTGCTGTGTTACGGATTACTTATTGGGCCCGGGGCCGCTTTGCTTGGCGGAATGTTACCATCAGCCTTAATTTCCAACTGGTTTGAAACCGGTAGGGGTCGCGCGCTGGGGATCGTCAACATGCCGCTATTGGTTGCGGTGGCACCTTTAGTCTCGGCATGGATATTAGAGCAATGGGGTCTCTCGACTGTTTTCGTTGTGTTGGCCGCACTTATGCTGTGCCTGATTCCCATTCTCTTTTTGATCGTTGATCATCCCGAGAAGAAGGGACTGCTTCCGGTCGGCAGTAACAAGAGTGATTTCGGTTCGGTCAAACAACCAAAGTCTGCGCCAATTGGATACGGGATACTTGCTCGCACGCCAATTTATTGGGGTATAATTTTGCTCGGTTGCGTCATGGCGGCGGGCGGAACGGTCATGAGTATCCATATCGTCCCGATGGCCGTTGGCCTTGGTATCGACCCTGGTCGTGCCGCGTTGCTGCTGGCGTCAATCGGCGGGCTCGGAATTTTGGGCTCGCCGCTATTCGGGATGATTACAGACCGTTTTGGTGGAGTCGCAGCGCTATCGCTAAACGCGACACTGCAAGCTGTGCTCTGGTCGTTGATGCTCGTCCAGCCGACATTTCCGGTTATGCTGCTCGTCAGTTGTGGTCTAGGTCTGACCGCTGGCGGGATGATTGCTAGCCTTAGTTCTACTTTCTCTGAATATTTCGGTACAGCGAACTTTGGCCGTGCGTACGGATTGTTTGCATTCTGCTCGCTGCCCTTCATCGTAGGCGCACCGGTGCTGGCGGGCTACCTGTTCTCGGCGCGGGGGAGCTATCAATCGCCATTCGGTGGGCAGATAGTGGCGTTTATCCTTGTTGCAGCACTTGGGGCTAGTCTTGCCTGGCGGAGAGCACATCTTCACCCATGAGCAAGCCGCAGAAAAATTTAGGCGACCGGATCACTGCCGGTCGACAGCAGCATTATGCAACGGCCGGAATCGCAGATTGTGCCCAGCTACGGAGTCTATTGTCATGAGTTATGTGCGTGAATTCAGAGGTTTTGCAGGCATTCGCCTTGAAGCCGATGACATTGGGTCGGCAGATGACCCGTCGATCCTTTTGCTGCATGGTGGGGGACAGACGCGAAAAGTTTGGGCTGACGTTGCCGACGCGCTTCAACAAGCCGGTCGCCATGTTATCAGCCTCGATTTGCGCGGGCATGGCAGCAGCGATTGGCCGGATGATGGGTGCTATGACTTTGACGCCTATGTCGAGGATCTGCGTGCCGTTCTGGCGCAAATGCGGACGAGGCCCGTAGTCGTCGCTGCTACGCTGGGCGGCTGGATCGCAACAATTGCCTTGGCCGATGAAGCCGCGACGCTGGCTGCAGGGCTGGTTTTGGTCGATTTGCCAGCAACAGATGATCCTGCGGTGGCGCGCGAAGCTTCGGAAAAATTACGCAATTCGGCGATTGCAGGGCTAGGCAACGCAGAATTTGATATGCGGATTTTTGATCGGTTCGACATGAACGGCGTGACCGACCGGATTGCACTTGCGGCACCGCAGATTAATATCCCCATACTGTTTGTGCGCGGAGGGCTTAGCGATCTGGCGAGCGAAGAACAGGCGGCGGCATTTGTTAGCCAGTTGCCCGATGCCGAAGCGGTCGAGGTCGAAGACAGTGGCCTGCTTGTGACCGCCGAACGCACTGACAGCTTCAACGGACTATTGCTTGATTTCCTTGAGCGTAAACAGCCGCGCTTCATTCCCGAATTCCGCGAAGGTTCCGATGCGCGAACGTTTCGTGACGCTTTGGGCTGTTTTGCCACCGGGGTTACGATCATCACCGCGATGGGGCCGGACGGCAAACCCACCGGGCTGACCGCGAACAGCTTTACCAGCGTATCGCTTGATCCGCCCTTATTGTTGGTTTGCATCGCGAATAACGCTGGTAGCGCACCGATTATGCGCAACGCCGAACGCTTTGCCGTCAATGTATTGCAAATTGGCCAACAGCCAACCTCGAACCGCTTTGCCGGAAAGGGTGAGGACCGGTTTGCCAACACACCATGGGAAGTCGGCGAGTTCGGCACACCTGTTCTCACGGTATCGCTGAGCAGTTTTGAATGCGAGCGCGATGCTTTGCACGATGGTGGCGATCACTTCATCCTCGTTGGCCGTGTGCTGAAGGCGATGTTCGAGCCACGCCGTGATCCTTTGCTGTATTTCCGTGGCAAATATCGTCGCTTGCATTTTGCGTAGGAGTTAGCTGGTTAAAATCCTGCCCCTTGGTAGGTCGCGATGCGGTTGGTTTCTTTTAGGTCTCACTCAATATTTTGGGAGAAAATTGCCATGCTCGGCGTTCAGGTTACCGAAGCTCCAGCCCATGTTCCCGCCGATCTGGTGCTTGACTATCCGATCAAAATGGGTGGCACCATTGACGAAAATCCGTTTGACCGGATTATTCCCGACATTCACAAAAATATGCCGCCGATCTTCTATTCACTTGATGCGTATCCTGGAGGAACACCAGCATGGATTGTACGGCGCGTAGAGGATCTGCAAACGATCTATTTCGATACCGAGAGTTTTTCGAACAAGGATTTCGCGCCGTTTGCTTTGCTGGTGGGGGAGACATGGAGTTCGCTTCCGGCCGAAACCGACCCGCCGATGCACGCGCTGTACCGCAAGTTCGTGAATCCCATTTTCACGCCAAAAAAGATCAATGTTCTCGATGAAAAGATCCGGCAATATGCCCGCGAATATTGCGCCGAGATCAAGGCCAAGGGAAGTTGCGAATTCATGGCCGATTTTGCCTTTGAATTCCCGATCAAGGTGTTCCTTGAACTGATGGGCTTGCCGCTTGAAATGACCGCCGAGTTTCTCGAATGGGAAATGGGGTTGCTCCACACCAACGACTTGGGCGTAATTGCCGCGAGCACACGCAAGGTTGTCGACTATCTACGCGGCGAGATTGCGGACCGCAAAGCCAATCCAGGAGACGACCTAATCAGCTACGGCGTCACAGCCGAAATCGACGGTCGTGCACTGACCGATGATGAATTGGTCGGCTTCACTTTCAACTTGTTCATTGGCGGTATGGATACCGTATCGACCAACATCGCGTGGCAGTTCCGTCACCTCGCCGAACATCCAGATCATCAAAATACACTGCGCAATAACCCGTCGATGATTCCCGACGCGATTGAAGAATTGATGCGCGCCTATCCCGCTGTTACAACGTTCCGCACCTGTGCAAAGCTGGTAACGGTCGGCGGCGTGACATTCCAACCAGGCGACAAAATCGCAATGCCTACCAGCCTTGCCGGGCGTGATCCGGAAGCCTATGATAATGCCGATCAGGTGATCTTTGGCAGGAAATCGCGCTATATGAGCTTTGGCTATGGCCCGCATCTGTGCGTGGGCATGCACCTGGCGCGCCGTGAAATGCGTATTGCGCTTGAAGAGTTCCTTGCCGCTATTCCAGAGTTCCGCATCGCCGACGGCGCGGTCGTTAAAACACACACCGGCGGCATATTACAGCCCGTCACACTGCCTTTGGTCTGGTAACTAATTGGAGCTTTCCGGCCTATTCGATGATGCACGGACCTTCGGTGATTTTGAAGATCGAGCGGTTTCGACCGCGTTGTTGCGAACTCTATACGATCATCTAAAATGGGGACCGACCTCAGCCAATAGCTGCCCGGCGCGGTTTGTGTTTGCGATCTCTGAGCAAGCAAAGGCGCGTCTGCTGCCGTGCGTGAACGCGGGCAATATTGACAAGGTGAAATCGGCCCCGTTGACGGTAATAATTGCTGGCGACACGCGTTTTTTCGAACTGATGCCGCAGCTATATCCAGAGCGTGATTTCAAAACTTTGTTTGAAAATAGCGAAGCAGCAGCGCAAGATTTGATCGCGCGTAACGTCCCAATGCAAGGCGCCTATATGATCATCGCCGCCCGCGCTTTGGGGCTGGATTGCGGACCCATGTCTGGCTTCGACCCCGAGAAAATCAATGCCGAATTTTTCCCGAATGGCCGCTGGCAGATAAATTTTATCTGCAACCTTGGCTATGGTGTAAAGGCGGGGCTTCATCCTCGTAATCCACGGCTTTCTTTCGACGAGGCATGTGTGATTGATTGATCCGCTGGCCGCTTCACTAAATAACATTAGGGCATCGCCTGGTTCACTTTCGCACTTTGACGTCCCTTGCCAAGGCGTATGATGGAAGGCATTCTCATTAAAATTTCCGAGAGGCTATAAAGTCATGATTTCGACCCTGCTTATTGCGGCGGCAGCAGCCACTACTCCGATTCCAAATGACTACAGCCTTGCGCAAAACTGGCTATGCAGACCTGGTCGCCGCGATGCGTGCACTGTCAACACCGACACCACCGCGATCGCAGCAGACGGAACTATCGCCTTCCGCAAATCGACAACGCCTCGCGATTCCAAAGCCGATTGCTTCTACGTCTACCCAACGCTGTCTTACGATGAGGGCGGCAACAGCGACATGGTTGCCAATGACGAGGAGCGCAGGGTCATTGAGACGCAGTTTGCCCGATTTGGCGAAACATGCCGCACCTTTGCGCCAATCTATCGCTCGGTGACGGTCTCGGCACTGCGCGCACTATTGATAGGAAAACCGATCCCGGCGGACCGCGAACTCAATTACACCGATGTTCGGGACGCTTGGCGGCATTATCTGGCAACCGACAGTCAGGGGCGGCCGTTTGTGCTAATTGGCCATAGTCAGGGTTCCGGCTTGCTCAAACGGCTTGTGGCGGAAGAAATTGAAGGCAAGCCGACCCAGAAATTGATGCTCTCTGCAATGCTGGCAGGGACGAATGTGCTGGTTGCCAGGGGCGAAGATCTTGGCGGTGATTTCAAAACGACGCCACTGTGCCGCAAATCGGATCAGACCGGCTGCGTTTTGGCGTGGGTAACATTTCGCGAGGCGAGTCCTCCTCCGGCCAACGCACGTTTTGGGCGCACCGATGTTGCGGATCGCGAAGTGGCCTGTACCAATCCAGCGAAACTCAGCGGCGGTAGTGTTCCTTTACAAGCCGTGCTTCCGAAGCAAAGTATCGGCGCTGATATGGCAGTGGCCCCCACAGCGTGGACGAGCGATCAAAAGCCGATCACAACCGGCCACGTCAGCTTGCCGGGACTATATTCGGGGCAGTGCGTTTCCTCGGATGGCGCGAATTATCTGGCCGTACGGCTAAGCGAAGGGCTGCCGAATGGCCGGGTTCTCGATCCGGGCGGCGACCTAAAATTTGGCCCCATGATTGCAAAAGATTGGGGGCTGCATCTGCTTGATGTCAACATCGTCCAGCAGGACATGGTTGACTTAATCGGGATCCAATTGTCTGCATGGGAAAAGACCAAGCGCTAAATCAGTTGTTCCCGGCAGACGCCAAACGCGGTTGCAGGACAAGATACTGGCCCAGCACTCCATTGAGACGCCGGGCCGATATTTAAACTTAATAAGCGCCGGGTGGCGAAATCTTGTCGCCGTCCGCAATATCGCGGCCATAGATTTCATAACCAATCGTCGGGATATTCTGGATATGGCGCAGGGCCATCGAGACATCCTTCCAATAGCGGCTGATGGGCTTATCAAGCATGAAGCCTGACGACCCTGTCTGAAACATCAGCGATTCCGATGCGCTGTGGATCATCT
>NZ_JARXAI010000030.1 GCF_029865925.1 Sphingorhabdus sp.
GTTGCGTACCGCCCGATCCTGGCAATAGTCCGACATTGACCTCGGGCAGGCCAACCACAGCTTTGGGGTCGTCGACAAGGACGCGGTAATGGCATGCTAGAGCCAGCTCAAACCCGCCACCCAGAGCCAAGCCGTTCATCACGGCAACCCACGCCTTACCCGATGTTTCTATCGCGCGGTGCATCGCGCTGGCCTTTTGGCTGAACGCGAACGCACTCTTCAGCGTCATTGTCTCATAGCCCTGAACAAGCAATTTTAGGTCTGCACCCGCCATGAAAGCTGGCTTGCCCGATGTCAGGATGACGCCTTTGATGCTTTCGTTAGCGGCGATCTGTGCGATCGCATCCATCATCTCGGCAATGAACGCGTCGGAAACCAGATTCATTGATTCGTCGGCGTTGTCGAGCGTGAGCGTAGCAAAGCCGTCAGCGGCTATTTTGATTTTCATATGTCGCATGTGAAATCCTTCGCGTCAGACGCGTTCAATGATCGTTGCGGTGCCAAGCCCGTTGGCGGCGCACAAAGTGATGAGGCCGGTTGATTTGCCCGAGCGCTCCAATTCGTCGAGGACGATGCCGGTAATCATCGCGCCGGTCGCGCCGAGCGGGTGGCCCATGGCGATGGCTCCGCCGCACACATTGACCTTGTTATGCGGAATATCGAGCACCTTCATATATCGCAGTACGACGCTGGCGAACGCTTCGTTGAGTTCATACAAGTCAATGTCGCCGACCTCCATTTTAGCATTTTTCAGAGCCTTTTTGGTCACATCGGCAGGCGCGGTCAGCATGATGGTGGGTTCCGATCCCATCGACGCGTAGGACACTATGCGTGCCCGTGGTTTCATTCCGGCGCGTTCGCCAAATTCCTTGGACCCGATCATGACGATGCCCGAACCGTCAACGATGCCGGAGCTGTTGCCGCCGTGGTGGACGTAGGACAGTTCCTCAATTTCGGGATAGCGCGCCTTGGCGACATTCGCGAAGCCGCCCTTGCCAAGTCCCTCAAATGCCGCCTTCAACTTGCCGAGGCTTTCGACTGTTGTGCCCGGCCGCATATGCTCATCATGGTCGAGCAGCACTTCGCCGATCACATCCTTGACAGGGACGATGGCTCCATTGAAGCGCCCTTCTGCCCAGCTTTGCGCCGCGCGCCGCTGGCTTTCCGCTGCAAAGCCATCGACGTCTTTGCGGGTAAATCCATCAAGCGTTGCGATCATATCCGCGCCAATTCCCTGCGGTGCATAATGATTGTGAAACGCAACATCCGGATCGGATGTCCAAGCGCCGCTGTCATAGCCCATGACAGTACGGCTCATGCTTTCGACACCGCCGCCAATACCTGCCTGCATGACGCCGGCGTGGACCTGCGCGGCGATCAGATTGACCGCATCTAGGCCGGATGCGCAAAAGCGGTGCACTTGCTGCCCCGCGACGCTTTGCGCATAGCCCGCGTTCAAAACCGCTGCGCGCGCCAATACTCCTCCCTGTTCACCCACAGGCTGCGCCGTGCCGATGATCACATCTTCGAGCAGAGCCGTGTCGAGTGAGTTGCGGTCGCGGACTGCTTCCAGTAATTGAGTGACCAACTGGACCGAGGTGACTTCGTGCAGCGCCCCGTCTGGCCGTCCTTTGCCTCGCGGTGTCCGCACATGATCGAAGATATAGGCGTCCATCAAACATTCCTTGAGATATTACATTAAGCTGGATTGCTGTTTTCTGGGCATCAACAACGGTGGCTGAGCACCTATCGAAGGGAGGGGCGCGGACGCACCAAGCCGCTATAGCCAAAACCCAGCGGTATCAGACAGGAATGTCATGAACTTGGATGAAGGTTTCGATGTCGTTTCCGTCGGATCAGGGCTGGGCGGGATGTCCTTCCGGTCGATGGCGGGTGGACCGCAAAAGGTGAGCAAGGCGGTTGGTCAACGCGGCTAATTGTTGCTGAATTATCACAGACGTTACGGAAATGAGGCTAAAACCGACATTATATCGCCCTCACTCAGGAGCCAATCTTTAGATAGGTGTGAGTGAGGGAGGCAACTACGATTACGCACAAACCGGCATAAATAACGCCGTTCTAGTTTCACGCGATGGCTAAAAGGCACGAGGTGCTCCGCCATTGGGTATGCAGTATTAAAAGATTTTTAGGGGAGGCTTGTATGAAAATTGGTAACATCCGCACGTTGTTTATGACGTCGACGGTTCTGGCGGCAGGACTTGTAATCTCGGGCGCGGCGCAGGCGCAATCTGCACCGGCAGAAGAAGAAACAGCCGATCAAGGCGGTATCGCCGAGATCATTGTCACAGCGCGCAAGTCATCGGAAAATATTCAATCCGTTCCGGTTGCCGTTACGGCTTTGAGTGCTGACGATTTGGCAAGCAAGCAAGTGTTTGAAGTTACCGATTTGGCGCGCACCGCGCCAAGTTTGACTATCAGCACTGGCGGTACGGGTCCGGCATCAATCGTTTATCTCGCTATTCGCGGTCAGGCACAGAATAGCCCGAACTCGCTTTCGGATTCGTCCGTCGGGATCTACATGGACGGCGTTTACGTCGCTCGTCCGATTGTCGGAAATCTCGGTTTCCTTGATATGGCCAGTGCAGAAGTTTTGCGTGGGCCGCAGGGTACGCTTTTTGGCCGCAACACCACGGGTGGCGCTCTTAACCTTACGAGCAACCGTCCGAGCAACGAATATGAAGGTATGCTCAAGGTCGGTTTCGGCAACTACAATTATCAATCGATTGAAGGCATGGTGAATGCGCCAGTGAGCGACGAAGCAGGTATCCGCATTGCGGGGCGATATGGAAAGCGCGACGGATATTTCCGGAACAATAAGATCGGGTATCCACAAGGCAGCATCGACAAGGATTTAGTACTTCGCGGTACCTTGGTCTACGCGCCGGCCGAATCGAACTTGAAGTTTACCCTCATTGGTGACCTTGTGCGTTATGCGGATGATGGCAATGCGACGGCGGTTGCCGCAATAAACCCCGGCGTGCTGTCGCTGCCTGCCTACGGCGCGTTCATCAACTCGGAATTTTCGCAATTTGTGACGGCGGCGCAACAGCCCGCATTTACTGCAGCAAATTCAAAGTGGACCGACACTTTCTCACGTCCGCAAACAGGCGATGCAGAAATTGATAAGCTGCAGAATAACAATGATGTCGACGCAATCGCTGGAACTATCGAATGGGATCTTGGAGGCGTGAACATCAAATCGATTACCGCCTATCGCAAGTCTTTCACCAACGACAGCCTGGACCTTCATGGTTTTCCGTCGTCGGTAAACCCGTTCACCCCCTTCTTGCCGAACGCAACGTCAGCATTTATTAGTACCTACAACAACAAGCAGTTCAGCCAAGAGCTTCAACTGTCGGGCAGTTCGGGCGCACTCGATTGGCAAACGGGCGTCTATTACTTCAAAGAATCTGGTGACGAGCAATCCCGCGCCTTCGTTCTGGGCGGTGTTGCAGCTGCGCGGACGTTGAGCGACTACAGCTCGCGCTCGGCTGGTACGTATGCGCAGATCAACTACAATGTTTCCGACGCGCTGCGCGTCACCGGTGGCTTGCGCTATACGTGGGACAAGCGCACGATCGACAGGCGCAGCACGGACACCTGGCGTAAGCCGGATAATCTCGAAGTCTGCACTGTCGGCCCTAATTCTGGAAAGACCGCTGAGGCTGCCCCCTGCTCCGATCCAGCTTCGGCAAGTTTCAAATACCCAGCGTGGACTTTGGGCTTGGATTACCGCGTAAACGATCAGCTTTTCCTATATGCCAAGACGAGTGGCGCATCGATGTCAGGCGGCTTCAACTCACGTTTTGTGCCCGCACCCTTCACACAACAGTTTAGTCCAGAAAAAGTGCGCGACGCCGAATTCGGTTTCAAGGGTGATTTCCTTGACCGTCGTTTGCGGACCAATATGGCATTCTTTTCTGCCAAGCAATCTAACGTCCAGCGTATTGTGAATGCCTTGGTCGGCACATCGCTTACTCAGTTCGTAACAAATGCGGGCAAAGTCAATGCGAAGGGCTTTGAATTTGAAGGTACCGCGCTTCCCTGGGGTGGTATGGAGCTGACGGGCAGCCTTTCCTATCTCGACGCAAAATATGTTCGCGGAAGTCGCAATGAAAATCAGGGAACGGCATCGGCACCAGTCTTTGTTGATCGTGCCGGCGAACCTGTTACGCAGGCCCCTAAATGGACCTGGAACATTGGCGCTACGCAAACATTCGAAACGTCTTTCGGAGATGTGTCGCTCCACGCTGACTATGCATACATTGCAGACCGGGCCATGGACGCGGCGACTGCAAAGCCGCTTGCGCAGGGCGGAACGCAGGCAAATATCAATGCGATTGCGATTGCGAATGCGGCATCGATCGTCAAGGGATACGGCCTGCTGAATGGTCGCATAGCGATCAACTTTGACAGTCCTGATATTGAACTGGCATTCTGGGGCCGCAACTTGGCCAACCAGGCCTGGTTTACCAACGTGTTCAATAGCTACACGGGCCTTGGCGCTACCGTGCAATATCAGGGCGCGCCGCGCACTTTTGGTGCGACAGCGACAATCAAGTTCTGATCTTTCCGGAATAAGTAATGTTAAAAAAGGCCGCCTCCGAAAAGAGGCGGCCTTTTTTGTTCAGAAGGACACGACGCCTTGGCCAGTTTTCGGGTCGACTGCGAATGAGAGATGTTCGAGGAACGAATACCATTTGTCTCCTGACTTGCGCATGCAGTCGCTCTGCCGAAGCGCGAGTTTTTGAGTGCTGCCATCTTTCATGCTGAGCGTAATGCGCTGTGTATCGAGCTGCACGCCGAACACGCCGTCTGAATCGACCACGAAATTGGGCATTTCCAGCTTGATGTCGGTGTAGCTGTTCATGATCGCGGCATAATGCGCGCGGACTTCCTTCATACCACGCAGATTGCTAGCAAAGCTGTCGTAGACCAGAATGTCCTCGCCGGGTCCATAATAGCCCATTAACATATCCAGACTTGTTGAAGCGCCACCGACGTCCATCCATGTCCGGATAGCGGCTTTTGCTTCTTCAGGGGTGGAAGCTGGGCCGGGTAGGGGATCTTTGGACCAAGCTATTCCGCCGCGAGCGTTGACAGGGCCGTCGATGATAGCAGCCCCCGATTTTGGATCAATCGGCAGCGAAATATGCTGCTGCACGATTTTCCATTCGTTACCGATTTTCTTGAACGCGTCGAGTTGCCGCACGCTGAGCGACATTTTCTTGCCGTCGTTCAACACCGCATCGAATTCGATCTGCGATGCCGCACAGGCAAAATTTCCATTGGTCGCTACATTCATTTCCGCCACTCTATGCGTCATGGACTGAATGGCCGCCATTTGCGGCGCAAAACCGGCGTAAATTTGATCGCGGCCCTTGTAAATGCCCGGCGCGTAAACATCGAGCACGGTTGCGTCGTCAGCATAATAGCCGATGAGCTTGTCCATGTTGGTTTCGGTCGCCATCGTTGTTTCGATCAGCTTTATCGCTGCAAGGTCTGCGGGCGCGTTGAATGTAATCGGTTTTTCTACATTCGCACACGACGCTAGCATGGCCAAGCATGATACCAAGGGTGCTATCGCCGCCCGCCTTTTCAAACTACCCATAAATTTCTCCTTTGTTGAAGCATAAAGCTATCAACGCCACATCAGCGCGTCCCTGCCCGGGGGCAGGTCGCTCAATCACGCAAGTCTTCAAACTACATCATGTCTCGAATAGAAAGCGGTGACGTGTGATTGAAACGCAGCAACCAATCATCCTGCACGGGGATATGGACCGCAAGGTATTTGCCTGGCTGGAGAACAATTTGGGCAAGGTCACACTATTTGCGCCGCATGCCCGGTGGCGAACAGGTTGGGATGCCGAAGTGTCGCGTGATGGCGAGTTACGCCCGCTCTACATACGTGGTCCGCGCGGAGACAATTATACCTCTCCGATCAATATGGCACAGGAGGCGGCGATCCATCGCGCCTATCTCGCCAATGACATTCCGGTGCCGAAGGTTATTGGCCTTATTGAAGATCCCGAGGCGCTGGTGCTCGAACGCATCTCGGGGATTATCAACACCGGTGGAATCGCCGATGCCGGTTCGCGCAAAAAAATACGCGAAGAATTCGTCGAGATCATGGCGGCGATCCACCGTTTGCCGCCGGAAGCCTTTGCCGAAGTTGGTCTGGATGTCCCGCAAGGTGCTGATGCGGTTTCGCGTAACCTTTATGCAGCCTCCGAAGCGATTTTTGACGGGCTGATCGGGCGACCTTGGCCATTGATGCGGTTCACTGCCGGATGGTTGCGCCGTAATGTGCCACAGGACCGGACACGTGCCGCTTTCATCAACCCCGATGCCGGGCAATTTCTTTTTGAAGGCGAAAAGGTTACAGGTCTTATAGATTTTGAGATGTCGTCATTCGGTGACCCCGCGGCCGAACTTGCAGGGATGCGATTGCGCGATACGTCCGAACCGCTTGGTGACCTGTCGGCGCTGTATGATCATTATGAAAAAGTCAGCGGCGACCGGATATCGAAGCAAGTGATCGAATATCACACAGCCGGTTTTTGCGGGGTTAACGGCTTCATGCTCTGGCCGCTGGCGTTTACGTCAACGCCGGAGCAGGACTACATGGCCTATCTCAATTTCGCCGTTGCGACCGCGCGCTGGAGCTATACCGCGATGGCGAGGCATATTGGTTTGCAATTGATCGAACCACGCGAGCCCGTCGCGCGCGAAATGGGCTTCAACCAAGTCGGTTCGCATCTGGTTCGGCAGATTGGCAAGCTCCCCGCACCAGATGATCAAACCGCCTATTCGCGCGATTCGGCTGCGGCATTGGCGCTCTATCAGCAGCGCTGGCTGACTTACGGTGCAGACGTCCTCGACGCCGATCTGGATGATACCGCCGCGTTGATAGGTCAGCGTCCGACCGATCAGGACGACATGATGGAAAAAATGGAAGCCTTTGTGCTGAAAGTCGGACCTGAATATGATGCCGATCTTATTCAGTATTTCCATAATTGGTTGCGACGGCAGGATTTTCTTCTGACGGGATGCGGGATTGCATCTGGTTTCGTCGGGCTTGACCTTCAGATCGTTCCCGAACGCTAATCAGCCATCTTGGACGCCTCGCGGTTGCCCGGTTCAACTGCGCCAAAACAGGATTGCGCCAGATGGCTGCAACTATATTCGCGGACGCGGTGCAGTTTGCCGTCAGCCAGTTCAAACGCAAAATGATAGGCGTTATTGTAACGCCGCCCGTTTAGCATCTCGCCATCGGTTTCCGCCTCGACAGTGATCTTGTTGCCCTCACCGATCATGTCCAAGACCGCCAAGTGAATAGGCGCTTTCATCAATTGCGACATAGTCGGCGGCACTTGCGAAAACGCCTCACGGCCCCATTCAATTTGCAACCAGTCGGGCGCGCGCGCCATTGTCGTGAACAGGAAATCTTCGGTGGTGAGCGCAAGGATCGCGTCGCAATTGCCCGAATTTACCGCTTCAAAATAGCTACGCACGATAGCTTTATTTGCTTCAAGCGACATCAAATTCTCCCTTATTCAGTAATTTACAGGCGCACCCATAGTCGCGCGGTAAGATATCGGCTGTTTGCCATCGAGATCGACGATCCGGTAGCGCTCGCCCAATTCCGCACCGATGAGGGCTTGCCCCGATAGCGACATGAGGTCGGGGTCATGCGCCAAGGCGTCAATCACCAACCCGGTAAATTCTGGCGTCTCCCAGTTAGGCAGGTTTGCGCGTAACTCTTCAGGCAAATACTCAGACGGGATGGCTTTGACGGCGTCGGTCAGGATGAATCCCGGCCAGATAGCGACAGCAGCCACATTGTGCTGTGCCAGATCGACCGCCATGTCATGCATCATTTTGTCAGTTCCGGCCTTTGCTGCACCATAAGCCGCGCCGTGGAAATAGGAGACCGAACCGTAGAAAGAAATACTTGCTATCAGTCCGCGCTTCGCCGCAACCATCATGGGAGAAGCATAATAGGCGGCAACATAATTGGAGCGCAGGCCAACATCGATCATGTCGGACAGGTTTAGCGGCTTTTCCCAAAAACCGCCGGGAGCCATCAGCGCATCAGGGTAAACGGCCGCCGCATTGTTTACCAAGATGTCGAGACGGCCTGCCTCTTTGGCAATCTGGGCAAACAACGCAGCAATCTGGTCATCGGCTTTATGGTCGCAAACAACCGCCACGCCTTTGCCGCCAGCTGCATCTATCTCGCCAACAACGGGCCCCAGTTCGTCTGCATGCCGTCCTGTGACGTAAACTGTTGCGCCCTTTGATCCAAAGGCGCGCGCAATACCGCGTCCTAGTCCGCGGCTTGCTCCTGTTACCAATATGATTGAATCGTTGACCATTTTACTCCCTTAACCCGCCGTAATGCCGTTATCGGCGGTATAGCAGGCCCCATGGACCGCACGTGCCCGATCAGACGCCAAGAATATCATCGGCTCGACAATGTCTTCGGGCGTATTGGGAGGACGAAATCCGCAATAGCGCAGGATCATGTCGGTATCCGCACCCTCGGGAAAGACAAGGCCTTGCACCATTTCAGTCATCATCCCGCCAGGCGCAATAGCGTTAATCCGGACGGGGGATTTGATGAACTCCATCGCCAGCGATTTTGTCAGGCTAAGCAGTGCCGCCTTTGTCGCAGCATATGGCGCGGTGTATGATTGGCCGATAAATGCCGCCGTCGATGCAACATTGACGACATTGCCGCTTGCCGCAACTAGATGCGGCATAGCCGCCTGCGTCATGAAAAATGGCGCTGTCACATTGGCAGCAAACAGCATTTGCCAATCCTCGGCAGTCACATCAGCAAGCGCATGAAAGCGCAGTATTCCTGCAACATTGCACAGCACATCAAGCCGACCGAACGACCCGATAGCAGTGCGCACTGCGTCCGTGCAACTGGACGGTTGGCCCAAATCGCCGGCATATTGCGTGCACCGCCCCCCGGCATTGGCGATTATTCGTGCCGTTTCGTCAAGACCAGCGCTGTTGATATCGGCCAGGCAAACTCGAGCGCCTTCACGCGCGAACCGCACACTCGCGGCGCGACCTAGCCCCGACGCCGCGCCCGTGATGAGTACAACCTTGCCGTCAAATTCACCTTTTTTCATACCGTTTCACCTTTGTTCATACCGTGCTGTCCTGGGCAGGTCTGCGGTTGAGAATTGGCTCCATCACCGCTAGTGCAATATGATCCGGGCTCGGATCTGGACCTGCGATGATCAAGCAGTGTCGCAGGAACCGGCGATGGAACAGACGAGTGAGTGCTGCATCTTGCTCTGGGCCCGCTGTCTTGATGAAGTCCGTGAGATTTCTGTCCGCCTCTGTCAGATTGTTGATCTGCTTCCCTGTCAGCGTTGCTGTCTCGGCAATGTCAGCTTGTTCGCACCACTGGCGATAATGACCTCGGTTGCGGAGATAATGCGGCACCGAGGCGAGAATATTGCGCTGCCAGCCTTGCAAAGAATCTGACTCGGGCAACCTCTCAAGATCGGCAATCAGCTTGCCCAAGGCGAGGTCTTCATAAGGCGTAGCCTCTGGTTGCTCCGGCAAAATTAGCACATCAAGCTCCAGGCCGATAATCTCGGCTAACGCTTCCATCGCCCGCCGCGCAATAACCGAGACCTGAAACACGCTTTCGACCCAGTCACCGCCGCGTCCGGTGTCGTGCATCCCGAACAGCGGTCCGTAATAGGCTTCATACAGGAAGGCGACCGTCTGGAAGGCAAGCGCATCATAATCGAGGGGTACCCCAATAGCCTTTTCATAATGAAGGAACAGCGCCGGGACATCGCCCATATTTTCAATAGGGTGCCGCCCGCGAAAACAGGCAAGATCGCGCATCGGATCGCCCAGATGACCGATTTCAACGTCGAGAATGCACGTCACTTCTGGACCATCGGAAAGAAACTGGCCACAATCGCCCGTCAGGAATGATATGCTGTTGCGACCGTTGGGATAATTGCGTCGCAACCAGCGCGAGAAAAACTCGATGAATGGATCGGTTATGTTGATCTGGCCGGTCATCGCATGAAACCGCTCGAAATTCCCCAGCGCGATCTCTTCATCGCCGGTTGGCAACTTTGCACCGACGGCCACAAATTTCTCGGGCGGAATGCGGTGCATATCGGCCAGAATTTCCATGTAGCGCAAAGATGCCTGCCAACGGTCGTCGGTCATCACCGACCGGTTCTCTATGGCTTCGGCTATCAACCCAGGGTCACGCCCGCCGCGCACCCATTCCATTACAATGGTTTTGGGACCGGGACACATGCCGAGGACCGCGGGGATCGGTATGCCATTTTCATGCAATGTACGTTGCATCAGCATTTCATATTCGAGCGGGTAGGGATGGGTCAGCCATGTCCGGTTACCCTTCAACAGCATTTCCGTGTGCTTGCCGTTCCGCATCATTGCAGCACGCCAAACCGGACGCCAGCGTCGTTCCTTGTGCAACACAATCTGACTGCATCCCAGCTTGTCTTCCAAATAGTGCGTTAGCTGACTAACATCGTCCGCATGGGCGTCGAGCGGTGCTTTTGTTGATGACGTGTTCATGTTGGACAAATTATCGCTACTCCTAACCGACTTCGTCGTTTCACACTCTTTTCCCATGTCTACCAGCCGAGGAGGATGGCTCGGCCTTTACAACGATAGGTCTTTTTGACCGAGGTGCCCCCCGCCAGCAGACAATCTGTCTATTAAATGCTAACGGGGGACAAACTCTGCTTACCTTTTGGTCCACATTTGGGGCACGCAATAATCCAGAGCATTGTCGCCATAATTCCGGGTAATACTTAGGATTCCGTAGCGTCTAATGATCGCTGGACAATGTAGGAGATTAGGTAACACAACGGAAATAATTAGGTAGCAAAAGGGAAATGAAAGTCGGCTTTTGCGAGTCCTTTAGATGTGTGGCTTTCTAGCGACCAACACA
>NZ_JARXAI010000012.1 GCF_029865925.1 Sphingorhabdus sp.
CTTGCCCCCACGATCAGATCGTCCAAGCCATCGCCGTTCACATCGCCCGCAGAGCTGACGGAGCCGCCCGAACGGTCACCTGCCGATGCCCCGTTGATCACAAAGCCAAGGTTGCCCGTACCGCTTGCAATATCCGAGAGGTTAACCGACGTCCCGGTAGTCTTGCCAAACACCACATAGCTCGCGCCGGCGTCCTGATCACCGGATTGGCTTGCCCCCACGATCAGATCGTCCAAGCCATCGCCGTTCACATCGCCCGCAGAGCTGACGGAGAAGCCCGAATAGTCATATGCCGATGCCCCGTTGATCACAAAGCCAAGGTTGCCCGTGCCGCTTGCAAACGCTGACAGTTCAACAACGGGGGCGATCGAATTTGAGATCACAGAAATAGACAGTGCAGCAGATGCCACACTCACATTGCCTGCAGCGTCCGTTGCCTTGGCGGTAATTGAGCGTGCGCCCACAGCAAGGGCCACATCCTTGGTAAAGACACCGGAACCATTGGCCGTGGTTGTCCCTAGAGAGGTTGATCCATTAAAGAGTTCAACCAGCGCATTAGCCTCCGCCGTGCCCGTAATCGTTAGACCTGTCGTCTGGTTGGTTACATTGTCGGTGCTATCACTGCCGCTGTCATCACCAGCGGCAAGATCAAGGCCAGTCGGTGCCGCAGGCGGCGTTGCATCGACTGTTATCGGAGGCGGCGTTGGATCGACCACTATCGGAGGCGGCGTTTCTTCGACCGATATGGCTAGTGCAGCGGATGCCGCACTCACATTGCCTGCAGCGTCTGTTGCCTTGGCGGTGATGGAGTGTGCGCCTTCGGCAAGCGTGACATCAAGACTGAATGCGCCGGTTGCATTTGCGGTCGTGTTGCCGATTGAGGCCGTGCCGTCGAACAACTCAACGCGTGCATTGGCCTCTGTCTGCCCAGTGATGGTGAGCGCAGACGTCTGGTAGGTTACATTGTCGGCACCGTTTTCATCATCAAAGGCAAGATCAAGGCCAGCAGGCGCAGCGGGAGCTGTCGCATCGACCGATATGGCCAGTGCAGCAGAAGCAGCTCCAACATTGCCTGCAGCGTCCGTTGCCTTGGCGGTAATTGAGCGTGCGCCTGCGGCAAGCGTGACATCAAGACTGAATGCGCCGGTTGCATTTGCGGTCGTGTTGCCGATTGAGGCCGTGCCGTCGAACAACTCAACGCGTGCATTGGCCTCTGTCTGCCCAGTGATGGTGAGCGCAGACGTCTGGTTGGTTACATTGTCGGTGTTATCAGTCCCGCTGTCATCTATCGCAACAAGATCAAGAACCGTCGGAGCCGCAGGCGGCGTTGCATCAACCGATATGGCTAGTGCAGCAGAAGCAGTTCCAACATTGCCTGCAGCGTCTGTTGCCTTGGCGGTAATTGAGTGTGCGCCTGCGGCAAGCGTGACGTCAAGACTGAATGCGCCGGTTGCATTTGCGGTCGTGGTGCCGATTGAAGCCGTGCCGTCGAACAACTCAACGCGTGCATTGGCCTCTGTCTGCCCAGTGATGGTGAGCGCAGACGTCTGGTTGGTTACATTGTCGGCGTTATCAGTACCGCTGTCATCAACAGCAGCAAGGTCAAGAACCGTCGGAGCCGCAGGCGGCGTTGCATCGACCGTTATGGCCAATACGGATGATGCAGCTCCAATATTGCCTGCAGCGTCCGTTGCCTTGGCGGTAATTGAGCGTGCGCCTTCGGCAAGCGTGACATCAAGACTGAATGCGCCGGTTGGACTGGCGGTTGTCGTACCAAGCGAGGTCGCGCCGTCGAACAACTCAACGCGTGCATTGGCCTCTGTCTGGCCAGTGATGGTGAGCGCAGACGTCTGGTTGGTTACATTGTCGGCGTTATCGGTACCGCTGTCATCACCAGCGGCAAGATCAAGGCCAGTCGGTGCCGCAGGCGGTAAGGTATCTTTCGACTTGGCAAGAGTAGCAACCAGACCACCCACAACGCCAAGGCCAGCGAGCCCAAGACCAATTGTTGTACCCGAAAGACCAGTAGCGCGATCTGCACCTTGCGTGTTGCCGGCCCTTGCTGGGGAGGTATCGAGTTGCGTCGAGACATCGGCACCGCCGCCGCCAGATGAAGCAGCTTCGGTTTCTGTTTGCTCCGATGATGCAGCACTCTCAGCCGCGTCTTCAACCTTCACAGCCTTTTTCTTGCCGTTTTCAGTAAACGACAAAACTAAATCTTTACCTACAATCTTGGATTTTATGCCCGAGACTAATGCACCGGTGGCAGCATCAACAATCTCAACCTTTGCACCAACAAAGGGCGGCTCAAGTTTTACGCGCGCGCTCAAAGCTACATTCTTAATTGTACCGTTCGCTGCCGTAATCCGGATTAACTTTGTCATGTTAATTGCTTCTTCCACTTAATCTTTGAAACTCAACGCTCACCAAATGACCCATCCACGCTAAGCTTTTACCAAGGATGTTCGCTCCCCCCTCCCTCTGGACACCTAACTCGCAGCTAATTTCTGCTAACGGGCGACAAGGAAAAAAAGGAAATTGCAGCGATAGAAACTATATTTGTAGCAAGATTGAAATATTTGGCACTTGGTAGTGTCAACTTATTAAAAGACGCTAATTATGCCGTCAAGGAATATTTGGCACTTTATAGTGTCAATTTATTCTAATTCCCGAAAAATGCTGTCAAGTTAGTATCTGGCGCATTCCAAACGGCAGCGGGGGGTGACCTAAACGGAACATTGGAGTATAGCCAAAAGTTGACTACGTCGGCGGTTTGTGGTAGAAAAATGTCAGCGTTTTACGCAACAAGTCACTTCAGGGTGCGCGAGGAGCATATTGCCTAGTCCAGTTGATAAGAAGATCGATGGTCATCGTAAGCGCGTCTTAGAGACGCGTGGTCGTATTGTCGCTGCCGCGATCGAGCTTATGCGTGAGGAAAACATAAATCCCACGGCTGAAGAAATTGCAGTGCGTGCCAACATCGGTCGACGTACTGTGTTCCGCCACTTCAAAAATATGGAAGGGCTTATTCAATTAATTACCCTCGAACTCGCGAAGCCGCTAGCGATTGAGCCGGTCGCCCTCAAGAGCAGCGATTGGCAAGGCCAAATGTATGAAATGATGAACCGACGTCTAGCTATGTTTGAGCTATTTATGCCTTTCCAACGTGCATCCGAGGCGCATCGACACTCATCGCCCACCCTGCAGGCCATTTACAATGCCTATATTTCAACCATGCGTTCACGGCTCATCCGTCCTCTGCCCCCTGAGATACCAAATCGGCAGCCATTATTGGAAGCAATCGATGTCGCGCTCAGCATTGAAGTCTGGCAAACCCTTCGCGTGAAGCAGAACCTCTCTGTAGCGGATTCTAGCGCCGCTGTTGAGACGCTTTTGTCGCACCTCCTGTCCCCGTACCCTAATGGCCCCTGCGTGCCACCAGATGTCGCGGGCGGGTGAATGTGCGGCTGCTAGCGTCTAGCTTAATCCTATATATGACAAAAAACCTAGGTTTTGTCGACTATTTTCGATCAACAGTGATCATGCTAATGGTGCCCGGAAGAGGACTCGAACCTCCACGCCGTTACCAGCGCCAGCACCTGAAGCTGGTGCGTCTACCAATTCCGCCATCCGGGCACGTGAAACGCAGTTTGGATGCGTGTCGGGTAGGGGCGTTCCTTTAAGCGATCAGGTTATATTGTCAACGACCGTGCCGCGCCGTGCCAGGATTAAATAGCTATTGCCGCCTGTCCAGACGCGCGCCAGTCATTTTCACGCAGGTCGGCCTTGAAAGCTTACCGGTGCTGGTGCAAAGCGCCAGCAGGCTATCACGTTGCACGACGGAGCATATATGCAAGGCAAATTGATTACGATTTTTGGCGGCGGCGGTTTCCTCGGCCGCTATGTTGCCCAAACACTACTTGGCCAAGGCGCCAGGGTTCGCGTCGCGTGCCGTAATGCAAATAGCGCCATCTACATAAAGCCGCTAGGCAATCTGGGTCAGGTGCAGTTGATGGAAGCGGATGTTCGCAAGCCTGCAAGTGTTGCTCGCGCGGTCATGGATGCCGACGCTGTCGTCAATTTGGTTGGCAGCTTTGCTGATATGAACGCGGTTCAAAATATCGGTGCGGGGATTGTCGCACGGGCCGCTGCCGAGGCTGGCGTGGAGGCCTTGGTGCACATCTCTGCAATTGGCGCAGACGCACATAGTAACGCCGAATATGGCCAAAGCAAAGCTGGCGGTGAAGAGGCCGTCCATGCCGCATTTCCTTCTGCCGTCATCTTGCGGCCATCCATCGTCTTCGGACGCGAAGACCAGTTTATCAACCGCTTCGCCGGACTAATCCGCATGTTGCCGGTCGTTCCGGTTATCGGCGCTGCTGCGCGGTTCCAGCCGGTATTTGTCGGTGATGTCGCTAAGGCAGTTGCCGCAGCGCTTGCGCATCAGGATGGTCGTGTTCTCGAACTGGGCGGGCCAGAGATATTTTCAATGATGGAGCTGAACCGATGGATCGCCAAGGCCATCGGACGCGCGCCTGTGTTTGTCGAAGTACCGGACATTGCCGCCAAGATGCTCGCCAGGGGTACGGGCTGGATGCCGGGGGCACCGATTACAGAAGACCAGTATAAGATGCTGGGTAGCGACAATGTGGTTACGGGAACGGACGGACTAGCCGCTTACGGTATCGTGCCAACGCCGATAGATGTGATCGCTGCGGATTGGTTGGATATTTACCGCAAGCATGGCCGCTTTGGCAGCAGTCCCAGACAATGAGCGATACGATGATCGCGCTGCTCCTCGGCTTTATCGAAGGGCTGACAGAGTTTTTGCCCGTATCATCGACTGGCCATTTGATTTTAGCGGGTGAAGTCATCGGCTTTACAGACAACAGTTCGGTTGCCTTCAAAATCGCGATTCAGCTTGGCGCGATCTTGGCAGTGCTGTTGGTATATTGGCGGCGCTTCTGGGCCGTTGGAACTGGGCTACTGAAGATGGAAAAGGGGCCTGTGGCCTTCACACGAAACATCCTTCTTGGATTTGCACCGGCACTTGTGATTGGCGTTATCGCATATGACGCTATCCGCGCAGCCATGCAGACGCCGGAGATTGTTGCTCTCGCGCTGATCGTCGGCGGCATCATCATATTATTGCTGGAGCGTATGGTGAAGACGGTGCGCTTTCATGCAGTTGAGGAAATCCCCTTTGGCACGGCATTGTCGATTGGCCTCGTCCAATGCACCGCCATGCTGCCAGGTGTGAGCCGTTCCGGCGCGACGATCATGGGAGGGCTAATGATGGGGGTTGAGCGCAAGACAGCGGCGGAGTTTTCCTTCTTTCTGGCTGTGCCCACAATGCTGGCGGCAACGGTTTACGCTTTATGGAAAGACAGGGCGCTTTTGAACGCCGATGATCTTGGGATGATAGCCCTTGGTTTCACCATGGCTTTTCTGGTTGCAGTGGTCGTGGTGAAGGCCTTTGTTGCCATCGTCGGCAAGTACGGATTTGCACCTTTCGCATATTACCGAATCATAATCGGAACTGCTGCGTTGTTGTGGCTAACGCTTCGGTAGGTATCATATCGGCCCTTTTTAATTGAAAGATTATTGCGCAGAGTTAAATTTTAGCCTCAAATTTTGCTATTTTAGTCAGTATAGCTGACCCATTTATTAGATTTACACGTGACAGAGCTTGTTTGCCGCGTTACGCGCAGCGCTTCTGAAGGAGCGTGCTGTGGCTAATGATCCGATGCTAAAGTTTATTTCAAAGCCGCAGGCTTATCCGCATAAGCGGGAAGCCGAAATGCGTGCGGAGGATTTTGCCGAAATCGCCGACCGTTATGCGCCAGACGCAGCGGCCGATCAGGCGTCGCGGTGTTCGCAATGCGGCGTACCTTATTGCTCAGTGCACTGCCCGCTGCACAACCATATTCCCGATTGGTTGCGCCTCACCGCCGAAGGCCGTTTGCGCGAAGCCTATGAGCTGTCGAACCTGACCAGCACTATGCCCGAGATTTGCGGCCGTATCTGTCCGCAGGACCGTTTGTGCGAAGGCAATTGCGTTATTGAATTTGCAGGCCATGACGCGGTCACGATTGGCTCGGTCGAAAAATACATCACCGATACCGCGTGGGAGCAAGGCTGGGTAGAACCCGTCGAGGTCGGGCCGTCGCGCGGCCAATCGGTTGGCATTATCGGGGCTGGCCCCGGCGGATTGACGACGGCGGAATATCTCCGCGTCGCGGGCTATGACGTTCATGTCTATGACCGTTACGACCGGATGGGCGGATTGCTGACCTATGGCATTCCGGGCTTTAAGCTGGAGAAAGACATTGTCATGCGCCGTGTGCAACGGCTTGAGGATGCCGGTATTATTTTCCACGCGAATTTCGAAGTGGGCCGCGATGCATCGCTGGATGATTTGCGCGCGAAGCATGACGCCGTGCTTATTGCCACCGGCGTGTACAAGGCGCGGGCGATTGCCACGCCAGGCAGTGGGCTTGAGGGAATCGTCCCTGCGCTCGATTTTCTCACCATTTCCAACCGCAAGGGCTTTGGCGATGCCGTGCCTGTTTTCGACAGCGGCGCGATGAATGCGCATGGCAAAGACGTTGTCGTCATAGGTGGCGGCGACACCGCAATGGATTGTGTCCGCACCGCCGTCCGCCAAGGCGCAAAGTCCGTAAAATGCCTGTACCGCCGCGACCGCGATAATATGCCGGGGTCGCAGCGCGAAGTGACCAATGCCGAAGAAGAGGGCGTCGAGTTTGTCTGGCTGTCCGGCCCCAAGGGCTTTGACGGCGACGGCAAAGTCGAACGCGTGCATGTCGCTAAAATGCGGCTTGCAGCCCCCGATGCATCTGGACGCCGCACGCCGGAAAATGACCCAGAAGGCGACTTCACGCTCAACGCCGATATGGTAATCACCGCACTTGGCTTTGAAGCCGAAGACCTGCCGGTAATGTTTAACGCCCCCGACCTCAACGTAACCCGCTGGGGCACGTTGCGTGTTGACCATAAAACGCAGATGACCAACCTCGATGGAGTCTTTGCAGTCGGCGACATCGTGCGCGGCGCAAGCCTTGTCGTCTGGGCAATCCGCGACGGCCGCGACGTCACGCAGCATATGCATAATTATCTGAAATCAAAAGCAAGCCGCAAGAGGCAAGCAGCATGACCCTATTTTACCCGACCCCCGAACATGAACGCCTCGCCCGCGAAGGCATGTATCATCCTGAGTCCGAAGGCGATGCCTGCGGCGTTGGCTTGATCGCGGCGACAGATGGCAAGCCGTCGCGCCGCGTCGTTGCGGCGGGTATTGAGGCGTTGAAGGCGGTCTGGCATCGCGGCGCAGTCGATGCCGATGGCAAAACCGGCGATGGCGCAGGCCTGCATATCGACCTGCCCTTCCGCTTCTTTGACGATGCGATTTCGGACAGCGGCCACCGGCCGATGCCTAACCGGCTTGCGGTTGGCATGGTATTCCTGCCGCGCACTGACCTGAGCGCACAAGAGAATTGCCGGACGATTGTCGAGGCAGAGATCATCGACGCAGGCTACACAATTTATGGTTGGCGTCAGGTACCCGTCAATGTGTCCGTCATCGGCGACAAGGCACAGGCAACGCGGCCTGAGATTGAACAGATCATGATTGCGGGACCAATGCCCGATGAGGTCGACGCAACAGAATTTGAGAAGAACCTGTATCTTGTCCGCCGCCGGATCGAAAAGAAGATCATCGCTGCGCAAATTCGCGATTTCTATATCTGTTCGATGTCGTGCCGGTCGATTGTCTACAAGGGCCTGTTTCTTGCTGAATCCTTGTCGGTTTTTTATCCTGACCTTCAGGACGACCGTTTTGAAAGCCGCGTTGCGATTTTCCATCAACGCTATTCGACCAACACGTTCCCACAATGGTGGTTGGCGCAGCCTTTCCGCGGGCTAGCGCATAATGGGGAAATTAACACCATTCGCGGCAACCAAAATTGGATGAAGAGCCACGAGATAAAGATGGCCAGCATCGCCTTTGGCGCGCAGTCCGATGATATTAAACCCGTTATCCCAGCCGGCTCATCGGACACCGCTGCATTGGATGCCGTGTTCGAAACCTTGGTGCGTTCAGGCAAGGAAGCGCCGACCGCAAAGCTGATGCTGATCCCCGAAGCATGGCAATCAAACCCCAATCTGCCCGCCACCCACCGCGCGATGTATGAATATATGGCCAGCGTGATGGAACCATGGGATGGCCCTGCCGCCTTGGCGATGACCGATGGCCATTGGGCCGTCGCAGGCGTTGACCGCAACGCTTTGCGTCCGCTGCGCTACAGCCGGACGTCGGACAATTTGCTGGTCATTGGTTCGGAAACCGGGATGGTCATCCTGCCCGAAACGACGATATTGGAAAAGGGCCGCCTTGGCCCCGGGCAAATGATTGCCGTCAATTTGGATGAAGGCAAATTATACCGCGACGGCGAGTTGAAAGACCGCATTTCGGCCGAACAGGATTATGGCGCTTTGGTCGGCGGCTTCCGCCGGATCACCGACTTGCCCGAAGCTGGCGACGACAGCGCGCCCGCTTGGTCGCGCGCGGAATTGACGCAGCGTCAGATCGCCGCTGGCATGACGTTGGAAGATGTCGAGATGATCCTCGCGCCCATGATTGAAGATGGCAAAGAAGCCATCGGGTCGATGGGCGATGATACGCCTTTGGCGGTTATCAGCGACAAGCCGCGCCTCATCAGCCAGTTCTTCCGCCAGAATTTCAGCCAGGTCACTAACCCGCCGATCGACAGCTTGCGCGAACGGCATGTGATGAGCCTGAAGACACGCTTTTCCAACCTTGCCAATATCTTGGAGGAGACGAGCCAGAATGCAGACGTGCTGGTGCTGGATAGCCCGGTTCT
>NZ_JARXAI010000003.1 GCF_029865925.1 Sphingorhabdus sp.
GAAGATATCGCGCCGCTCATTCTTCAAGGCCAAATGCTGTTCGGTGAAAACCGCGTTCAGGAGGCTGCGCAAAAATGGCCTGTGCTTAAGGAACAGCATTCAGGCATCCAACTGCACCTTATTGGGCAACTCCAATCCAACAAGGCCGAGGAAGCGGTCGCATTATTTGATGTGATCCATTCCGTCGATCGGCTGTCGCTGGTCACTGCGCTCGGCAAGGCGATGCAAAAACTACAGCGCGCAGTGCCTTGCTTCATTCAAGTCAACATCGGCGCTGAGGCGCAAAAGGGCGGCTGTTCGGTGGCGGAGCTTCCTGACTTGCTGAAGGCCGCGCAGGAGAGCGATATTCCTGTTGCAGGGCTTATGTGCATTCCGCCCGCCGATGTTGAGGCCGCGCCTTTCTTTGCATTGTTGGCGGAATTGTCCGCGCGCTATGGCTTGCCGCAACTGAGCATGGGCATGTCCGATGATTTCGAAACGGCAATCATGCTGGGCGCGACACATATCCGCGTTGGCACGGCGTTATTTGGCGAACGCACCAGCGCCGTTTAAGGCAAAGCGGGCGTAGCCTGCTTGGGTGGCGACAACAGCCTCTACCAATTCACCGTCTCCAACGTCGCACGCTTTCAATATGGCAGGGTCCTGAACATCCAGCCCGCCGGTCAGTGCGCCGAACGCGGGCATGATCAATTTGCGCGGGGTTACGACAAAGCAGCGCCTTTTTACCATCCGCCCGCGCAACACTTGCCGGAACTTGGGATGGAAATGTCCCGAAATCTCTGGCTTGGGGTCACCGCCTTGTGCCTCATGCCGGAGCGTAATACCGGACAGCGCCAATTCATCATACGCCTTGCCACCCCAAATAGCCGACACCGCGCGGTCATGGTTTCCGGTAATCCAAATCCATTCGGTCTCGCGGGCCAAATCGACCAGCAATGCAGCCGCCGACTCCGCCAACCGGTGTTCGCCATCGTCATCGTGAAAATTGTCACCGAGGGATATGATTTTGGCGGGTCGATATGTCCTGCACAAAGCGGAGATATCTTCAAGCGTGGCGACACTGTCATAAGGCGGCAACATCTGGCCATATAAGGCAAAAGCGCTGGCTTTCTCCAAATGCAGATCAGACACCAATAACGCATTTTGCGCCCGCCAATATAAGGCAGCCTCACCCGCCACCTCAAATTGCTGCCCACCAAATTCGAAACCATGCGCCATGTCAGCGGCTATGCGGATTGTGGCTGGCGACTGCAAGTGGATGTGGGCAAATCCTTATGGCGCCTGTGCCACGCGCTTTGGTAAATCAAAGCCAACACGGCGATTGCTAAAATCGATGAGCACGCGGTCAAACAATTTCAACGCGTCCATGCCAAGCAGTATCGCGGGGCGATCTTGCAAATTCAACGCGGCAAAGGCGTAGTTATCGGCAAGAATGAGGGACATGGCTTCGCTAAGAAAGAGAATGTCGACTACCAATTTTGGGCGTCGTTGATGTTCTGGAAACAGAATTTGTTGAATTGATCCGTTAAATCCTCCCCATCGGCGTGCGGTGGGGGGGGGATTACTCTTTACGGCGTCATGGCAATGCCGGCGAGGCTCTCTGCCTCCATCAGCAACGCGTCGTCCACGGACCCCTGCGCCACGCTCTCGCGGCCAATCATGACGAGCAAGGGCACCGCCAGCGGACTGACGCGCTCGAGATCGACATGCAGCATCGTGTCGGCCGCGCGGTCCAGCAAGTCGCCAAGCCGCCCGACATCGGTCAACCGTGTCCGCGCGTCGGCCCATGCGGCCTCAAGCAGCAAATGGTCGGGCTCATATTTACGCAGCACATCGTAAATCAGGTCAGTGGAAAAGGTAACTTGCCGGCCTGTCTTGCGCTTGCCGGTATGTTGCCGTTCGACCAGTCCGCTGATGACCGCCACTTCGCGAAACGCGCGTTTGAGCATGTAACTTGTTTCCACCCAGTCGACGAATTCGTCGGCCAATATGTCGGCGGAAAACAGCGTGTGCGGGTCTGTGATGGGTTTGAGGCTCCACACGCCCAAGGCATAGTCGCTGGCGACAAAGCCCATGGGCATCAGCCCGCGGCTCTCCATGCGGCGGGTAATCAGCATCCCCAGTGACTGGTGCGCGTTCCAGCCCTCGAATGGATAGGTGACCATATAATGGCGTTTGTCGTGCGGGAAGGTCTCGACCAGCAACTGCCCCGCCTTGGGCATTTGGCTGCGATAGGCCTGCATCTCAAGCCACTCGCGTACCTCGTCGGGAAAGCGCGCCCAGCCTGGCCGGTCAGTCAGCATCTGTCGCACGCGGCCTGCCAGATGCGTGGTCAGCGGCAGGCGCGCACCCATATAGCTTGGGATGTTGGTCGCGGGCTTGGTCGCGGCGCGGACGATAAGGTCAAGGTCTTTGATCGATTCCACCTCCAACGCCATTCCGGCAAAGGTGAAGCAGTTGCCTGGGGTGAGCGTGGCGGCAAAAGATTCCTCAACCTTGCCCAATTTGCGGCCATTGCGGAAACGGACCTCAAGCATGGGTGCGTCGACGATGATGCCCGCGTTGAGGCGATGCTGCGCCGCAAATTGCGGGTGCGCCAATCGCCACCGGCCATCTGGGTCTTTGACCAGTTTTTTGAAACGGTCATAGGCCTTCAGCGCATAGCCGCCGGTCGCGACAAAGGCGATGACGCGCGCAAAGGTCGCGGCGTCTAAGGCCGAATAGGGCAAGGCAGACTGCACCTCGGCCAGCAACGCCGCCTCATCAAATGGCCCCGCGCAGGCCAGCCCCATGACATGCTGCGCCAAAACGTCATAGCTGCCTGGGCTGAAGGTCTCGCCGTCGCGCACGCCCTCTGTCACCGCGTCATAGGCGGCCTGCGCTTCGAGATACTCAAAGCGATTGCCGGGCACGAGGATGGCCTTGCTGGGTTCATCCATGCGGTGGTTGGAGCGGCCGATGCGTTGGAGCAGGCGGGACGAGCCTTTGGGCGCACCCATCTGGATGACGCAGTCTACATTCCCCCAGTCGACGCCCAGATCGAGGCTGGCGGTGCAGACCAAGGCGCGCAATTTGCCCTCGGCCATGGCGCCCTCGACCTTGCGCCGCGCCTCCACGGACAGGGAGCCGTGGTGAATGCCAATGGCATATTTGGGTTCATTCGCGTCCCACAATTTCTGGAAGATGAATTCGGCCAGAAAGCGGGTGTTGCAGAATATCAGCGTGATTGTGTTGCGGCCGATTTCGTCGATGAGCTGCGGTATCGCATGTTGCCCGCTATGCCCCGCCCACGGCACGCGGCCCTCGGGTAGCAATATGGTTAGGTCAGGCTCGGCCGCCGCCTCTCCCTCGACCAAGCGTGCTTGGTCAATGTCGCCATTGGGGGCGAGCCATGCGCGGTAATCGTCTGGGTCTGCGACCGTTGCCGAGAGCGCAACGCGCTGCAGGTCTGGCGCGAGCGTCTGCAGCCGCGCGAGCGAAAGGCTCAGCAAATCGCCGCGCTTGCCATTGGCAAAGGCGTGCACTTCATCGACGATGACGCGCTTGAGTGTGGCAAACATGTGCACGCTGTCTTCGTGGCTTAGGAGTAAAGAAAGCGATTCGGGTGTGGTCAGCAATATGTGCGGCGGCTTGACCCGCTGCCGCGCCTTGCGGTCGGACGGCGTGTCGCCGGTGCGCGCCTCGACGCGAATGGGCAGGCCCATTTCCTCGACGGGCGTCAGCAGATTGCGGCGGACGTCTGTCGCTAGCGCCTTGAGCGGGGAGATGTAAAGCGTGTGCAGGCCGTCCGACGGGTCGGCAATCAAGTCACTTAGGCTCGGCAAAAATCCTGCGAGCGTCTTGCCCGCGCCCGTCGCGGCCACAAGCAGGGCGTGACGCCCCTCGCCTGCCGCGTCCAGCATCTCCAATTGATGCCGCCGCGGCTGCCAACCGCGTTCGGCAAACCAGTCGAGAATGATGGGAGGTAAGTTCACGCTGGGCTTAATGCCCGACAGTTTCCCCGCGTTCCAGCCCCGATGCCGCCAATTGCGTATCAATTTGCGCCATCAGGCGTTGTAGGCCTTCTGCGGATGACGCTTCGGCGCGGGCGACGAGCACATCCTGCGTGTTCGATGCGCGCAGTAACCACCAGCCATCGGGCGTGTTGACGCGGGCGCCGTCGGTGTTGTTTACATCTGCGCCGGCCACCGAAAGCCGCTTGAGCACTTCGTCTATCACCGCAAATTTGCGGCTCTCGTCCACTTGGAAGCGCATTTCGGGCGTGTTGATCATCACGGGCATGTCGCCGCGCAATTCGGTTACGCTTTTACCAAGCTTGGCCGACGCCGACATCAATCGGACGGCGGCATAAATGGCGTCGTCGAAACCATAATATTCATGTTTGAAGAAGATATGACCGCTCATCTCGCCGGCGAGCGGCGAGCCGGTCTCTTTCATTTTGGACTTAATTAGGCTGTGGCCGGTCTTCCACATCATGGGCTGGCCGCCCAGTTCTGTGACGCGGTCGAACAACGCCTGCGACGCCTTGACGTCCGCGATAATGGTTGCGCCAGGGACTTCGCCCAGCACATCTGCGGCATAGATTTGCAGCAACTGGTCACCCCAGATGACGCGACCCTCGCCATCGATTGCGCCAATACGGTCGCCGTCACCATCAAAAGCCACTCCAAAATCGAGCTGCTTTTCCGCGACAAGGCGTTGTAAATCAATTAGATTTGCCGGATCGGTGGGATCAGGATGATGATTGGGAAATCGGCCATCTACCTCCACGAACAAAAGATGGTGCTCACCCGGCAACATCTTGACTAGCTTTTCAATTGCCGGTCCCGCTGCGCCGTTACCCGCATCCCAACCGATGCGAAAGGCCTTTTGCGGCGCCGCCTGCGCCACGCGGGCGACATATTGGTCAAGGATATCGAGATGCTCGGAACTACCCACGCCCTCAACCCAGTCGCCTGTCGCCGCCATGCGGCCCAGCTTCAGAATGTCCGCCCCGAAAAACGGCTTGCCCATGAGGACCATTTTGAAGCCATTATAATTGGCTGGATTATGGCTGCCGGTTATTTCAATGCCGCCGTCTACGTCGTCCAGAACGGACTCGGCATAATATAGCATCGGTGTGGGGCCCATGCCAATGCGCACCACGTCCACGCCGCTGTCGTTCAGTCCCTTGACCAAAGCTTCCTCAAGCATAGGCGAGCTAACCCGTCCGTCATAACCGACGGCTGCCTTCTTGCCGCCAGCGCGCACAAGGCAGGTCCCAAACCCACGGCCAATCGCATAGGCATCGGCCTCCCCCAAAGTTTCGCCAATGATGCCGCGAATGTCATACTCG
>NZ_JARXAI010000008.1 GCF_029865925.1 Sphingorhabdus sp.
CGCGACTGGGGCGTTTCACGGCAGCGTTATTGGGGCACGCCAATCCCCATCATCCATTGTCAGACATGCGGCGCGGTCCCAGTGCCCGACGATCAATTGCCAGTAAAATTGCCCGAAGATGTCAGTTTCGACATCCCCGGAAACCCGCTTGATCGGCACCCGACGTTCAGCAAGGTCGATTGCCCGCAGTGCCACCAGCCTGCACGCCGTGAAACCGACACGCTGGATACCTTCGTCGACTCCAGCTGGTATTTTATCCGCTTTGCAAGCCAGCCAAATGACAAGCCATTTGATCGCGCGGTTGCGGAAAAATGGCTTCCCGTTGACCAATATATTGGCGGCGTTGAACATGCGATTTTGCATTTGCTCTATGCCCGCTTCTGGACACGCGCGTTAAGCCATATCGGCCTGATTGATGTGAAAGAGCCGTTCGCGTCTTTGTTCACGCAAGGCATGGTCACGCACCAAACCTATCAAGACGCAAAGGGCACATGGCTGAGCCCCGACCAAGTCCGCCGCGAAGGCGACATATGGACAATTATCGACAGCGGCGCGCCCGCAGTTGCAGGCCGCATCGAAAAGATGTCCAAGTCCAAAAAGAATGTCGTCGATCCCGATGACATTGTTGACCAATATGGTGCAGATGCCGTGCGCTGGTTCATGCTGTCCGATAGCCCGCCCGAACGCGATCTGGAATGGTCAGAAGCGGGCATTGAGGGTTGCTGGCGCTTTGTACAGCGCTTGTGGCGCCTGACATCGCAAGTGAGCGGTGCAGAGGGCTCTGACAAGGCGTTGGACCGCAAAACCCATCAGGTCATTGCTGGCGTTGGCGTCGATATTGAGGCGCTTGCCTTCAACAAAGCTGTTGCCAAGATTTACGACCTCGCCAACGCCATCGAAAAGGCCGCGCCATCGGCAAGTCGCGATGCTGCAATCCGGACAATCGTCCTGCTGTCATCGCCCATGGTGCCACATTTAGCCGAGGAAGCTTGGACCGTGCTTGGTGCGCAATTGGGCGGCGGACTCATCGCCGACGCAGCATGGCCAGTTGTTAACCCCGCATTGCTTCAAGAAGATGAAGTGACCATAGCCATTCAGGTCAGGGGCAAGTTGCGCGACACGCTGACGGTCGCCAAGGGCCTGCCGCAATCCGAGATTGAGGCGCTTGCGCTTGCAAGCCAAAAGGTTAAGCATGCGGTTGACGGCGCGGACATCAAGAAGATCATCGTCGTACCCGACAGGCTGGTCAATATCGTCCTATGAACCGTTACATCGCTCCAATCCTTCTCGTAATGATACTGCCCGCATGCGGTTTGCAGCCCCTATATAGCGGCGGATCAAAAGGCTCAGTTGCAGCCACGCTTGGAACAATTAGCGTCGGCACCATTGAAGGTAAAAACGGATGGTTGATGCGCAATGCATTAAACGATCGGCTGGGGACCCAAAACAATGTTTCTACGCAATTCCGGTTGGTAGTGACGCTTGATGACCGAATCTCAGGTTTTGGCGTGCGCGCCGATGATACCGTCACCCGTGAGCGGCGGACATTGCGTGCGCGATATCAGCTTATCTCCACCGCCACTGGCGAAACAGTTCTGGATGCGACCGCCGGGTCTGATGCGGGTATTGACGTCGTAAGCTCCGAATATGCTACAATTGCTGGCGAAAACAGCGCGCTCGAGAATCTGACGGAAAAGGTTGCGGACCAGATTGTAACGCGGCTTTCTATTTACGCTCGCGGCGAATGAGCAGCGCAAAAGAACGCAGCTTCATTAGCGCAATTGGCGCACGTCCGGACGTCCGGATGTTTTTCATCTTCGGTCAGGATGAATCCGCTGTTGCCGACATTGCATCGCAAATGACCGCTCTGCTGGTCGGGTCAGAGCGCGTCGATATTGACAGCGACCGTATTCGCAATGACCCTGCCTTATTGGCAGACGAGGCATCTGCGCTCTCTTTATTTGGTGATAAAAGACACATCCGCCTTAATTTCCGGCGCGAAGAAGGGTTGGCAGCGGTTGAGAATTTGCTGGCGCTTGAAGGCGATGCAAATCCGGTGATTGCCACCGCAGGAAACCTGACCAAGGCCAGCAAATTGCGTAAGCTATTGGAGGCGCATCCCCGGGCGATGGCATTCATCTGCTATTTACCGGAAGAGAGCGACGCGGCGGCGGCCGTGATGGCCTATGCCGCAACAGCGGGGCTAAAAATCGACAGGCCACTGGCCGCTCGTATTGCGCGTTACACAGGGCAAGACCGCAAGCTAGCACAGGCCGAAATTGAAAAGCTGGCATTATATTATGACGCGTCGCCCCAGCGCCCGGCAACCGCAGAGGTACCCATATTTGAGGCATTGTCAGCCGAAACCGGCGAGGAAAATGTAAATGGCCTCGTGCATGTCGTCATGTGCGGTGACTTGCGGGGTACGGGTCGTGAACTGATCGCCGCGCGCGAGTTGGGTGTTGATGCCATCCGCATCATTCGTGCAATGCAACGTCGGGTGACAATGCTCGCCGCGATGCGTACGAAGTTAGACAATGGCGCCAACCCGGGTGCCGTCGTGAAGGCAACGCGCTCCATTTTCTGGAAAGACGCCGACAATTATGCGCAGCAGCTAGGCAGATGGCCGTCTGCACGGCTTGCGGGACTTAATGCCCATTTGCTTGAGGTTGAGGCAAAGTTGATGCAGGTACGCGACGGGCTTGGCGTGACCATATTGGAGGAGGAGCTGGTGCGTATCGCGCGTGCAGCGGCCCGGCGCGGCTAAAATCCAGCTTAGTGATGAGCTCGGTAGATAAGGGCCTTCGGTGTTCCGCGGTCGGGTCGCTGTTAAGGCTGGTTCTTGAACCACTGGGGCACTACCACCACATCAACCAGACGAAAGGCCCTGATCCATGGAAAAAATTATCAAATCTGATGCCGAATGGCGCGCGGCGCTTGATCCGGTGCAATATCACGTTCTGCGTGAGGCAGGCACCGAGCGCGCCTTTGCCGGAGAGCTAACCGACGAAAAGCGTGATGGCGAATTTCGCTGCGCCGGATGCGGCACGACCCTATTCGCATCAGACACAAAATTTGATAGCGGATCGGGCTGGCCTAGTTTCACCGCGCCAGCCGATAGTACCGTGGTCGAGGAGCATACTGACGTCTCGCATGGCATGGTGCGCACAGAGGTGCGCTGCGGAGCCTGTGAGGGTCATTTGGGGCATGTATTCCCCGATGGTCCAGGCCCAACTGGCTTGCGCTATTGCATCAATAGCGCGGCGCTCGCTTTCGATCCCGATTAAGAAGCCGCTTGTCGCCGAGTCCATGACCGATTAACACTCGACGGATGGCACGCGCACGCAAGATTTCGAAAGAACGAAGCCCAATGGGAACGTGGTTTTACCGTATCGTCAAAGCGGGCGTTATCGCTACTTTTCTGGGTCTTCTGGTGCTTGGCATTTTCGTCGCCATCGCACGCAGCGAAATCGACAGCTTTGAAGATTTGAAGGCATCGCCGAATGGCCAGATGATCCGCATCCGTGCAGCCGACGGCACGGTTATCCAATCGCTTGGCCCGAGCTTCGGCCGCTGGCTTACGATTAATCAGCTGCCGTCTGAAATGAAGGATGCAATGGTCGCGGTGGAGGATCGCCGTTACTATATGCATCCGGGCGTTGACCCAATCGGCATAACGCGGTCATTTTACGCGCGGGCAGTGCAGGGCCGCTGGACCCAAGGTGGCTCAACCATCACGCAGCAGCTTGCGCGCAACATTTACTTGAACAGCAACAAAGAGTTCGGTCGCAAGATCCGGGAAATCATTCTGGCGTTGGCGATGGAAACCAAATTTTCCAAAGACCAAATTCTCGAATTGTATCTGAACAAAGTCTATTTCGGCGGCGGCGCTTATGGCATTGATGCGGCGAGCCGGAAATTCTTCGACCATGGCGCAGAAAATATCAGCCTAGCCGAAGCCGCCATCATTGCTGGCCTCGTCAAGGCACCCTCGCGTTACGCTCCAACGGCCGATGCGCAAGCGGCGGTCGATCGCGCCGAAGTCGTTGTTGCCGTCATGCAAGATGCGGGCATGATTACCGCAACAGAAGCGGCAGGCGTTAAACCAGCCGATGTAAAGCTCGCCGCAGAATCGGCGCAGGATAGCGTGCGCTACTTCACGGATTGGATTTTGTCGCAACTGAACGGCCTTATTGATGAAACCGAAAAGCCTATCGATGTCTGGACAACGCTTGACCTCAAAATGCAGCGCGCAGCGACCACGGCAATAGCCACAAATGTCCCGCGCGGGGCGCAGGGCGCCTTGGTCTCTATTGATCGCGATGGCGCGGTTAAGGCGATGGTCGGCGGAACAGACTATGTCTCCAGCAACTATAACCGCGCAGTGACTGCAGTCCGGCAACCTGGCTCTGCGTGGAAGCTATTCGTGTATTTAACTGCCTTAGAGGCTGGTTTTCGCCCCGAAGACATGGTCGAGGACAAGCCCGTCGAAATCGACGGCTGGCAACCCAAAAACAGCGGTGGTAAATATGCCGGTTCCATTTCGTTGCGGACGGCCTTTGCCTATTCGAAAAATACAGTGGCTGCGCAAATTGGGCAGGAAGTCGGTGCCAGCAGCATCGCCAATATGGCGCGTAGATTCGGCATCACCACGCCCATCAATACACAGCCGTCCATGGTTCTCGGTACTTCAGAAGCGCGGGTAATTGATATGACCCAGGCGTTTGCCGCCGTCGCTGCCAAGGGACGTAAAGTTACCCCTTATGGCATATCCAAAGTCACGACGATTGACGGCGAGACGCTGTACGCAGCCACGCCTTCCAGTTCGGTGCAACTGGTGGACGGTTGGGTTGCCGGCGCCATGACCGATTTGATGCAGTCCGCCGTCGCCACGGGCACGGGACGCGCCGCCAATATCGGGCGACCCGTTGCGGGCAAGACGGGCACAACGTCAAGCAATAAGGATGGTTGGTTCTTGGGCTTTTCCAGTGGACTTACTACTGGTGTATGGATGGGCCGCGATGATGCGCGGTCAATAGGCGGGCTTGAAGGCGGACGCGCCCCAGCGCGAGCATGGGCGGCATATATGCGTATTGCGTTAGCAAATCGCCCTGTCGAAAAATTCGCGACCGAAGTTACGTTCCCGGAAAGGCTTGAAGGCGAAGAGCCATTGCTGGGAGAGGAAGAGCTGCTGCAGCTGGATGAAAACGGGATGCCGATTGAGGGCGATCCTACGATTGAGGACCCAGGCCTTGAACCAACGGCTGAACCACAACCGCTGGACGACGCATTTATTGAACGGGCCATCGGCGGACGAAGGGAACCTAGACCTGCGCCCGAAGGAGCAGAAAACGCCCGCTGACGGCCGCGTCCCTCTCAGCAAAATCTAAAGCGCGTGCCCTGTCCGGCTTTTCTTGGTTTCAAGATACTGCGCATTATGTGGATTAGCGACGATCTTCAGGGGTAAGCGTTCCTCAACCGTGATACCGGCATCTTGCAAGCCGCCGACTTTCTCGGGATTGTTGGTGAGCAAGCGCACCCGTTCGACGCCAAGTAACTGAAGCATCCGCGCGGCAACCGAAAAGTCGCGTGCGTCTATGGCAAAGCCAAGCCGGGTATTGGCGTCAACGGTGTCAAAGCCCTGATCCTGAAGCGCATATGCCCGCAATTTGTTAATCAGGCCAATTCCGCGCCCCTCTTGCCGCAGATATAATAATATTCCCCACCGCGCGTCCGAAATTTGCTGCAGCGCCTCATGCAATTGCGGGCCGCAATCGCATTTAAGGCTGCCGAGAACATCACCCGTTAGACATTCGCTATGCAGCCTGACGACGGGCGGCGACGAGTCGCGCGTGCCCATCAACAACGCCACATGGTCGGACGCATCGACGGCTGTCCGGAACGCTACAATTTCAGCATCGACATTTGCAGCAACGGGCAACTTGGCGCGCGCCGCAATGCGCAGGGCGCCGCTGTCGTCGAACGCTGAAACATCTAGCGGGCTAACATAAACCGGATGCGCATGAGCGCCCTCCAAAACGAGAAACGCAGGGAGCAGACCTGCCAACCGCGCAAGCTCAATGGCCGCCGCAGCAGATTGGCCGTCGTCCAAGGCCAGCGCTGCAAAGGGGCCCTTCATCGGGTATGCGAGGTCAAGGCTTGGGTCGGCAATCGCCAATGCGAGGTTCAGGTTGAGGTCAGCGGGCGCCTTGATCAGCACCGGACGGTCGCCATCGGCAGCAGCGCGCTGATTTGTTAATTTCAATATCGCGGCGCGGCTTGCCGAAAGCAACATCGCGTGGACGCCAGAAATATCCTGCGCCGTTTCGACCGCCATTACGGTCAGCAGCTTATCGAAATGTTGAACGGTAACTGGCCAGCCACGGCGCAGCGCGTCAATCGCGACCGCCGCGCGGCGCGGGTCTCCCGACGCTGCGCTGGGGCCGCTCAAAAGGCGAATTCCGTCACTATAGGTGCATGGTCGGACGGCTTGCCCCAGCCACGCACATGTTTGTGCACGATATGCGCCTTTGCCTTTTCCTTGAGGTCAGGCGTCACCCACATGTGGTCGAGCCTGCGCCCACGGTCGGATGTTTCCCAATCCTGAGCGCGGTAGCTCCACCACGTATAAAGCTTTTTCGATGGGTCGACAAAATGCCGTGCAATATCCACCCAGTCGGCTGCTGCCTGAATTTCAGCCAAATGCTCAAGCTCAACCCGCGTGTGGCTAACGACATTCACCAATTGCTTGTGGCTCCAAACATCCTGTTCGAGCGGAGCGACGTTGAAATCGCCGGTCAGGATAGTTGGCTGAGTCACATTACGCGACCAGTCGGCCATACGTTTTAGGAAGTTCAATTTCTGGCCAAATTTCGAATTGACCTCACTGTCTGGCACTTCGCCGCCAGCGGGGATGTAGACATTGTCGATCCGAACACCTTTGGCGGCGTCAATGTTGAGCTCTGCGCCAACATGGCGGGCTTCGCCATTGGCTTGCCAATCTTCGACGCGGCGGTTGATCAGGGGCAATTTGCTAACGATGGCGACACCATGATGCATGGGCATGCCGTTCACAACAAAATGACGATAGCCCAGTTGCCGAAACAATCCTTCGGGAAACAGGCTGTCGATAACCTTGGTTTCCTGAAGACACAAAACGTCCGGCGCTTCTTCCTTCAAGAACCGCTCAACGATGTCGATACGGGCGCGAACCGAGTTTATATTCCACGAGGCGATGCGAATGGTCTGGGACATAGGAATACGGCCCTAGATGTCAGAAGCCGTTGGAGCAAGCCAGTGAAGGCACCTCAGCCCAAAAAAGAAAACCCTCATCCCGGGGGCATATGGGATGAGGGCTAAGCTTGCGTTCGTCACGCGGGTATCAGCGATGATATAATTCCGTGGGCAACAGGGGGGAAACCACACGAACTCTCAACCACTGACTATCTCTTTATAGCTGCTTTCCTGTCGTTGAGATGAACAAATAGCTACGTCGCTGCAGTTTATCGGCGCTGAGCATCGGTTCGTCGTCAGGCCTAAGATTTTCTGCGAACAGGGCGCGGGTCTCTCCACGTAAACGCGTTTTGACCGATCGGACCATTATAGTTGATGTCGCTTAGCCGAAGACTGGTCCGGTTGTTTTTTGAATCCAGCGCAACCCATCCGTTTAACGTCAGGCCGCCCGGAGCTCCGGGTTTGGCGACGAAGATCATAGTGATTGTGCCAAATTCAGGCCGTTTGGCATCGCGGACTTCAACGCTGATAACGTCATCAGTGGACGAAGGAATAACCTTGCCATAGCGACCGAGATCCTGACCTGGGTCAAGCAACGCGGCAAGCGGACTGTTGCGGATTGGCCAACGCTGCACTTGTTTTACCTCGTAATCCACCATGGTCAGCGCGCGGCCATCGGCCACGATGAGCAACGGCACGTCCTTTTGATATTCAAAACGCACTTGGCCCGGACGTTTTAGCAGTAGCTTACCCGTTAATACCCTTCCGTTTCGATCCGTCTGGGTGAAGTCAGCCGACATCGTGCCAACCGCTTTCATGTGCGCCACGACGCGTGCCAAACGCGCAGACGAGGATTGTGCCGTTGTTGGTACGGTCGCAACCAACGCTATCGGCGCGAAAAACAGGGCATATTTCAGATATGTCATCTTTATTTCCTTGGAGAGGGTGTGGCGACCATTATCGCGCTTGCCTTGAACCCCGTCTTAACGCCTAAATTGGGTCGCCGTTCCGGTCACGCAGCACTTCACGGCGGCCGATATGGTTCGGAGCGCTGATGAAGCCATCCTCCTCCATCCGGTCAATCAGTCGCGCTGCGCTGTTATAACCAATGCGCAATTGGCGCTGAATCCAGCTTGTGGATGCCTTCTGGCTTTCAAACGCAATTTGGCACGCCTTGCGATACTGTGAATCTTCTTCGCTATCGTCACCGCCCATACCGCCAAAGTCAAAGCCGCCCTCTTCAGGTTCTTCCGTCACAGCCTGAATATAATCCGGCTGACCTTGGCCACGCCAATGGTCCGCAACGCGCCGCACTTCATCATCGGACACAAAGGGGCCGTGAATGCGCGTCAGCCCTCGGCCACTCGCCATATATAGCATGTCGCCCTTACCCAGCAGTTGCTCTGCCCCTTGCTCCCCTAGAATTGTCCGGCTGTCGATTTTCGATGTCACATGGAACGAGATTCGCGTGGGCAAGTTTGCCTTGATGACACCCGTGATGACATCTACCGAAGGTCGCTGCGTTGCCATAATCAGGTGGATACCCGCCGCGCGCGCCTTTTGTGCTAGGCGTTGAATGAGGAATTCAACCTCCTTGCCTGCAGTCATCATGAGGTCCGCAAGCTCATCGACGATAACCACAATCTGCGGCATCGGCTCGTAAGCGAGGCTCTCTTCCTCATATTGTGGCTGGCCAGTCATCGGGTCGTAACCGATCTGAACCTTGCGTCCCAATGGCGCACCTTTTGCTGCTGCGTTACGAACCTTTTCATTAAAGTTCGCAAGATTGCGCACGCCAAGCGAGGACATCATCCGGTAACGCTCCTCCATCTGCTCCACCGCCCATTTCAGTGCGCGAATGGCTTTTGCAGGCTCCGTTACAACAGGCGACAACAAATGCGGGATATCGTCATAGCTGCTCAATTCAAGCATCTTGGGATCGATCATGATCATCCGGCACTGGTCCGGCGTCAGGCGGTATAGCAACGACAATATCATACAATTGAGGCCAACCGATTTGCCCGACCCCGTTGTCCCTGCGACCAAAAGATGAGGCATTGGGGCAAGATCAGCTATGACGGGGTCGCCGGAAATGTTCTTGCCCAAAATTATTGGCAACGCGCCCTTCTGCTCGGCAAAAGCATCAGACCCCACCATTTCCTGAAAAACCACAGCCTCACGGTGCGCATTGGGTAATTCAATGCCCATAACCGTCCGTCCCGGAATTGTCGAAACACGCGCCGACAGCGCGGACATGTTGCGCGCAATATCTTCGGCCAATTGAATGACACGGCTTGATTTAATACCAGCCGCGGGTTCAAGTTCGTACATTGTGACCACTGGGCCTGGCCGCACCGCCACAATCTGCCCTTTGACGTGGAAATCATCGAGAACCGATTCAAGCAGCCGCGCATTTGCTTCAAGCGCCGCTTTGTCAAGTTTAGGCACAGAGATGGCAGGTGGCGGATCGAGCAACTCAAGCGATGGCAAAGCAAAGCTGCCGAAAAAGTCGCCTTGTCGTGCGCCCGTCGCAAATGCCGCTTTTTTCGGTGCCAGCGTGCGATCTTCAATAACCGGCGGCTTGCGTTGATCCGGCTCCACCGACTTGCGCGGTGGTTTAGGCTCAACAATCTGTGGCGGGGCCAAATCATCGCCCATCAAGGCGTGGGCGCCCCCCGTAACGCTACCGAATTTCGGCATGGCAAGCTTTGGAATGCGCAACAGCGGCCGTTCAAGCTGAAGCGAGCGAATAACGAGCGCAGCACCGCCCGCCAACGCGCCGAGAATGATGAGAATGCGCAATAAGGTCCCGAATACGCCCTTGATTTGGCCAACAAGCGCACTGGTCCCGTTGTCTAACAAGAGCGCAATTGTTCCACCCCATCCGGCGGGCAGTCCGATGTCGCTGTTATGTTGCCAATACGCCATGCCAAACCCGATCAGCAGCATTCCGATAAGACACAAGACTAATTGCCGCCTCCACTGAGGCTGTGGCACATCGCGCCACAGACGTCGGGCAAACACCAACAGCAGCGGGAAAAGAAAAATCGCTGGCACGCCAAAGACAAACAACATTGCATCGGACACATACGCGCCGCCCCGACCCATCCAGTTATGCTGCACGTCCGCTGCTGCGCTGTTAAACGCGGCGTCTGCAGCCGAATAACTGAGTACCGCCAGCCCATAAAACAGCGCAAACAGCCCTAAAGCAGCGGCGCCGAGCAACGCGCCGCTGCGTATCAATGACGCGCGCATCATTTGACGCCAATTGGCCATGTTCGATTTCGAGGTAAATTTAGAAACGCGCGAGGCCATGTCGGTATTGCCAGTATGTAGGAGGTCGCAAAGGACCGAATACACCCTTTTCGCCTTCGTCGGACTCCCCGTCAAGTATTACAGGGCAAAAGGGGAACGCATGCACAAAAGCTACAGTCAAAATCCCCCTTTGAATCCGGCGCTTCCTTGCGGCATAGGTAGGATATGGAAAACAAGGCAGACGTAATCATCATCGGCGGTGGCCTTATTGGCCTGACGCAGGCTCTGGCGCTCGCTGCGCAGGGCATCACCAGCCATGTCATTGACCGCGCGGATCAAGCGAACATGCTTGATGCTGCTTATGATGGACGCACTTTTGCGATATCGAGCTCAAGCTACAAATTATTCGAAGCAATCGGGCTTAGCGATGCGTTGGCTGGCAAAGGCTGCCCGATTGAGAAAATCTGGGTCAGCGATAGCCTGAAATCGGGATCGCTCGATTTCGCGCCAGCCGAGGATGACGGATTTTTGGGCCAAATGTTCGAAAGTCGATATTTGCGAGGCGTATTGTACCGGGCTGCGCAGGAACATGCCGCAATCCAGTTGCACATGCCCGCCAATATCATCAGCAAATCCCGCGATTCAGGCGCGGCAACCGTGACCCTTGAAAGCGGTCGGGTGCTAATGGCAGACCTGATGATCGTTGCCGAAGGCCGAAGGAGCGAAACGCGTGAAGAGGCCGGCATTCACATCGCGCACTGGCAATATGCGCATCATGCCATTGTCGGTGCGATTTATCACGAGTTGCCGCATAACAATATTGCATATGAAATCTTTTACCGCACAGGGCCGTTTGCAGTACTGCCCATGCTGGATGCAGAGGATGGCCGCCATCGTTCAGCGCTTGTCTGGTCAGTCAGATCCGAAGACGCAGCAGGCTATTTGAAGCTGTCCCCGCGTGGGTACACAGCCGAGCTTGAGAAGGGCATGGGCGGATTGTTAGGCAAAGTCGAATTGTCCGCGCCGTTGTCGTCCTACAAATTGGGTTTCCACCATGCCGCGTCGATTGCCGCAGAACGGATGGTGCTGATTGGCGACAGTGCGCACGGCATTCACCCGATTGCAGGTCAGGGGCTCAATCTGGGCCTTCGGGACGTGGCGGCGCTAACTGAAGTCTTGGTCGACGGCATGCGTTTGGGCCTTTGTTTCGGCGATGCGCAGTTACTTGAGCGCTATGGCCGGTGGCGCAGCATCGATACATTGCTGATCGCAGTTTCGACAGACGGGCTGAACCGGTTGTTCTCGATTCCCGGAAAAACGGCATCGGCGGTCCGGCGTTTTGGAATGGCTATGGTGCAGCGCGTCGCGCCGGCGAAGGCCTTTTTCATGGCCGAAGCTCGCGGGGAAAGCGGTGCGCTGCCCAAATTGCTTCAAGGGGTGTCGCTCTAAAGCCCGATTACCCCTGCGTGACCGGCACAAGGCGAATTTCCACGCGGCGGTTTGCCGAGCGGCCGGCGGGGTCAAGATTGCTCGCCTTAGGCTGGCTTTCACCATAACCACGCGTTGCAAGGCGCGCTGACTGAACGCCGCGTATCGACAGATAATCGGCAACTGCCGAGGCCCGACGTTCCGACAATGTCTGGTTATAGGCATCTGACCCTGTGGAATCGGTGTGGCCCATCACATCGACATAGGTTTTTTCATATTGAGTCAGCGTCGATGCGACTTGGTCAAGCGTGTTGCGGAAACCAGCGTCAATATTGGCGCTGTCGACGCCAAAGGTCACTTCCGATGGCATGTCGAGCACAAGACTATCTCCGTCACGAATAACGTTAACACCTGAGCCGGCCGTTTGCAGACGCAATTTCTTTTCCTGCTCGTCCATATAATATCCTGCGCCTGCACCCGCCAAAGCGCCAATCCCGGCCCCTACGATTTTTTCGGTACGATCGCGCTTGCCGCCGATTAAGTCGCCAAGAAGATACCCGCCCAGTGCTCCGCCTATGCCACCAATTGCTGCTTTAGAAATCGTGCGCTTTCCGGTCGTAGGATCAGTGACGCAAGCCGACAATGGAAGCATTGCTGCAACAAGCGCCAGCGTAATCATTTGGTTCTTTTTCATTATCTTCCCTTTCAACATGAGCATCGTTGAAACGACACGCGCGATGAACCTGTGATTAAGATTTCAATCGGTTGCATCCTTTCCCCCATAACGTGGTGCTATGCATTTTGTTGTCAAATGCCCCTTTTTGGTTCTATGGCGATCGAGTTCTTATGGAGCCTCTTCTTCCTTTCCCGTGGCTTGATGCCGCCATCATCCTAGCGCTTATCGTCTTGAATGGCGTGTTTGCGATGTCGGAGCTTGCTATTGTGTCCGCGCGCACAGCGAAGCTTAAAGCGATGGCAGAAGACGGCAAACGCGGGGCGGCGGCGGCACTGAGGCTTGGGCGCGACCCCGGTAAATTCTTGTCCACAGTGCAAATAGGCATAACGCTCATTGGCATTATTGCAGGCGCCTATTCAGGATCGACATTGGGCGGCCCGGTTGCTGATCGCATCGCCTTATGGGGCATCGGCCGTGAATGGTCGGAAATGCTGGGCTTTGGCATCGTTATCAGCATCACGACCTATGCGTCATTGGTCGTCGGAGAGCTGGTGCCAAAGCAATTTGCGCTGATTGCACCCGAAAGAATCGCCGTTTTCATGGCGGGCCCCATGGAGCTGTTGGCCCGCATTACTGCACCAATCGTGTGGACACTCGACAAATCAAGCGCCACCATTTTTCGCGCGCTTGGGCTGCGCCGGGATAGCCGCGATGCATTGAGTGCCGAAGAATTGCGGATGGTCTTTGCCGAAGCCACCCATGCCGGCATCATTGAAGAACATGAGCATAAGGTCATTGCAGGCGTTGTCCGGCTTGCCGACCGGCCAGTTCGCGAAGTCATGACACCACGGACCGATGTCGACCGCATCTCTGCCGACGCATCCGAAGACACCGTGCGCGATTCGCTTTTGAATTCGCTCCATACCCGCTTGCCTGTAACTGGCGACGATGGCGACGATATCATTGGTGTCGTGCAATCACGAGACATCGTCGCGGCCCAGATCCGCGGTGAGGTGCTCGACATTCGCAAGTTGATGCGCCGCGCCGAGATCATTCCCGATCAGCTGGATGCTATGGACGCGCTAGAGATATTGCGTTCGTCCGATGTGCCGATGCTGTTAGTGCATGACGAGTATGGCCATTTCGAGGGCATTGTTACCCCGAACGATCTTTTGGCGGCAATTGCAGGTGAATTTGCTTCGGATCAGGCACAAGGCAGTGCGCCTAACATCATCACCCTAGATGACGGTTCGATGCTTGTGTCTGGCGCGATGTCAGCCGACGCCATGGCAGAAGCATTATCAATCGACCTCCCCGATGATCGCGATTATGCCACTGCTGCGGGTCACGTCCTGCACATATTGCGGCACCTACCTAAAGAAGGCGAGGCGTTCACTGATCAAGGCTGGCATTTCGAGGTTGTCGACATGGATGGACGCAAAATCGACAAGCTGCGTGTCCGACTTGCAGAAAAGGCAACTAAAGCAGACGCAGTTGAGGGCTTGTGATTGCTTAACTGCTTGGTTAGAGCATTTGACTGATACGGAATTGCACGACTTTAGAGTCCACAGGATATTGATATGGCCGATTTCTTCCTTCCAAAGAACAGCAAAGTCCAAAAGGGCACTGCGCATGCTGCCAAAACCGGCGGCAAGACCAAGACATTCAAGGTCTATCGCTACGACCCTGATAGCGGGGAGAACCCGCGTTACGATACGTTTGAAGTCGATACCGAAAATTGCGGACCAATGGTGCTCGACGCGTTGATCAAGATGAAGGGCGAACAGGATGCGTCGCTTACCTTCCGTCGTTCATGCCGCGAAGGTATCTGTGGTTCTTGCTCTATGAATATTGACGGCAAGAATGGCCTTGCCTGCACCACTGCAATTGAAGATTGCAAAAGCGAAGTCACGCTTACCCCCTTGCCGCATATGGAAGTCATAAAGGACCTCGTCCCCGACTTCACGCATTTCTATGCGCAATATGCCTCTATCAAGCCTTGGCTGCAGACTGTAACGCCTGAGCCATCTGGCAAGGAGCGGCTCCAGTCGCCAGAGGATCGCGCTAAACTAGACGGTTTGTACGAGTGCATATTGTGCGCTTGCTGCTCGACCAGTTGCCCGTCTTATTGGTGGAACAGCGACAAGTTTTTGGGTCCCGCTATTTTGCTTCAAGCCTATCGCTGGTTAGCGGACAGCCGTGACGAGATGGCCGGCGAACGTTTGGACGAGCTGGAAGATCCATTCCGCCTTTACCGCTGCCATACGATCATGAACTGCGCCAACGCATGTCCCAAGGGTTTGAACCCAGCAAAGGCCATTGCGGAAACCAAAAAGATGGTTGCCGAACGGCACCTTTAAGCGTTTAATTTTATTCGTAAGACCCTAATTGTGTAGGATTGCCGTTGGACACACCCGCTTTTGACAGCAGCCCTGATCCGGATAATCCTGGTTGGCTGAACTGGCAGATGACCGATGCCACGCGGTACAACGGCACGGTGCTGGGTAAGATGCTGGTGCGCAGCGACGGTGATGAAAAGGCACGCCTGCGCATGTATCCGGAACACCGGCACAGCAATTTGCGCAACGCCGTGCATGGCGGTGTCACTTTGGGCTTTATCGATGTGGCGATGTTCGGGGCATCGCGTATGTTTGGCCTGATAGAGGCTGGGGCAGCGGTGACACTGGACCTTTCGGTCCAATTTATCGGTGCTGGCGTCATCGGAAAACCGCTTGAGGCCGAAGTGGAGCTGCTAAAAGAAACTGGACGGTTGCTCTTCATGCGCGGGATCGTTTCGCAAGGCGATGAGCGTGTTGCTGCCTTTTCCGGTACCATCCGCAAACCGACAAAAAGATGAAATTACGTGTCCTTTTGCGCGACAAACGCTGCAGATAGCTATGGTTAGCGTCGCCGATAGATACGACTTACTGGTCGCGGCAGGCGAGCTAAGGTCCGACACCGACCAGGCAATCGCGGTAGCAGCGCTAGCCAAAGTGCAAACCGAGCTTGAGGCCATTCCACCGCGCGGCAGCACTATTTGGCGATTCTTGGGACGTAAACCCGACCCTGCACGCGGACTATATCTTTGGGGTGGCGTTGGGCGCGGTAAATCCATGCTGATGGACCTGTTTTTCGACAGCGTTCAGATCAAGCGCAAACGCCGTGCGCATTTCCATGAGTTTATGCTTGAGATCCATGCCCGGCTTAAAGCCGAGCGTGTGAAGGAAGAGGGCGACCCAATCCCACCGATCGTCGCCGCGTTAGCCGACGAAGCGCATGTGTTGTGCTTTGACGAAATGGTGGTGAATAATATGGCAGACGCGGCGATCATGTCGCGACTTTTTGCTGGCCTTATCGCCGCGGGTGTTACCGTTGTCACAACATCTAACCGTCATCCCGATGACCTGTATAAAGATGGCCTCAACCGACAATTGTTTCTGCCCTTCATTGCTTTAGTCAAAGACCGGCTCGATATCATCACGCTTGATGGGCCGACGGATTACAGGCGGGACCGATTGGGTAGCGCGAAAATCTGGCTTGTACCCAATGGTCCCGAGGCGACGGCAGCGCTTTCCGAGACATTTTTCCGCATGACCGATTATCCGCCCGAGGATCGCGCGCATGTGCCGGCGTTGGAAATGGACTTGGGTGGCGGACGCATGTTGCATGTGCCCAAAGCGCTGAAAGGCGTTGCGGTGTTCTCATTCAAGCGGCTGTGCGTCGAAGCACGCGGGGCTGCGGATTACCTGGCCATCGCTCGGCGCTTTCACACCGTCATCATAGTCAGAATCCCCGTTTTGGGTCCGCATAATCGTAATGAAGCGGCGCGGTTTGTCACGTTAATCGATGCGCTATACGAGTATCGCGTGAAGTTTCTCGCGAGCGCGGACGCCGCACCGGACGACCTCTACCCGCAAGGCGACGGTCGGTTTGAATTTGACCGGACAGTGTCGCGTCTATTGGAAATGCAATCGGAAGATTATCTGGCGGAGGGGCATGGCGCACGCTAGCATCACCAAAAAGGGAGAGTGATATGATCGAACGGAAGGCATTATTGTTTGCAGGTTTGTTTGCGCTGGCCACAGCCGGTCATGCGCAACCCGCTAACCCAAAAAACGCAGCGGAGCGGGATCTGTTCGCGAGGATAGTCGAGATCCCAACGGTAGAGGGGCAACCCGCCGAATTCAAAAAGCTGACCTCGTTGCTGACTGCGGAATTTCGCAAGGCCGGCATCACGAACGTGGTCGTTAAAAACCATGACAACACGCAAACACTGATTGCGCGTTGGCCGGCGGCCAAGCCGTCGGGCAAAAAGCCCATATTGCTGATGGCACATATGGATGTCGTCGCGGCCAAGGCAAGCGATTGGAAATATCCGCCGTTCCAGTTCCGCGAAGAAGGCGGCTATTATCTGGGGCGTGGTTCGAATGATAATAAGGCTGCGTTGACGGGTATTGTCCTCGCCCTGCAATATTTGCACGCCGAAAAATTTGCGCCAGCGCGGGATATCATCGTGCTGTTTACCGGGGACGAAGAAACCATCGGCAATGGCGCCCGGCGGGCGGCGAGTGAATGGCGCGGCCTAATTGACGCCGAATATGCGTTGAACGGTGATGCAGGTGGTGGGTCGGTGTTTCCCGATGGACGCGTTGAAGGTTTTGGCATTCAGATTGCGGAAAAAACCTATGCCGATTTCCGGCTTACGGCCGTCAATCGCGGCGGACACAGCAGCACGCCGCGTCCTGATAATGCTATCTACGCGCTCGCCAGCGCCTTGACGGCGATTGAACGGCACCGTTTCCCAGCCATGATCAACGACGCCACGCGTGCCAGTTACGAGATACTCGCAAAGGGTGACAGCGGCCAATATGGTGAGCTCGTGCGTCGATTTCTTGCCGATCCTCAGGACCGCGAAACCGCAGACCTCTTGGAAACTATGGACCCCGGCAGTACGCGCACCCGATGCGTTGCAACGATGCTATCGGGCGGGCATGCACCAAATGCCCTACCGCAAAAGGCCGAAGCCAATGTAAACTGCCGCATTTTTCCCAGTGTGAAGATTGAAGAGGTCCGGCAGCAATTGCAGGCGCTGTCGGGACCAGATGTCACTGTTACTGCGGTGGAAGGATCGCAAACCCCCGAAACCGCACCGTCGCCCATGCGCGACGACATAACGCAGGCCTATCGGGCGGCGGTTGCCACACGCTTCCCCAATGCGCCCGTTCTGCCGTTTCAGTCCGCTGGCGCAACCGATGGCGCATTCTTACGTGCCGCCGGTATTCCCGTTTATGGCTTTGGCGGCCTGTGGAGCATAGTGGGTCAACAAGAAGGCGCGCATGGTCTTGATGAACGCGTATGGGCTGAGGGATTTCACGGCCAAGTGCCTATTTGGATGGAAATGTTACGCAGAGTAGCTGGCGGTTAACCGGAAATTTTTCTGCCTAAACGCTATTGCGAACTGTTATCAGAAAAAGCGTTAACTTGGTGCCTTTATTGGGTTGTTATTGGGCAGGAATCGGCGTAACGCCGCCGTAATTCCGCTCAAAGCCTCTAGGGAAGGACAGTTTTTTCATGGCTCGCAAGAAAATTGCACTCATCGGCGCCGGTAATATCGGCGGCACTCTCGCCCATCTCGCAGCATTAAAGGGCCTTGGCGACATCGTCCTTTTCGACGTTGTCGAAGGCGTCCCTCAAGGTAAGGCACTTGACCTGTCGCAATGCGGCCCGGTTGAGGGTTTTGATTCAAAGATTACTGGCACCAATGATTATGCCGGCATCGCAGGCGCGGATGTCATCATAGTAACCGCTGGCGTCGCACGCAAGCCCGGCATGAGCCGCGATGATTTGCTTGGCATCAATCTAAAGGTCATGAAGGCCGTCGGTGAAGGCATCGCTTCCAACGCGCCAAATGCATTTGTCATCTGCATCACCAACCCGCTCGATGCGATGGTATGGGCGTTGCGTGAATTCTCCGGCCTCCCACATCATATGGTCGTCGGCATGGCCGGCGTTTTGGACTCGGCGCGCTTCAGCCATTTCCTCGCCGATGAATTTCAAGTTTCGGTCAAAGACGTTACCAGCTTTGTGCTGGGCGGCCATGGCGACACTATGGTTCCAATCATTCAATATTCGACCGTTTCAGGCATTCCAGTGCCAGACCTGATCGCGATGGGCATGTCGACGCAAGAGCGCATTGACGCCATCGTTCAGCGCACCCGCAGCGGTGGTGGCGAAATCGTCGCTTTGCTCAAGACTGGTTCTGCTTATTACGCACCAGCCACCAGCGGCATCGCAATGGCCGAAGCCTATCTTTACGATCAAAAGCGCGTTCTTCCCGCAGCGGCACACCTGACTGGCCAATATGGCGTCGACAATCTTTATGTCGGCGTGCCCGTGATGATCGGTGCTGGCGGCGTTGAGAAGATTGTCGAGATCGCACTTGATGATGAAGCCAAATCCAACCTCGCCGTCAGCGTGGATGCCGTTAAAGAATTGCTGGTCGCGTGCAAGGCCATCGACCCGTCGCTTACCTAAGCGCACCCCAAGATTTCAGGAGACGTTTGTGAGCATCCTCGTCAATAAACATACTAAGATCATAACGCAGGGCATGACCGGCGCAACTGGCACTTTTCATACCGAACAGGCGCTGGCTTATGGCTCACAAATGGTGGGCGGTGTTACACCCGGCAAGGGCGGAACGACGCATATCGGCCTGCCGATGTTCGACACGGTACTTGAGGCGAAAGAAGCGACCGGAGCGGATGCGTCGGTCGTATATGTACCGCCCCCCTTTGCTGCGGACTCGATCCTTGAAGCCATTGACGCAGAAATCCCGCTGATCGTCTGTATCACTGAAGGCATTCCGGTGCTTGATATGGTCAAGGTAAAGCGTGCGCTTTCGGACTCGAAATCGCGCCTGATCGGTCCAAATTGTCCGGGCGTATTGACACCAGGTGAATGCAAAATCGGCATCATGCCCGGCAGCATTTTCTCGGCGGGCTCAGTCGGCGTTGTCTCGCGCTCAGGTACGCTCACCTATGAAGCCGTGTTCCAAACAACAGCAGAAGGCCTTGGCCAGACGACTGCCGTCGGCATTGGGGGCGACCCAGTCAACGGCACCAACTTCATTGATTGCCTTGAACTGTTCCTCGCCGATGATGCCACCAAGTCGATCATCATGATCGGTGAAATCGGCGGCAGCGCAGAAGAAGAAGCGGCGCAGTTCCTGATCGACGAAGCCAAAAAGGGCCGCAAAAAGCCAATGGCCGGTTTTATTGCTGGTCGCACCGCACCTCCAGGCCGCCGTATGGGCCATGCAGGCGCAATCGTGTCGGGCGGCAAAGGCGACGCCGAAAGCAAGATTGCTGCCATGGAAGCAGCGGGCATCCGCGTATCGCCATCGCCTTCCTTGCTCGGCAAGACATTGGTCGAAGTTTTAAAGGGGTAATTTATAATCCTCCCCGCGCGGGGAGGTGCAATCGGTGCGTAAGCGCCGGATGGCCCCCTCCTCGCTGACGAGGAGGATTTGGAGAAGTAGGATGGGCGTAGAAACTCAGGATTTCGAAACGGAGCGGGGCCCAAGCTGGGCGCGCTCAAACTGGCCATTATCGGCAATGGACGAACTTACGGCATCGCTTGACCCCACGCAGATGGCGGTTGAAGTGAAGGCCGCGGCCAAAGCCGCTGGGAAGCCTATGGCTGAAGCAGACGCTGTTGCAGCGGCAAGCGATTCGATCCGCGCGATGATGTTGGTGCGCACATATCGCGTGCGCGGGCACCTCGCCGCCAATCTTGATCCGCTTGGCCTGTCTAAGCAGGAAATCCCGGCGGACCTTACGCCTGAATATCATGGCTTTTCGGGAGCAGATCTGGACAAGCGCGTCTATGTTGGCGGAACGCTTGGTCTGGAATGGACGACCGTCCGCGAACTCGTCGACACCCTGCGTGCCAATTATTGCGGGCCAGTTGGCCTTGAGTATATGCATATTTCAGACGTCGAAGAACGCCGGTTTTTGCAGGAGCGGATGGAGGGCAAGGATGCCGCCATCCAGTTCTCGCCAGAGGGTAAGAAAGCCATTCTCGGCAAAGTGATTGAAGCCGAGCAGTATGAAAAGTTCCTAGGCCGCAAATATGTGGGCACAAAGCGTTTTGGCCTTGATGGTGGCGAGTCCATGATCCCAGCGCTTGAAGCGGTGATCAAATATGGTGGCCAACTTGGCGTGCGTGAAATCGTCTATGGCATGCCGCACCGCGGCCGCTTGAACGTACTCGCCAATGTGATGGCAAAGCCCTATCGCATCATCTTCCACGAATTTTCTGGCGGCAGCGCTAACCCTGATGATGTCGGCGGCTCAGGCGATGTCAAATACCATCTCGGCACCAGCACGGACCGCGAGTTTGACGGTATCAAGGTGCATATGAGCCTTGTTCCGAACCCATCACATCTTGAGGCAGTGAACCCTGTTGTTCTTGGTAAGGTGCGTGCCAACCAAACTGCGCGTGACGATCTTGCAAAGCATGAGCAGGTTTTGCCAGTACTGCTGCACGGAGATGCGGCGTTTGCCGGCCAAGGCATTGTATGGGAGTGCCTCGGCTTCTCGGGCATTCGTGGATACAATACGGGCGGCTGCCTGCACTTCATCGTTAACAATCAGGTTGGCTTTACCACCAGCCCGCAATATGCGCGGTCATCGCCTTATCCTTCCGATGTGGCAAAGGGCGTCCAAGCGCCAATCTTCCACGTCAACGGCGACGATCCTGAAGCGGTGACATTTGCGTGCAAGATTGCAATCGAGTTCCGTCAGACATTCCACCGCGACATCGTTATCGATATGTGGTGCTATCGCCGCTTCGGCCATAATGAAGGCGACGAACCCAGCTTTACCCAACCATTGATGTATAAGGTCATTAAGGGTCACCCGGCCGTCAGCGATTTATATGCAAAACGACTTCAGGCTGAAGGCGTAATTGATGCTGATTGGGCGAACGAACATGCGATGCGCTTTGTCCAAACGCTTGAGCAAGAATTTGCCAGCGCCGCAAATTATAAAGCCAATGCTGCCGACTGGTTCGGGGGGCGCTGGTCTGGCCTTTCTAAACCTGCGGATCCCGAAACCGCGCGGCGCAATGTGCCAACAGGTATCGCACGCAAATTGTTCGACAGCCTGGGCCGAACGCTTACGACTGTGCCCGAAGGTCACAACATCCATCCAACGTTAAGTCGCGTGCTGGATGCAAAAAAGACCATGTTGAGCACTGGTGAGAATTTCGATTGGGCAACGGGTGAAGCGCTTGCCTTCGGGTCGCTGCTTTCTGAAGGCTATGGCGTCCGTCTGTCCGGTCAAGATTCAGGCCGCGGCACATTCAGTCAACGGCACGGTGTCTGGGTCGACCAGACCACTGAAGACAAATATGTGCCCCTTGCGACGCTGCCACATGGCCGGTTTGAAATTCTCGACAGTCCGTTATCGGAATTTGGCGTGCTTGGTTTCGAATATGGCTATGCCGGTGCCGAGCCTAAAACGCTTGTCCTTTGGGAAGCGCAATTTGGCGACTTCGTGAACGGCGCCCAGACCATGATTGACCAGTTCATCGCCGCCGGTGAGGCCAAATGGCTTCGGGCCAACGGCTTAGTGATGCTGCTGCCCCATGGGTATGAAGGCCAAGGCCCGGAGCATAGCTCAGCGCGGCTTGAACGCTTCCTGCAATTGTGCGCCGAGGATAATATCCAAGTCGCAAACTGCACCACGCCGGCAAATTATTTCCACTTGCTGCGCCGGCAAATGGCCCGCCCGTTCCGCAAGCCGCTCATCGTCATGACGCCAAAGTCGCTGTTGCGGCACAAAATGGCAGTTTCAAAAGCAGAGGATTTCCAAGGCGAAAGCCACTTCATGCGTATTTTGTCCGATCCCAATGCGCCAGCCGACAAGGACGTCAAGCGACTGGTATTGTGTTCCGGCAAGGTTGCTTATGACCTTATGGAAGCGCGCGACGCATCTGGTGATGAGACAACAAGTATCGTGCGGATCGAACAGCTTTACCCATTCCCAGCAGAACCATTGATTGTTCGCCTAAAGCGCATGACCAATTTGGAAGATATCGTCTGGGCCCAGGAAGAGCCGCGCAATGCCGGCAGCTGGACATTCGTCGATCCCTATCTGGAAGAATGCCTTGCCAAAGCTGGTATTGGCCCATCGCGTGCGCGCTACGCAGGGCGCAGGGCAGCCGCGGCGACAGCAACCGGCCTTGCAAAGCGCCATCAGGCCGAACAGGCCGCATTGGTAGCAGATGCCTTAGGCCACAATGTCCGCGGTGAAATTCGTCGCCAGCGGACTGGCGGAACCAAGTCAATTACCCCTCCATCCAAGTGAGGATAAAATTATGAGCACTGAAGTTAAAGTTCCCGTATTGGGCGAATCGATTACCGAGGCGACCCTTGGTCAGTGGTTGAAAAAGCCCGGCGAGGCAGTGGCCATTGATGAGCCTATTGCCAGCCTAGAAACAGACAAGGTCGCGATTGAGGTGCCCTCTCCGGTTGCTGGCATCATGGGCGCATATGCCGTTGAAGAAGGCGCGACGGTCAATGTCGGTGCGGTTATTGGGTCCATAGGCGCTGGAAACAGTGCATCTGCGTCCGCGCCTGCTCCCGTTGCGGCCGCGATTGCACCTGCGATCACGACGACAGCCGCCCCAATGCCTATGACACAGGTAGAGAATAATGACCTGCCGCTCTCCCCTTCCGTGCGCCGCTTGGTTCTTGAACTTGGCATTGACCCAAGCAAGATTAAGGGCACGGGCAAAGATGGCCGCCTGACTAAGGAAGATGTTGTCGCTGCCGCCAAGGGTGTGCCTACTCCATCTGCAGACGTCGCCGCATTGGCTGCACCGGCCCCTGCCGCTGCGCATGCGCGCCAAGAAGAACGTGTGAAGATGACACGTCTGCGCCAGACAATTGCCAAACGGCTAAAGTCCGCTCAGGACACTGCTGCGTTGCTGACGACGTTCAACGATGTCGACATGTCAGCGGTGATGGAAGCGCGCGCGACCTACAAAGACCTGTTTGAGAAAAAGCATGGGGTCCGGTTGGGCTTCATGGCCTTCTTCACAAAAGCCGTTGCTTTGGCCGCGCGCGATGTGCCTTCGGTCAACGCGCAAATTGATGGCGATGAAATCGTCTATCATGATTATCTCGACGTCTCGGTCGCGGTCAGCGCACCAAATGGCCTTGTTGTTCCTGTCATACGTAACGCCGACGCGATGAGCTTTGCGCAAATCGAGAAAGCCATTGGCGATTTTGGCGCAAAGGCGAAAGCTGGCACATTGACTATGGATGACATGTCCGGCGGGACGTTCACGATTTCAAATGGCGGCGTATTCGGCAGCTTGATGTCGACTCCGATCATCAACCCGCCACAATCGGCAGTGCTTGGCCTTCACCGCATCGAAGACCGTGCTGTTGTGCGCGATGGGCAAGTGGTTGTGCGGCCGATGATGTATTTGGCGTTAAGCTATGACCATCGCCTTATCGACGGCCGTGAGGCCGTTACTTTCCTGAAGATCGTCAAAGAGGCGATTGAAGACCCGACCCGGTTGTTGATCGACCTTTAAGGAGCCTGAGCCATGGCAGAACATGATTACGACCTGATCGTTATTGGTGCAGGTCCTGGTGGCTATGTTGCCGCAATCCGTGCTGCACAACTCGGGCTTAAGACCGCTTGCGTTGAAAGCCGTGAAACCTTGGGCGGCACGTGCCTGAACGTCGGGTGTATTCCGTCGAAGGCGTTGCTGCACGCGTCCGAGATGTTTCACGAAGCGCAGTCGGGATCGCTTGCCAAGTTCGGGATTGATTTCAAAGGCGTCTCCCTCAATTTGGACCAGATGCATGCCGAAAAGGCAAAGGCCGTTGGCGAATTGACGGGCGGCGTTGAGTTTCTGTTCAAAAAAAACAAGGTCGACTGGCTTAAGGGGCACGCGGCCTTTACCTCAGCAAACAGCGTGGATGTTGCAGGCAAAAGCTACACCGCAAAGAATATCATGATCGCAACCGGCTCCTCTGTCACGCCACTTCCGGGCGTTGCAATTGACCAGAAAGTTATCGTCGATTCAACCGGCGCATTGGCCTTGCCGCGCGTGCCAAAGCATATGGTCGTGATCGGCGGCGGAGTTATTGGCCTTGAGCTTGGCAGCGTATGGCTGCGCCTTGGTGCACAAGTCACCGTGGTTGAATATCTTGACCAGATTTTGCCCGGCATGGACGGGGAGGTCCGCAAGGAAGCGGCCAAGATTTTCAAGAAGCAAGGCTTCAACATCCGCACAGGTACAAAGGTCATTGGCGCAACCGTCAAAAGCGGAACCGCAACATTGACCGTTGAACCATCGGTAGGCGGTACCAGCGAAACCATTGAGGCCGATTGCGTCCTTGTCGCCATTGGTCGCCGCGCAAATACCGATGGTCTTGCGCTGGATAAGGCAGGGCTCACGGTCAACGTGCGTGGCCAAATTGAGATCGGCCATGATTTCCAAACAAATGTTCCGGGCATCTATGCCGTGGGCGATGTTTGCCCAGGCCTAATGCTTGCGCACAAGGCTGAGGACGAAGGCATTGCGGCAGCGGAATTTGTCGCTGGCCTGACCGGCATCGTCAACCATGACGTCATTCCGGGCGTTGTCTATACCTATCCTGAAATCGCTAGCGTTGGCTTGACCGAAGAAGAAGCCAAGACACGCGCTGCAGCCTCAGGCGGCGAAATCAAAGTCGGCAAGTTCCCGATGATGGCGAACAGCCGCGCCAAGACCAACCGCGACACAGACGGTTTTGTGAAGGTCATTGCGGATGCAAACACCGACCGTGTTTTAGGCGTCCACATCATTGCGTCAATTGCTGGAGCCATGATTGCCGAAGCGTGCACTGCGATGGAATTTGGCGCAACGTCGGAAGATATTGCATATACCTGCCACGCGCACCCGACGCATGCCGAGGCATTGAAGGAAGCGGCAATGGCCGTCACGGGCAAGCCGATCCACATGTGATGATGACGCAAGCTGTCCAAATAGGCCCAGCTATGCTTTCGTGGCTGGATCTGTTTGGCATCGCTGTTTTTGCAGCCTCTGGGGCCTTGGCCGCTGCGCAACGGCAACAAACGCTCGTGACTTTCTCGTTCTTCGCGCTTGTCACAGGCGTCGGTGGCGGCACAGTGCGGGACCTGCTGATTGGCGCGCCCGTATTTTGGGTCCAAGACTGGCGCGTCGCAGCCACTTGCCTTATCACCGCAGGGCTCGTCTGGGTCACGCCCCGCACTGTCTGGAATGCCCGCGCTCTCGATTGGTTTGACGCTGTGGGTATCGCGATTTACGCGGTATTTGGCACATGGAAATCGCTTACGCTTGGCGTGTCTTTGCTCCCCGCGATGATGATGGGCGTTATCACGGCATGTGTCGGCGGCATCATCCGCGATGTGCTGGCGGGTGAACCATCCATCCTGCTTAAGCCCGAAATATACGTGACCGCTGCTGCACTTGCTTCAGGCCTTTTTGGGCTATTGATGTTTTTGGGCATGCCTGTGTTGCCTGCCGCGATTGTCAGCGCACTGGCCGGCTTTGCTTTGCGCGCAATGGCCATTTGGAAGGGTTGGGCAATCCCGGCCTATCGCGGCTGATCAACGCAAACGGTTTGGGAATAGCCGCCTGAGGTTGGCGATCTTCGGCTTGTCCCATTGAACGATATATGGGTGTCTTGGGTTGTTCGCCATGAAGTTTTGGTGATAGGATTCGGCCGGATAGAAGCTTAACTGTTCAATCCGCGTCACAATCGGTTTCTTCCAATACGCCGCCTTGTCCAATTGGGTGATGTAGGCGCGCGCCGCAACCCTCTGCGCTGCGTTGGTAGGAAATATCGCGGTGCGGTATTGTCTCCCATGGTCTGGGCCCTGCCGATTAAGCTGCGTTGGATCATGCGTTACGGAAAAGAATATGTGCAACAGGTCATTGTAGCTGACAACCGCTGGATCATAATAGATCCGTACGGCTTCCGCGTGGCCCGTGATGCCAGTGCTGACGGTTTCATAGTCGGCCGTAGCCCGCGTGCCGCCTGCGTAGCCGGACTCGACCCGCGCAACACCTTTTAGGCCTTCAAAAACTGCCTCAACACCCCAGAAGCAACCACCCGAAAATATAGCAACCTGCTGGCCCTTATGCTCAACGATGCGTGTTGTGGGTGCTGCGATGCGGATGCCTTCAGCTGCCTGCGCCATACCGACCGGCGAAGCGAAGTCTGACCCGCAGGCTGTTGCCAGTGCAAGAAGTAGCGGAATACTCGCCGCTTGGAACATGCGGTTACGGCGCATGGGGAACGGTGCCATGAGGTGCGTCAGCAATGGAAATAAACTGTGTGGCCTCAACTGTGATATCGCTCGCGCTGGCTGGCTTAATTATGGCAAGGCCGGCAGCGCCAATGGCAAAGCCGCCTAACAGGCTGAGAAACAGATCCGATCGCAGAAAATTGAAAATGCTGTCCATGAAATTCTCGCTATGTGGCGCCCCGATTTTGGCACCGATATAGTTACGCAACAATGCTTGAAATGGCTTTAAGCAGAAGTCGGATTAAGGTGGGCTTAACCGGATTGCACTCAGCTAAGTGCCGCGCAAGCCAACTGGATGCGCGTGCACGCTTCTTTCAAGATATCCGACGAGGTGGCGTAAGAAATCCGGAAGCCCGGTGACAGGCCAAAAGCCGCACCATGCACAGCAGCCACGCGGTATTCGTCGAGAAAATAGTCGATGAGTTGCGCGTCAGTTTGAATAATTTGGCCCTGCGGCGTAGTCTTGCCCATCACGCCAGTTGCGTCAGGATATACATAGAATGCGCCTTCTGGTGTCGGGCAGCTCAACCCTGGCGCATCATTGAGCATGGCGACCACAAGGTCCCTACGCGCGCGAAACGCTATGTTGCGTTCACGCAAAAAGTCCTGCGGTCCGTTGAGTGCAGCAAGCACCGCATATTGGCTTATCGAACAAGGGTTACTGGTGGATTGCGATTGCAAATCCGCCATGGCCTTTATCAACCACGCAGGACCACCCGCATAGCCAATCCGCCAGCCGGTCATGGCATAGGATTTCGACGCGCCATTCATGGTCAGCGTGCGGTCATAAAGCGCCGGGCACACCTGGAGCATCGTTACAAAGGGCTTTGGCGCGTACCAGATATGCTCATACATGTCGTCGGACAGCAGCATAACATGCGGATGCTGTAACAGCACCTCACCAAGCGCCTTGAGTTCATCCGCATCATAGGCCGCCCCTGTCGGGTTGGATGGGGAATTCAAAATAAGCCAGCGGGTCTTTGGCGTGATGGCTGCGTCCAATTGCTCGGCCGTGATTTTGTAATCCTGCGCAGCTGTTGCCATGACAATGACTGGGGTGCCGCCTGCAAATTGAACGATGTCCGGATAGCTGACCCAATATGGCGCGGGGATGATGACCTCATCACCCTTGTCGATGGTCGCAACAAGGGCGTTAAACAAGGTGTGTTTACCGCCTGAGTTCACGGTGATTTGCTTAGGCGTATAATCAATATTGTTGTCACGCTTGAACTTAGCGATGATCGCTTGCTTCAACGGCGCGATGCCGTCGACCGCGGTATATTTGGTCATCCCGTCACGAATGGCCTGAATGGCAGCGTCCTTTACAAAGTCAGGCGTGTCAAAATCAGGCTCACCGGCCGACAGACCTATCACATCAATGCCTTGCGATTTCAGATCAATCACGCGTCCCGACATGGCAAGCGTCGCCGAAGGAGCAATCCGCCCGAGGGCAGCCGACAGATGGTCAATCATCATCATACTTTCGCGAAATTATGGAACAGAAATTGCGTGCTTGGCCCTAATGGCTCGCCAAAAGTTACGCAACCCTATTGGCCCTTATTAATCCACGCAGACTGTTTCCGACCAAAAATCTATCTGCCAAATCGTCTATCGTTAAGTCAGATTCTATCGCTTTTCCGGACCCAAGTAGTTCGCGCCGCAATATTGAAGGCAGCAACCCGGTCTCAAGCCGCGGGGTCAACAGCTTGCCATCGCGCTCCACAAACAAGGCGGTAATGCTTCCTTCAGTTAGCAGGCCGTCGGTTCCGACAAAGACCACTTCGTCGCAATCGGGCCGCGCCTTGCGGGCGTTATCATAAAATGCGCGATCGGTAATCTTGTGCCGAAGTCGAAAGTCTCCAGAGTCGACGGGCAGCGGGACAATGCCAACGCGCCACTCAGTTACATCTTCCAACGGCCAAATTTCAACTGCCTGTGCGCCATGCCGCGACACCATCAGCCGGATTTTTGACAGCCGCGCGGCGTGGATAATGCCCGCATGCAAGCGATTGCGTATTGCGTGTACGTCAAATTCAAAACCAAAAGACGATGCGCTGGTCTTCATACGTTCAAGATGCTGCTCAAGCCGCAAGATCCCCGCCAGGGGTTCAAAACGCATTGTTTCGATCAGGTCAAACCCGTGATTATCCAACTTGGCGAAATCCCCCTTCGCCAGACATTCGGCCCATTCATCCGCTTCGTGAGAATCGGCCACGATCCCTGACCCCAAACCTAACGACAGCGACTTTGTCGTGTCACAAACGGTAAAGGTGCGAATGGCTACGTTGAATGCCGCATCACCAATGGCGTCTATGCGCCCAATTGAACCACAATATATGCCCCTTGAAGCATCATCTACTTCTTCGACAACTTGCATGGCACGAATTTTGGGTGCGCCAGTGATGGAACCGCAAGGAAACAAAGCCCTTATGACGTCGAGAGCGTCCGTCCCATCGGCCAACACGCCAGTCACTGTTGAAGTCATCTGATGCACTGTTGGGTAGCTTTCAATGTGAAAAAGCGCGGGCACCTGAACACTGCCTGCGGCGCAGATGCGTGACAGATCATTACGCAACAGGTCGACAATCATCAGATTTTCCGCGCGCTGTTTTGGATCGGTGCGGAGACGTTCGGCAACTTCCGCGTCTTTTTGTGGATCGGCTTGTCGTTGGGCGGTGCCCTTCATCGGCTTGGTCGTGACCCTTTTGTCTTTCAGTGCGAAAAATAATTCAGGCGAAAAAGACAAATAATGCGTCTGCCCCGTCCAGATGACGCCGCCATAGCCAGCACTGGCACGCCCGCGCAACGCGGCGTATAAAGCCAAAGGATTGCCCGCATAGCTTGCCGATAAAGGAAATGTCAGATTGGCCTGATAGATATCACCTGCGCAAATATATTCCTGCACCGCCGCGAAGGCCCGGCTATAATCGGCGCGCGATATGCCGGGACGAAGTTCGGATAGCCAGGTGCCAGCCGGATCGGGCAACAGCGACAGCACGACGTCTTCCGCTATCGTCTGGAAACCTGTGAACACGCCGAACCAAGCCTGCAATTCCGCTGCCACAGGTGACAAATTCGGCAAAAAATGCGCGCCAGCGCCATAGTTGAAAAATCCTGCAACATGCAGGCCATCTTGCTGCGCCTGACGTAACGCGACAAGCAGCGCTTCAAGCTCGCCGCCATTTTTGGCAGTCAATGTTGCAACAGGGTTGGTATATAGCCGGGCAGGCGACGCACCATCGGCCCGCGCGTCATCGAGTAAAACAAAAGGCCCCTCGAGAGGGATCATGTTGCGGCTATTTTTGGAGCGGGTGAGGGGAATCGAACCCCCGTATTCAACTTGGGAAGCTGCTGCTCTACCATTGAGCTACACCCGCGCGCCTTTAGGCATTTTATCCCGCTAAACAGGATTTTGCCAATGCCCAAATTCTCAGCCTTTCAAGCGTTCAGCATGCCAAGTAAGATGCGCGCCCATGAAGGTCGAGATGAAATAATAGCTGTGGTCATAACCGGGTTGCATGCGGATGGTCGCTGCCTGACCAACGGCGGCGCACTGCTCTACAAGCAAACGCGTCTTGAGCTGTGCCTCCAAGAAATTGTCGTCGCTGCCTTGGTCAACCAAAAGGTCAGGCAGGCGCGCACCGTCTGCTATCAGCGCAACGCTGTCATAAGCGCGCCACTGCGCGCGGTCTTGTCCGATATAGCCACCCAGCGCCTTTTCACCCCAGGGACAGCTCAAAGGCGACACGATCGGCGCGAGCGCGGATGTTGAACGGAACCGCCCCGGGTTCCGCAGACTGATAGTCAACGCGCCATGTCCACCCATCGAATGCCCCATGATTGCTTGCCGCTGCATATCGGCGGGAAAATGCGCTGCGATAAGGGCGGGGAGCTCGGTTTCGATATAATCGCGCATCCGGTAATGCGTATTAAAGGGCGCCTGCGTCGCGTCGACATAAAATCCTGCGCCAAGGCCAAAGTCATACCCGCCTTCCGCGTCGTCGGGAACGCCTTCACCGCGCGGACTGGTGTCTGGCGCGATGAAGATTAAGCCCAGTTCAGCGCAGGCGCGGCGAAACTCGCCCTTCTCAGTCACATTGGCGTGGGTGCAGGTCAGGCCCGATAGGAACCACACAATCGGAAGGGTTTCGCCCTCTGCATGCGGCGGAACATAGACCGAAAAAGTCATGTCGGTACCGGTTGCCTTTGATGCGTGTCGATACACGCCTTGGACGCCACCGAAAGATGTGTTGGTAGAAAGGGTTTCGATGGTCATGCGGGCTCCAATGTCGGGATATTGCTGATCTGCGGCGGGTGCCGCCAAAAGGTTAGTGCGCGCACAAGGTCATCCGGCGCAAGGCCAAGCGTTGCACTGTTTCGTAATGGGTGACAGTTGATAAACTCTGCCTGCAAAAATGACTCGTCGAGCACAAAACTTACGGCGTCGCCCCTATCGTTAATTGCTGCCAACGCCGTGACAGACCCGGGCGTGATGCCAAGCAAGCGCTCCATGTCCTCGGCCTTACCAAAGCTGACGCGGCCACAGCCTATCGCACTTGGCAGTGCCTTCAAATCAACCCGCGCATCCGCCGGAACAGTTACGAGAAAATAATGTCCCGCTTTGTCCTTGAGGAACAGGTTCTTTGTGTGCGCGCCGGGAATATTGTCCGTGTGCAGGTTGCTCTCTTCCACCGTAAAGACGGCGGGATGTTCGTAGATTGCATAGCCGATGCCAAGCGCAGTCAAGTCGTCATAAAGCTGCGTCTCGGCATCGGTCATGATTATTTTCGTATCAGTCGGTGACGCGGTGCAAGGCGCACAGCTTATTGCCATCCGGATCACGCAAATAAGCGAGGTACATTTTCATACCATTGCCTTCGCGGATGCCGGGCGCATCTTCAATCGCTTCACCGCCATTGTCGACACCCGCCTTATGCCATGCATTGGCTTGTTCAGGAGTCATCGCGAAGCCAATAGTGCAACCATTGCCATGCGTTGCAGGATTGCCATCAATCGGCGGCGTCACAAGGAACATCGATCCATTGAGCATGTAGATTAAACGGCCCTTAGGATCCTGCATGCCAGGCTTACCGCCCATGGTGGCAAAGGTTGCGTCGTAGAATTTCTTTGAACGGGCAATATCATTGCTGCCGACCATCATATGACTATACATTATTACTTCTCCCTATTTTAAAACACCACGACACTGCGGATGCTTTCACCCGCATGCATCAATTCAAATGCCTTGTTGATGTCCTCAAGCCCCATGACATGCGTAATCATCGGGTCGATTTCGATCTTGCCGGTCATATACATGTCGACGATCTTGGGAACGTCGGTGCGGCCCTTGGCCCCGCCAAAGGCGGTGCCGCGCCAGTTGCGGCCGGTCACGAGTTGGAATGGACGGGTGGCAATTTCCTTGCCCGCTTCGGCCACACCAATGATGATGCTGGTGCCCCAGCCACGATGGCATGCCTCAAGCGCGGTGCGCATCACTTCGGTGTTGCCGGTGGCATCAAAGGTGTAATCCGCGCCGCCGTCGGTCATCTCGACAATCTTTGCGACAACATCTTCACGGCTCATGCCCCTGGAGTTCAGGAACGCGGTCATGCCGAACTTGCGGCCCCATTCTTCGCGGACAGGATTAATATCAACGCCGATAATCATGCCAGCGCCAGCAAGCCGTGCGCCCTGAATGACGTTCAGTCCAATGCCGCCAAGGCCAAAGACAACGACATTGTCGCCGACTTGCACCTTTGCCGTGTTCACCACTGCGCCAACGCCAGTGGTCACGCCGCAACCGATATAGCAGCTTGACTGGAACGGTGCGTCTTCACGGATTTTGGCCACGGCGATTTCCGGAAGCACAGTGAAGTTCGAAAATGTCGAGCAGCCCATATAATGGAATATAGGCTGGCCCTTATAGCTGAAGCGCGTTGTGCCGTCGGGCATCAACCCCTTGCCCTGTGTCGCACGAATGGCGGTGCACAGGTTGGTCTTGCCGGACAGGCAGGACTTACACTGGCGGCACTCCGGCGTGTACAATGGAATAACATGATCGCCAGGCTTTACGCTGGTCACGCCTGCGCCGACTTCGCGCACAATCCCTGCGCCTTCATGGCCAAGCACGCTCGGGAAGATCCCCTCGCTGTCAAAGCCATCGAGTGTATAAGCATCTGTATGGCAAATGCCGGTCGCCATAATCTCCACCAAGACTTCGCCAGCCTTGGGACCTTCAAGGTCAAGCTCGACAATCTCAAGTGGCTTCTTCGCTTCAAAGGCAACAGCTGCGCGCGTCTTCATGGTAATCGGGTCTCCTAAACTTAACCAAATCGTTGGGCTGGTTGCGCCCTTTTATTTGAACACAATCGTGCGGTTGCCATTCAGCATCACGCGGTGCTCCAGATGCAGCTTGACCGCCCGCGACAGAACCCGGCTTTCGGTCTCCTGTCCCTGCG
>NZ_JARXAI010000022.1 GCF_029865925.1 Sphingorhabdus sp.
ATCATGCAGCGCGCGCGGCGTGAGATTGAAGAAGGAAAAGGCGACCGCCGGTCAATCGTCCTCACCAGCATTCCGTTTCAAGTCGGCAAATCCGGCCTTGTCGAGAAAATCGCCGAAGCCGCCAAAGACAAGCGCATCGAGGGTGTGTCCGACATCCGCGATGAATCGACCCGCAAGGGCGTGCGCATTGTTATCGACCTAAAGCGTGATGCGACCACGGACGTCGTCCTCAACCAATTGTGGCGCCACACACAGGCGCAATCAAGCTTTCCGGCCAATATGCTCGCCATTCGTGGTGGACGACCAGAGGTTCTGAACCTACGCGATATCATCGAAACCTTCATTCGTTTCCGTGAAGAAGTCATTACCCGCCGGACCAAGTTTGAGCTCAACAAGGCCCGCGAACGCGCGCATTTGTTGCTTGGCCTTGTGGTCGCGGTTACCAATTTGGACGAAGTTGTGCGGATAATTCGTGGTTCGGCCAGCCCCGCCGAAGCGCGCGCTGCCTTGATTGCACGCAAATGGCCGATTGCCGAAATCGCATCCTACATCAAATTGGTAGAAGCTGTAGAAGCCGAGATTAACGGCGACAGCTATCAATTGTCCGAGTTGCAGGTCCGCGCAATTCTGGAGCTACGCCTCCATCGTTTGACAGCACTTGGTCGCGACGAGATCGGTAAAGAGCTTGCAGGGCTCGCAGAGACCATTACCGAACTTCTCGCCATCTTGGGCGATCGTGTAAAGCTATACGCTGTCTTGCGGGACGAACTCGTCACCATTGACGCCGAATTCTCCACGCCGCGTTTGTGCGAAATCACCGCAAGCTGGGATGGGCTCGATGACGAAGACCTCATGGAGCGTGAGGAAATGGTCGTAACCGTTACCCATGGCGGTTATATCAAACGCACCGCTTTGGCGACGTTCCGCGCGCAGAACCGGGGCGGCAAGGGCCGCGCGGGTATGGCGACCAAGGAAGAGGATGCCGTTACAGAATTGTTCGTGACCAGCACACATACGCCGGTTCTGTTCTTTTCCAACGTCGGCAAGGTGTATCGCCTCAAAGTATGGAAGCTTCCGGAAGGTGGCCCGTCGACACGCGGACGGCCAATGGTCAACCTGCTGCCACTTGGCGAAGGTGAAGTCATTTCCAACGTTTTAACCCTGCCCGAGGATGAAGCTGAATGGGGCGGCCTCAGCGTCGTATTTGCAACTGCAAAGGGCTATGCCCGCCGCAACAGCATGGACGCCTTTGCCAATGTGCCAAGCAACGGCAAAATCGCAATGAAGTTCGAAGGCGAAGATGCCGACGATAAACTGATTGGCGTCGAGCTGTTAAGTGCCGAAGATGACGTCTTGCTTGCAAGCCGCAATGGCAAGGCCATTCGCTTTGCCGCCGACGACATCCGCGAATTCCAAAGCCGCGCATCGACCGGCGTTCGTGCTATGAAGCTTGTCAAGGACGACGCGGTTATTTCGCTCTCCATCCTGAGACGCGTTGGCACTTCGGGCGAAGAGCGTGAGGATTATCTGCGCTTTGCTCCGTGGAAGCCGGAAAAAGAGGGCGAGCCCACCATGACCGCTGAACGCATCACCGAAATGGCGGAGCGTGAGCAGTTCATCCTCACCGTCTGCGCCAATGGCTATGGTAAATTGTCGTCGGCTTATGGCTATCGCCGCACTGGACGTGGAGGCCAGGGCATCACCAACATTGACAATATCGAACGTAACGGCCCAGTCGTGGCCAGCTTCCCCGCGACTAAGGGCGATCAGTTGATGCTCGTCACGGATCAGGCAAAGCTCATCCGCATGCCACTCGAAAGCTTGCGCGTTCTCGGCCGCGGAACCGCTGGCGTGCGTTTGTTCAATGTCGGCGACAATGAACATGTGGTTGGCGCGGCGAAGATTGATGAGAGCGATGAAGGTGACGACGAGGGTGCGGTTGCTGCCGACGATGTTGCTGCTCCGAAAGCAAGCGACCCAGAATGACAACTGCGAATGCACAACTAACGGCTTTCTGCCGGTCCTCCAATTCAATACCCGGAAAAATACGCTGAAATTCGCACAAATGTGGTGTCATGACGTCAGTCGAAGCGACGGCTTTAAACAGTAACTCTGGGTTTTTTTCAAACGCCGTCAACGCATCGGCATCGAGCACTGTGGGAACGCGGCATCCAAGCATTTTGAGGACCGCTTGCTTGGCCCCTGCCCCCGGACCAATGGCAAAGGCAGATAAGCGGTCGACCACAAAGTCTTAAGCCGGGTTAGCTTCCCGCAGCATGATTGCGGTAACGTGGGCGGCATGTTCCGCCAGCGCAGCCCTCTCACCAACGATGGTTAACACCCATGCGCCCGCGCCTGAGCTGATAGCCGCGACGCACCGATGTGCAACGCTGCCCACTCCACACTATCGCGTGTCCCCTGCTATGTTTATGCGCGTCAGATGGCGGCGGAACCAGGGTTGGCCGCAATATCGTCCCGTCGGCAGAAGAGTTAAGTGTAAATCTCATAGCCCATCTTGGCGCTTTTGCCTGTGCAGCGACAAAGATTTTTGATAGCCGCGCCGAATGAGCAAAAATTTTGATGTCCAGATTATCGGTGGCGGCCTTGCTGGCTGTGAAGCGGCGTGGCAACTCGCGCAGCGCGGCGTGCGCGTAAAGCTGTCGGAAATGCGTGGAACAGGGGAAATGACGCCGGCGCACCAAACCGATGGCCTGGCTGAATTGGTATGTTCCAACAGCTTCCGTTCGGACGATGCCGAAAACAACGCCGTTGGCCTTCTGCATCAGGAAATGCGCGACTTGGGATCGCTTATCATGCAAGCGGCTGAGGTCGCTAAGGTTCCTGCGGGTTCTGCGCTGGCCGTGGATCGTGATGTTTTCTCAGAAGCCGTAACCAAGCATATTGAAAATAACAATAATATTGAAATTGTACGCGAACGGGTTGACGTTATCCCAACGGACCGCCCCGTCATAATTGCCACGGGCCCCCTGACTGCGACAAATCTTGCCGAAAGCATCATGGCTAAAACGGGCGAAGACCGCTTGGCGTTTTTCGATGCGATTGCACCGATTGTCTATCATGACAGCATCGACATGGACATCGCTTGGTATGCGTCGCGTTGGGACAAGGGCGAAGGCAAGGATTATATCAACTGTCCCATGGACGAAGCACAATATCGCGCCTTTCACCAAGGCTTACTCGATTCTGACAAGGCCGAGTTCAAGGAATGGGAAACCAACACCCCGTATTTTGAAGGCTGCATGCCTATCGAAGTTATGGCTTCACGCGGGTTGGACACATTGCGCTTTGGCCCCATGAAGCCTGTGGGTTTGGATAATCCGACAACGGGCCGCTGGGCGCACGCAGTCGTCCAACTGCGGCAGGATAATAAGCAGGGCACATTGTGGAACATGGTCGGGTTTCAAACGAAGATGAAATACGCTGCTCAGGTTGACCTTCTGCGTACAATACCAGGCCTTCAAAATGCAGAATTCGCACGACTTGGCGGCTTACATCGCAATACCTTCATTCGGTCTCCCATCTTGCTTGATCGCCAGTTGCGGTTGAAGTCTGCGCCGCATATTCGCTTTGCAGGCCAGATCACGGGTTGCGAGGGCTATGTCGAAAGCAGCGCCGTCGGCCTTATGGCCGGCATCATGACTGCCGCTGACCTTGCTGGTCGCACGGTCACTGCGCCGCCTTCCACGACGGCACTTGGCGCGTTGCTTGGCCATATCACCGGCGACGCAATGGCCGATGATTATCAGCCCATGAACATTAACTTCGGCCTGTTCGCGCCGCTCGAGGATAAAGTGCACAAGAAATCACGCAAAGCAACGATGACTGGCAGGGCCCGCACCGACTTGAACGCGTGGATCGCAGCCCAATCTATAGCGGCTTAACAACGGCACCCCGGTTTGGCGACCAGCTTGGGACGTGTTTGGGCAAACTCCTTACGGGTCAGTAACTGGTCCATATTTCTATCTGCGCCTGCAAAGCGTTGCCCGGTCGCGGCCGCCCATTCTTCAAACGTCAGCAGATTTTTGCCATCGATATCCAGCGCCTTAAACGCCTTGGTTCGGCTGCCCATCATCTCAAGCCGCAAAACCAGCTCGTCTCTGTTGCGATTTTAGCGATTGAAGCGCACCTCTTCGCGGCTCGCCTTCGGCGCTTCAGGCGGTGTTGGAGGCGCGGGCCCAAAAGCTGGCGCGTTTGCCGCAGCTTCGGGAAGCGCGTCCGAAATCATGGCAGGCGGCGGCGGCGCGGGTATAACCGATTTCTGATTTGCTGCGGTTTGCCAAAATAATAGCCCTGCCAGCACCATGAGCAATGCTGCAACTCCGCCAATGAGAACTCGCTGCCTTGCTTGCGCCTCCTTCAATACAGCCCAGTTAAAGCGCAATAATGCTAAAGACCCGTTAAAGCATGCCAGACCAAACGCGGACCCGATGCGGTTCGAACAGACATATTAAGTATCGACAAAGGCCGCAATGCACGCCCCTTTGGCAGCGCCGCAAGCGGCGCGGTGGCGCTATCGGCAACGCGTTGCGGAAAGGCCGTTCGTAAAGTCTCGATAGCCCATAGCCGTCCGATAGGCCGAACGTCCTGCGCACTCCCCGCCCAATTTGCGTAGGTCTGGAATATCGCTTCAGCGCGCAACTGGGTATGCTTGTCCGCTACGGCTTGGGTCCATTCATCGCTGCCCAGCAACTCCTCCCACGCAGACACCAGCGCCTCAAGCGCGGACATTGGAATGATGCCCCCAACCGCGGTGAGCGCTTGCAATAACGGCTCCCCTCTCGGACGTTGATCCAGCGCTTCGGCAAATGCGTCGCGCCACCACGCCATCTTGATTTGCGCGATCATAGGCTCCCGAGCTGTACGCACGATATCACCAAAACGCATGTCAATCTGCAGCAACAACGCGAACGCAGGCCGGAGATGAGCTGGCACGTACGCAATAGCCAAACGGGTTGGAGGAAGAATGTCCAAACTAACATCAGTCATATGGCTGTAACTTCGTGGATAGATAAGTAATCGTTAATAAAATAAGAAGTATTTTTCTTCAACATCGAGAAACCATATTTGGTTGGACTCGCTGGCAGCGACGGCATCCATAATAATGAGAATGTTACGGCTGCCAACTGTCCATGGGGATCACTTAAATGCCAGCACAACAGGTCATCAATCCCCCACAATTTTGTGGACACCGGCCACAATCTTGTCGACATTAATCAGCGCCCCTTTTTCGAGGTTCGCCGCGTAAGGCATTGGCACATCTTCGTTCGTAATACGCAGCACAGGCGCGTCCAAATCGTCGAAGCCTTCTTCCATACATATCGCTAATATTTCGCTGCCGACCGAACACACGGGCCAGCCTTCTTCGGCCACAACCAAGCGGTTGGTTTTTGCCAAGCTTGCCAATATCGTCGCCTTGTCCAACGGACGGATAGTGCGCAAGTCGATGACCTCGGCGCTAATGCCCTCTTCTGCCAGTTTGGCCGCGGCCTCAAGTGAAAGGCCGACACCGATGGAATAACTGACGATCGTTACGTCGCTTCCTTCGCGCATAATCCGGGCTTTGCCGATTGGTACGACAAGATCATTCCCCGCCGGAACCTCGTAAGTCCGGCCATAGAGCAACTCATTTTCTAGAAAGACCACAGGGTCCTCGCAACGGATAGCTGCTTTCAAAAGGCCTTTCGCGTCCGCCGCGTCATAAGGTGCAATAACAATAAGCCCCGGAACACTGGCGTACCAAGGCACGTAGTTCTGGCTATGCTGCGCGCCAACACGCGCCGCCGCACCATTTGGACCGCGAAAAACGATGGGGCAGCGCATTTGTCCACCCGACATATAATTGGTCTTCGCAGCAGAGTTGATGATGTGGTCAATCGCCTGCATAGCGAAATTAAATGTCATAAATTCGATGATTGGTCTTAATCCGCCCATTGCGGCGCCAGTGCCTATGCCTGCAAAACCATATTCGGTAATGGGCGTATCGATGACGCGGCGTGCGCCGAACTCGTCAAGCAGCCCCTGTGTGACTTTATAGGCGCCCTGATACTCGGCGACTTCCTCACCCATTACAAACACGCGGTCATCGCGGCGCATTTCCTCTGCCATGGCATCGCGCAATGCTTCACGCAAAGTTACCGATTGCATATTGCCGTTGGAAACGATTGGGTCGGGCTTGGGCGCTACCTTAGCAGGTGTCTCGTAAGGCTGTGTTACCGGCGCAGGGTCGGCCCTGGCGTTGACGTTTGGCTCAGCAGAAGGCGTCTGCTCTTTATCTTCGCTTAAAATCAGCGCAATGACCGTACCAACCTTTACGCCATCCGTGCCCTCAGCAACCGTAATCGAGGATATAATACCCTCATCGACCGCCTCGAACTCCATCGTAGCCTTATCGGTTTCGATTTCAGCAAGGATATCGCCTGACTTCACACTGTCGCCTTCTTTGACCAACCATTTGGCCAAAGTGCCTTCTTCCATCGTTGGCGAAAGCGCGGGCATCTTTAGTTCGATTGCCATCAATATTGCTCCACCAGGACGTCGGTATATAGTTCGGAAAGATTGGGTTCCGGTGACGTCTCGGCAAAGTCCGCGGCTTCGTTTACAATTGTCCGGATTTCTTTTTCGATCAGCTTCAGGGCATCTTCGCTGACACCCATCTCGGTGAGATATGCCTTGCATCCTTCAATCGGGTCGCTGTTGTCGCGCACGGACTGGACCTCGTCGCGGCTGCGGTACTTGGCAGGATCTGACATGGAATGCCCCCGATAACGGTAGGTTTTCATTTCCAACAATACAGGGCCCTTGCCGCTGCGCACCCAATCCAGCGCAACCTCGGCTGCACCTCGGACCGCAAGCACATCCATGCCGTCTACCTGAATACCGGGAATGCGGAAGCTTTCACCTCGGCGGTAAAGTTGATCTTCGGATGACGCACGGTTGACGCTTGTTCCCATCGCATATTGGTTATTTTCAATCACGAAAATGATAGGCAGCTTCCAAAGCTCAGCCATGTTGAAGCTTTCGTACACCTGCCCCTGATTGGACGCACCATCACCGAAATAGGCAAGGCACACACCGCCATCGTTCGCATATTTATGCCCGAAGGCAAGGCCCGCGCCCAGTGACACCTGCGCGCCAACAATGCCATGTCCGCCGTAAAATTTATGGGCCGTCGAAAACATGTGCATCGACCCGCCCTTACCCTTTGATATGCCAACTGCGCGGCCTGTCAGTTCGGCCATAATGATATTTGGATCTATGCCATAAGCCAGCATGTGACCATGGTCCCGATATCCTGTTATCACGCTGTCCTTACCCGGCGTCAGCGCGGATTGCAGCCCAATCGCCACCGCTTACTGCCCGATATACAAATGGCAGAAACCACCAATAAGACCAAGGCCATAAAGCTGCCCTGCCTTTTCCTCAAACCGGCGGATAAGAAGCATGTCGCGGTAGAACTTCAAAAGCTCTTCCTTGTGCGCTTTATACGGCTTCGGCTCATCCGGACGCTCGCGGTTGGCGCGGCCTGCATCCTCGCTAACACTGGCCTTTTTGGATGATGTCTTCTTCACTGGGGTGGTGGCCAAAATTATTTCCTTTTGTGGAACTTTTATTTGCGCATGCAAAGTGCCTAATCAAAATGACCGTGTCTGAAAAGCGCTTTTCCGTTGCGCAAAGCAGCAGATAGCTATTCATTTTGTGCGCGGCGTATCACTTCAGTGGAACGACAACCTCATCAGGGGCGACAACGTTCAATTCCTTGCGCATCAATTCCCCAGCCAAGTCGGGGTCTACATTATCCCGATCCAGCAATAACTGACGGTTACGCAGAGCGTCCCGTTCCTTTTTTAATTTTGCCAACTCGACTTTCCGTTCGCTCAGTGCCAAACGATAATCGGTCCAGGCGATGATCCCCGTCGGGCCAAGCAAGGCGTATAATGCAATGCCGAGCAAGGCCAAAAGCGCCAGTGCGGGACCAACAACCGATTTTAAATATTCGGGTTTTTTATTGCTTCGGAACATCATTTAATTGAATCATATTTTACACGAAATGGCAAGGAAATCGGGCTCAGCGGAAAATGCTCCGTCCAGCATATACCGCAGAAGCGCCAAGCTCTTCTTCGATACGAATAAGCTGGTTGTACTTGGCTAACCGGTCGGAACGCGCAAGGCTTCCAGTTTTGATCTGACCGCAATTGGTCGCGACCGCAAGGTCAGCAATCGTCGCATCTTCGGTTTCGCCCGAACGGTGTGACATGACTGCCGTGTAAGACGCACGGTGCGCCATGGACACGGCGGCGAGTGTCTCGGTCAGGGTGCCAATTTGGTTAACCTTCACCAACAAAGAGTTTGCTAAACCCTTGCCTATCCCCATGGAAAGACGCTCCGGGTTGGTTACGAACAAATCATCCCCCACCAACTGAACCTCTTGGCCAATTTTGTCCGTGATGGCCTTCCAGCCTTCAAAATCATCTTCGCTCATGCCGTCTTCAATCGACAATATCGGATAATCCTTGCACAATGCCGCAAGATAATCTGCCATTTCGTGCGGTGAGAGCGAAAGCCCCTCTCCCGATATCTCGTATTTGCCATTGCGGAAAAATTCGGTTGCTGCGCAATCCAGCGCCAACACGACGTCGTCGCCAGCCTTGAACCCAGCCTTTTCAACCGAGGCCATTATGAAATCGAGCGCAGCGCGTGTTGATGCCAAATTCGGTGCAAAACCACCTTCGTCGCCAACCGAGGTCGCGAGACCCTTTTTATGCAGACCCTTCTTGAGCGTGTGGAATATTTCAGATCCCCAACGGACAGCTTCAGATATCGAGCCAGCCCCGACTGGCATCACCATGAACTCCTGAAAGTCAATGGGGTTGTCGGCATGTTCGCCGCCGTTGATGATGTTCATCATTGGCACCGGAAGCACATGCGCATTCACGCCGCCAACATATCGATATAAAGGCAACCCGCGCGCATCTGCCGCAGCCTTCGCAACAGCAAGACTGACCCCTAAAATCGCGTTAGCACCAAGATTTGACTTATTGTCGGTGCCATCAAGATTGATCATCACCGCATCGATATTTTCTTGCTCCTCAGCGTCGAGCTCAACCAAAGCTTCAAAGATCGGACCATTCACCGCTTCAATAGCCCGAAGCACACCCTTGCCCATATATCTGGATGCGTCGCCATCGCGTTTTTCCATGGCTTCATAAGCCCCCGTCGACGCACCTGACGGCACTGCTGCACGGCCAAAGCTGCCATCATCCAACAAAACATCAACTTCAACGGTCGGGTTGCCCCGGCTGTCGAGAATTTGGCGTGCATGAATGTCGAGAATTGCAGTCATAGAAAAAGTCCGTTTGTGCATGTGTAAGGATATGCCAGCGCGTCTATCCTTGTGTTTAGGATTTGGCAACGATGCACCGACATATCGATTTTAAAACTAAATTTGCGGTGCTATAGTTGTCTAAGGCACTCGCAAGACAAATATCAGTCGTAACAAGACATACGCTTTCGCCACCCCATGTTAGAAAGGAGTCATTCTTATGGCCGAAACCCAAAAACCCAAAGCCGTCGCCAAACCCGCGCAAGCAAAGAAGTCGGCAAGAAAGCAAGCGACTGCCAAGCCTGCTGTTAAAACTGCAGCAAAGTCGGCGACTGCTACTGCACCAAAGGCTGTGGCAAAAACACAACCGCCTAAGGGTGAGGCTGGCAACGTCAAATCGAAGGTCAAATCGGGCATAGATGATTTCAAGGCACAAGCAACCGATAGCGTCCGCGCAGCCGCCACGAAGGGCAAAGATCGCGCCACCGAAGCTGTTGACAGCATCAGCAAGCTTATCCGCGACAGCGCAGGCACCATCGATGATAATGTTGGGCAGCAATATGGCGACTATGCCCGAAGCGCCGCCGATATGGTTGAGGGCTTTGCCGGCAAAATGGATGCCAAGGACGTTGACGCGCTTGCGGAAGATGCTCGGCTTTTCGTTCGTAAAAGCCCGGCTATCGCCATCGGTGCTGCCGCCGCAATTGGCTTTGTTCTGGCGCGGCTTGTGCGTTCGGGCGGGAAAGACGCGTAAATCTTAAACACGGGCGGCATTGCAAAATGCCGCCAATGATTGATAAGCGGGTCCAATGAAGACAGATGATCCCAAATATGATGCGGCAGAAGACAATGCTCCGCCTATTGAACCAACCGCCAGCGAGCAGGTTACGTTGGTGATGGAGGATCTGCGTGCGATGGTGAAAGCAGAGATGCGCTATCACCGTTCACGGCTTGACTATAGCCGACATGTGTTGAGCTGGTCGTTCCGTTACGGAGCCATCGCAGCATTCGCATTCGGCGGCGCCTCTATCGCACTTGTTCTTGGCCTAGTGCTGACATTATCCCATCTGATTGGTCCATTAGGGGCCACCTTGCTCGTGACGATCAGCTTTGTAATCATTGGACTCATTTTCGGTACAATGGCTCGAAAATGGATGCGGAAAGTTTACTTTCCGGAGATAGAGAAAAATGTCGACGATCTTACCTGAAGAGCCGGATATTACGGACCGCGACAGTGTCATTTTATCAAATGCAGAACGGCGTTATTTGCGGCGCAAGTTCAACGACAGCTTGGCTGTGACGCGTGATATTCTAAATCCGCGAAATCAGCTCGCGCGTTTCGTTGAACGTAAAACGACGCAAGCGAAACAGGTTGCAGGCGAAACAGTTCAAGCGGCAAAACAAAATGCGCCCGTTCTCGGCATAGTCGGAGTGGGTGTATTGTTGTTTGCGGCCCGCCGTCCGATTTCCCGTTGGATTTCTAGCCTGCGGAAAAGTAAAATCAAAAAGCCCAAAAGCAAATGATATAGGAACGATATATGAGCAAGATTGGCAACAGCATCAAATCCGCAGCCGATAGCGCGAAGGCAAAAACCGCGCAGTCCAGTGTTGCGGTGCGTAAAAAAGCTACGGCAGCCTTTGAAAAAGGCAAAGATACCGCGGTCTCAAGCGTTGAGCAGTCTAAGGTTATCGCTCGCCAGGCCAAGGCAAAGACAAGCGAAGGTATCGACAAGAACCCGCTTGCGATGATAATAGGTGGAATTGCCGTTGGTGCTATCGTCGGCGCGCTTCTTCCGCGCACGGAACGCGAGACAAAAATTTTGGGCAAAACTGGCAAAAAGCTGAACAAAAAGACCCGTAAAATGGCAGAAGCTGCAAAGTTGGCTGGCATGAACCAGGTCGACACGCTCGGCCTCAACGGCGATGCGGTGCGTGCGCAATTCAAAGAGTTTGTTAGCAATGCTGCTCTTGCGTTAAGGGCCGCTGGTCAAGCCGCCACCGAAGCGGCCAAGGAAAAGAATTAAGGATAGTTTTTTGAACGATACGAAATTGCATCTGGTTTTTGGTGGCCGCGTTAAAAACCCACAGACATTGAAATTTACTGACCTCGAAAATTTGGACATTGTTGGCATGTTCCCGGACTATGCCAGTGCCGAGGAGGCATGGAGGGGCGCCGCCCAGCGAACAGTTGATGATGCCGAAATGAAATATCTCGTCGTGCACTTGCATAAGCTTTTGCAGCCGGAAAGCTGACTAAACTAGGGTGGGTCGATTACGCGGTTCGGTATCGCCACAACAACATTGGCCGCGCCAGAAGCAATCCGGCAACAAACCCACCAATATGCGACCAGATTGCAATGGCTACACCAATTCCAGGGCCAACAAACCCCAAAGCTAGATTTAGACCTACCCACGCTAAAGTGAGATGGAAAGGCCGCGCATAAGCGGCGGGAATCGGTCCCCATGCCTTCGGTTTGTTGTTCGGAAACAACAGCGCGTAAACACCAATAACGCCGGATATGGCTCCGCTTGCACCAATGGCTGGCGCCATCATGTCGATGGATAAGGGCAATGCCATAAACGTCGCCAGCCATTCTGTCGCGGAGGCAGCGTAGGCAGACAAGAAATACACGGAAAGGTACAGCCTGCCGCCCAAAACGCGCTCCACCATTTTGCCGATCAGCAGCAACGTCAGCATGTTCATCAGCACATGTGTTATGCCTCCGTGCAGAAAAGCTGCCGACAACGGCGTCAAATATGTCGGAACCAAAAAACCGACGTCCGGAAACGCCACAGCAACGTTGCTAAAGCGGATAGGGAAAAATCCGCCCGCCATCACGGCATGATTCCACCAAGACGGGACCAGTAAAACAGCCGCTATCACCAGATTGATGATGACCAATTTATTTGTAACGGGGCCATGCGGAAACTGCATATCAGGCCACTCAGCGCTTCAAACAGAAGCGCATGATCAGATAAATTCGATTTTAGAAACGAGGTAATATTTGTCGCCAGACGGCACCGTAACCTCGATTTCGTCCTCGACAATGCGTCCAATGAGCGCGCGCCCCAATGGCGAATTGTAGGAGATACGGCCCGCCTTTGCATCTGCTTCGGTTTCACCGACCAGTTGGTAGCGAATTGGCTTATCATTTTCGTCCATCAAGCTGACAGTTGCACCGAAGACGATTTTGTCACCAGATAATGTTGAAGGGTCGATGATCTGCGCACGACCGATCTTGTCCTCGATTTCGGAAATAGAGGCCTCAACCTGACCCTGGCGTTCCTTAGCAGCATGATATTCGGCATTTTCCGACAAATCGCCATGCGCGCGTGCTTCCTCGATTGCTTCCACAATCATCGGACGCTCATCACGAAGGCGCTTCAAGTCAGTCGTCAGCTTTTCATAGCCTTCGGCCAACATGGGATATTTCTCAAAACTCGCCATCAGGCAAAAACCCTTCGTCACAAAAAGTTCCCGACCGGATGAATGATAACAAACCATCCGATATGCAGTTCAATTGTCGGGGAAAGATACTGCTCGTGTTAATAATAGTCCTGAAGTGGCCGAACTTCAAGTTGCCGTTGTTGTAGCGCGGCGATCGCCTGTGCAACTGCTACACTGCCCGCAGCGGTGGTATATTGCGAAACCTTGCCCACTAGCGCGGAGCGGCGAATTTCTTCGCTGTCCTTCAGACTCTGCCAACCTTCAGTTGTATTAAAGATAAGTTGGATATCACCATCCTTAATCTTGTCGACAATGTGCGGACGACCCTGTGCGACCTTGTTGACGCGCTCAACCTCTATGCCCTGCGCCAACAGATAGTCTGCCGTGCCGCCGGTCGCACAAACGGTGAAGCCGCATGCAATCGCTTGACGGACCGCGGGAACGATAACCGGCTTGTCTGTGTCTTTTACTGAAACAAACAACTTCCCGCTCATCGGTGGCGGCATCCGCGCACCGATTTGCGATTTGGCAAAGGCGGTCGCAAAATCACGGTCAATGCCCATGACTTCGCCGGTAGACTTCATTTCTGGCGAAAGTACTGGGTCAACCCCGGGGAAGCGATCAAACGGGAATACAGCCTCTTTCACAGCAATATAATCGATATTGAGGTTGATTGGCGGCAAATCCTTCAACTTTTCACCCGCCATGACGCGGGCGGCAATCTTAGCGATTGGCGCGCCGATTGCCTTTGCCACGAATGGCACCGTACGGCTGGCGCGCGGATTTACCTCAATCAGGTAAACTTCATTATCTTTGACCGCAAACTGGATGTTCATCAGGCCGCGCACATGCAAGTTAACCGCAAGTAATTCAGTCTGGCGGCGAATTTCGGCAATGATGTCCGCCTGCAGACTGTAAGGCGGGATGGTGCACGCAGAATCGCCGCTGTGCACGCCAGCTTCCTCGATATGCTGCAAAATTCCAGCTACAACAACCTCGTCACCATCGCACAGTGCATCCACATCCACCTCAATGGCGTCACGTAAATAGCTGTCTATGAGCACGGGCGAATCGCCCGAGACGATCACCGCCGTCTGGATGTAGTTTTCCAATTGCAGCTGCGTATCGACGATTTCCATCGCACGACCACCCAAAACATAAGACGGCCGCATCAAGACAGGATAACCAATGCTGTCAGCAACTTTGATGGCTTCATCCCGACTACGCGCAATGCCGTTTTCTGGTTGCTTGAGCTTGAGCTTATTGATGAGCGCGGCAAAACGCTCGCGGTCCTCTGCCAAGTCGATAGCGTCGGGTGATGTCCCCAATATCGGTATACCCGCTGCCTCAAGTGCTTTGGCCAGGTTCAAAGGCGTTTGCCCGCCAAACTGAACGATCACGCCCTTCAGCGTGCCATTTTGTTGCTCAACATGCAGGATTTCAAGGACATCTTCGGCCGTCAGTGGTTCGAAATACAGGCGATCCGAGGTGTCGTAATCGGTCGACACCGTTTCCGGGTTACAGTTGACCATGATCGTCTCATAACCTGCATCTGCCAATGCAAAGCATGCGTGGACGCAGCAATAGTCGAATTCGATACCCTGCCCGATGCGGTTCGGACCACCACCTAAAATCACGATTTTTTCGCGATCTGTGGGCTGGCTTTCGCATTCCGGCGTGCCAAAGCTTGGCGCCTCATAGGTCGAATACATATATGGCGTTTTCGCCTCAAATTCAGCTGCGCATGTGTCAATGCGCTTGAACACCGGACGCACGCCGAGTTTATGACGTAGCGCACGCACTTCATTTTCAGTGACAGCACCCGCCATCGCGCGAGCGGCTTGCATAGCGATGCCAGAACCACGGCGGATTGCGGTTTCCATCCCCGGACGCACATTGACCGATTCCACCGCCAGATAGGCCAGACGCTTGTCCGAAAAACCCATGGCTTTTAGGCGACGGAGCGCTTCCGCCGTATTGGGCAGGCCGTTGGTCTTAACATCATTCTCGGCGGCGATGATTTCCTCAAGCCGTTCGAGGAACCATGGGTCGAACTTCGCAATCGCATGGATCTCAGCTACGCTCATGCCCTCACGCAGCGCTTGTGCCGCGACCAGCAAGCGGTCAGGCGTCGCACGGCTAAGTTCGGCAGACAGTTCATCCTTTGAAGCGCCCTTAAGCGCATCGATATAGTTGAACCCTGACAGACCCGTTTCCAGACCACGCAGCGCCTTTTGCATGCTTTCATGGATGTTGCGACCAATCGCCATAACTTCGCCCACAGACTTCATGGCCGTGTGGAGAAGCGGCTCGGCACCCTTGAATTTTTCAAAGGCAAAGCGGGGGATTTTGGTTACGACATAATCAATAGTCGGCTCAAACGATGCGGGCGTTGCGCCGGTAATATCATTGGTAATCTCGTCGAGGGTATAGCCTACCGCGAGTTTCGCCGCGACCTTGGCAATCGGGAAACCAGTCGCCTTTGACGCAAGCGCCGAAGACCGTGAAACGCGCGGGTTCATTTCGATCACGATCAGGCGGCCATCGGCGGGATTGACCGCAAACTGTACGTTGGAGCCACCTGTTTCTACGCCGATTTCACGCAAGCAAGCTATGCTGGCATTGCGCATGATCTGATATTCTTTGTCCGTCAGAGTCAGCGCTGGCGCGACGGTGATGGAATCGCCGGTATGCACGCCCATCGGGTCAATATTTTCGATCGAGCAGATGATGATTGCGTTGTCCGCGCGGTCACGCACGACTTCCATCTCATATTCTTTCCAACCGAGCAGCGATTCTTCAATCAACACTTCAGTGGTTGGCGAGGCATCAAGCCCGCCATTGACGATCTTGATAAACTCGTCGCGATTATACGCAATCCCGCCGCCTGTGCCGCCCATGGTGAAGCTTGGGCGGATGATCGATGGTAGCCCCGTGCGTTCCAGAACCTCCAACGCCTCTTCCAACGAATGCGCGATGCCCGACCGCGCCGATTCCAGACCAATTTTGGTCATCGCGTCGCGGAATTTGATCCGGTCCTCGGCCTTATCAATTGCCTCGGCATCCGCGCCGATCATCTCCACGCCATGTTTCGCCAGCGTGCCATCGTTGAACAAAGCCAGCGCAACGTTCAGCGCGGTCTGCCCGCCCATCGTCGGCAACACCGCGTCGGGGCGTTCTTTTTCGATTATCTTGGCAACAATTTCGGGTGTAATCGGCTCAACATAAGTCGCGTCGGCTATATCCGGATCGGTCATGATCGTCGCCGGATTGGAGTTGACAAGGATGATGCGATAGCCCTCTTCGCGCAGCGCCTTACACGCCTGCGTTCCCGAATAATCAAACTCGCACGCCTGCCCGATAATTATGGGGCCAGCGCCGATGATGAGGATGGATTTTATGTCAGTACGTTTGGGCATTTTAATTCATATTTCCAAAAACCCTGGCCGTCCGATCATGGCTATGACGAGGTGTGGAGGAGATCGTTGCGCGGATCATTAAAAACCGATCATGCATCATGCGCCTCATCTCATCATCCCCGCAAATTTTTCGAACAGATAATGACTGTCCTGCGGGCCGGGTGAGGCTTCGGGGTGGTATTGCACGCTAAACGCTGGTTGGTTCGCGAGTTCGAAGCCGCAATTGCTGCCGTCGAACAGGCTGATATGCGTCGCCTTCGCGTTGGCTGGCAAGGTCGTGGCGTCCACAGCGAAGCCATGGTTCATGCTCGTTATCTCAACCGCACCGTCGCTGAGGCGCTTGACCGGATGGTTTGCGCCGCGATGGCCCTGATGCATCTTTTCGGTCTTCGCGCCAACGGCAAGGCCAAGCATTTGATGCCCCAAGCAAATACCGAACAACGGCTTTTGGGTTACCAGCCATTGTTTGATCACGGGCACGGCATACACACCCGTCGCCGCCGGATCGCCGGGGCCGTTCGACAGGAACAGGCCGTCGGGCGCGTGTCCCATGATTTCCTCAAAAGTCGCTGTGGCAGAAACGATAGTTACATCGCAGCCTACATCCAACAGATTGCGTAGGATATTGTGTTTGATACCATAGTCGATGGCGACGACCTTTTTCCGCCCCTTGGCTGGCGCTGCGTAGCCTGTACCCAACTTCCAAAGTCCTTGGTCCCAGCCATAAGTCTGCAACGTGGTCACATCCTTCGCAAGGTCCATGCCCTCCAACCCAGCCCAGGCCTTCGCCCGCGCCAACATGGCCGGCACGTCAAAATCGCCGCTGGCGGAGTGCGCGATCACGGCATTTGGCGCGCCAGCGACGCGGATGAGCCGGGTCAGCGCGCGGGTATCGACGCCCGATATGCCGATGCGACCGTTGGACTGCATCCATGCATCGAAATGCTGCGTGCTACGAAAATTTGATGGGTCAGTCACGTCTTGCCGGACAATTGCGCCCAAAGCATGGGGGTTAAGCGCCTCGACATCTTCGGGGTTCGTGCCAACATTGCCGATATGGGGGAAGGTGAAGTTGATGATTTGTCCGGCATAAGACGGGTCCGTCATAACCTCTTGATAGCCGGTCATTGCGGTGTTGAAGCAAACTTCGCCCACCGCCTGACCCTCTGCGCCAAAGCCCCTGCCCCAGACAACTTCCCCGGACGCCAGAACCAATACCCCCGTCGCTCCAGAAGGCGCGCGCGAAGAGTTGGGGTCGGCCATGATGGGGTCGCTCCTGATAAACAGATTACAGCAATGTCGCTAAGGCACCGGGCCTAGAGATGATCGGCACCAGCGTCAATGCCAATCTCGCCAACGTGAACGCGTTTCCGCATCTTAACTGTGGATGAAACCGGATTAAGACCCTTAACCAAGTTCCGGGTGACGAAATCTGGATGTTGGTCTAACAGCGTGTTCGATCAAAATTCGGAACCTAATATGATTCGTGACACCATAAAAGCCGCCCAGATCACTGCCATGAAGGCAGGCGAGAAAGACCGGCTGGCCGCCGTGCGCCTGATCCTGGCCAAGATCAAAGACCGCGAAATTGAACTGCGCACGGCATCGCAATTGCCCGATGACGACGCAATGGTGGTTGAGGTCATGCAAAAGATGATCAAGCAGCGCCGCGAATCAATCGCGCTTTATGAGCAGGGCGGCCGCGCAGAGCTGGCGGCGATTGAGGCGGCTGAACTTGCGATCATCGAAGATTTCCTGCCCGCGCAGTTGAGCGACGCGGAAACCAGCGCCGCGATTGAAGGTATCAAGACAGAACTTGGCGCAGAGAGCCTGAAAGATATGGGCCGCGTGATGGCAACTTTGAAAGAACGCCATGGTCCGCAGCTCGACATGAGCAAGGCCAGTGGGCTGGTGAAAGCGGCCTTGAGTTGATATTTGGGGCAGACATTGCAGGACGGCGATAGGTGTCTCTTACCCCACAATGGCTTGATGAGTTGCGTTCGCGAACGACGCTTTCTGCGCTGATCGGACGGACCGTAAAAGTGACCAAGGCGGGGCGGGAGTACAAAGCCTGCTGTCCGTTCCATAATGAGAAGTCGCCCAGCTTCACGATCAACGACGAAAAAGGCTTCTACCACTGCTTCGGCTGCTCCGCCCATGGCGATGCCATCCGTTGGATGACCGACCAGCGCGGCCTTTCGTTCATGGACGCAATCAAGGAATTGGCAGCCGAAGCCGGAATGGATGTCCCTGCTCCTGACCCGCAAGCGGCTCAGCGGGCGGAGAAGGCGAACAGCCTGTATGACGTCATGACGGCAGCGCAGGCGTGGTTTGTGACGCAATTGCTTGGCGTGGAAGGTGCTGCCGCGCGTGGCTACCTGAAACAGCGTGGTTTTACAGAGCAGACAATCCGGGATTTTGGCTTTGGCCTTGCCCCTGATAATCGCACTGGCCTGAAGACAGCGCTTAAGCAATTTGGCGACCCGATGCTGATTGAGGCAGGGTTGCTAATCTCGGTGGAGGAGAAAGCCCCGTACGACCGCTTTCGTGGCCGGTTGATGATCCCAATCCGTGACCCACGTGGCCGCGTAATCGCCTTTGGTGGCCGTATTTTGGGCGAAGGGGAGCCGAAATATCTCAACTCGCCGGACACGCCTTTGTTCGACAAGGGCCGCACGCTGTACAATCTAGACAAATGTTCTCCAGCTTCGCGGCAAACGGGGCGCGTGATTGTGGTCGAAGGCTATATGGACGTCATTGCGTTGGCGCAGGCCGGCTTTGCCGACACCGTAGCGCCGCTTGGCACTGCACTTACAGAACAGCAGATCCAGATGCTGTGGCGGATGGCGGAAAAGCCCTTATTATGCTTTGACGGTGACGCCGCTGGTCAGAAAGCCTCCATGCGAGCAGCTTTGCGGGCGCTACCATTGTTAAAGCCAGGCCACAGCTTGCAGTTCGTGACACTGCCTGCGGGACAAGACCCGGACGATGTTGTGAAGTCATCCGGCGCGACTGCCCTTACAAAGCTTCTAGAAGCCTCTCAGCCGCTCGTGGAGAGGCTCTGGAGGACTGAGGTAGCCTCTGGTCCGCTAGACATGCCAGAGGACCGTGCGGGGCTTAAACAGCGCCTTGGTGCGCATACGGCCAACATCGCTGATGGCGAAATCCGCCGCCATTACGCCGATGCCTTTCGCGAGCGGTTTGATAATCTGTTCGTGCAACGTCGAACCACATCACCTGCGCGCTCAGGGCCGTTTGTGCGTGGGCAGAACCGTGACTGGCGTAAACCGCAGATCTTGCCGCCTGGCGCCGAAACCAAAAGCTTCAATGCCAAGGGATCTGACTTTCTTATTCAGGGTGTACTCGGCGCGCTGCTGCGCCATCCGGCGCTCATCCGACAACATCACGAGGCACTTAGCGACTTCATTCCGCCCGACGCGAATCACGCGGCGTTGCTAAACGTGATGCTCAACGAATCTTTTACCAAAGAATCGCTTGATACAGACGGGTTAATTACCATATTGGACGAGAAGTTGTATAATGTCGCTTCAACGCTCCTGCACAGCAACGGCACGGTATTTGCCTTTAACCGCGAAGAGTTGATTGGAGGAAGCGACGGTTTGTCCAACGCTTCAAAAGATTTGGGTGAAGCAATTCGGCTGATGAAGCAGCGTCCTGCGCTGGAAGAAGCATTGGATCGCGCCACATATTTGGCGAGTTTAGAAATGACGGACGAGACTTTTGCCGAACAGCAAAGGTTGCGCCACGAAAAAAAGGTATTTGACGACCGCATCATCGAGTTCTTTCGGCGTGATGAGGACAGTTTGTAAGTTTAACGGGGAATTATTTTGGCAAGTCGCGCAAATGAAAACGAAGAAGATATTGTCGAAAACGGTGATGCACCGCTGATTGACCTAAATGATGCGACTGTCAAAAAGCTGCTAGCTAAGGCGAAGCGCCGGGGCTTCCTTACCTATGACGAGCTAAATGCGGCGCTACCGCAGGATCAGATGTCGTCCGAACAGATTGAAGACGTCATGTCGGCGATTAACGACATGGGCGTTCAAATCGTTGAGAATGACGAAGCCGTCGAAGATGGTGAGGAGGAGGAGCAAGAGGAAGAAGTCGAAACCATCGACAACATTTCCGAAAATGATCCCCGCTCGCTGACTAACACGATCAAGAAAACAGGCACCGGTGAACGCACCGACGACCCTGTCCGCATGTATCTGCGCGAAATGGGCGCGGTTGAATTGTTATCGCGCGAGGGCGAAATTGCAATTGCAAAGCGGATCGAGTCCGGGCGCGACACCATGATCTTGGGCCTATGCGAAAGCCCGATCACGTTCCACGCGATCATTGATTGGTCAAATGCGCTCAACGACGGCGAAATGCAGTTGCGCGAAATCCTCGATCTTGATGCCATGCTTTCTAAGGAGCCTGCGCCTGAATCCCTCACCGAAGACAGTGAAGAAGAAGGCGACGGCGAAATCAGCGAGAAGACCGCAGGGCCCTCCTATAAAGAGGAAGAAGAAGTCGAAGACGAACCCGCAGCGGCAAGCGACGAAGATGATGATATGACGGAGCGGCGTTCGCCCCCTGTGGAGGAAGAAGAAGAAGAAGACAACACCCTCAGCCTAGCGCAGATGGAAGAGGCTTTGAAGCCCGCGGCGCTCGAGCGGTTTGCCAAGATCACATCATTGTTCAAGAAATTTTCCAACATTCAACGTGAACGCATGCGCGCGTTGAACGCAGGCGAAGATTTTTCCATAGCTTTGGAAAATAAGTATCACAAATTACGTGAAGAATTGACCGCCGAAGTTGAAAGTGTTCAATTCCATGCGAACAAGATCGAGTATCTTGTCGACCAATTATATTCGTTCAATCGCCGCCTAACTGCCCTGGGTGGTCAAATGCTGCGCTTGGCAGAGCGGCACAAGGTACCGCGTAAAGCGTTTCTTGATAGCTATATGGGCCATGAGCTTGACGAAAACTGGCTCACAGATGTGTCGAACATCGACAAGAAATGGACGGCTTTTGCCACCAATGAGGCTGAGAGCGTTGAGCGTGTCCGCAGCGAGATAGCGGATATCGCCGCGAATACCGGCATGTCGCTTGGCGAATTCCGCCGCATCGTGAACATGGTGCAAAAGGGTGAACGCGAAGCGCGTATCGCCAAAAAGGAAATGGTTGAAGCCAATCTGCGCCTCGTGATTTCCATCGCCAAAAAATACACCAACCGCGGCCTTCAGTTTCTTGACCTCATTCAGGAAGGCAATATCGGCCTGATGAAGGCGGTTGATAAATTCGAGTATCGCCGAGGTTATAAATTCAGCACATACGCCACATGGTGGATCCGTCAGGCAATCACCCGTTCGATTGCTGACCAAGCACGTACGATACGTATTCCCGTGCACATGATCGAAACGATCAACAAGCTTGTGCGCACGAGCCGCCAGTTCCTGCACGAACAAGGCCGCGAGCCAACTCCGGAAGAAATGGCCGAGCGCCTTTCTATGCCGCTGGAAAAAGTGCGCAAGGTGATGAAAATTGCCAAGGAACCAATCAGCCTTGAAACGCCAATTGGTGACGAAGAAGACAGCCATTTGGGCGACTTTATTGAAGATAAAAACGCTGTCATTCCAGTAGATGCAGCGATTCAGGCCAATTTGAAAGAGACTGTCACCCGCGTTCTTGCATCGCTGACGCCGCGTGAAGAACGCGTGCTACGCATGCGCTTTGGCATCGGAATGAATACCGACCATACGCTTGAGGAAGTGGGTCAACAGTTCAGCGTGACGCGCGAGCGTATTCGCCAGATCGAAGCCAAGGCCTTGCGCAAGCTGAAGCACCCAAGCCGCAGCCGTAAAATGCGCAGCTTCCTAGACCAGTAATCAGACAGACAAAATTGAACATACGGGCCCTTTCTTGCACGCAAGATTGCGCCCGGTTTTGTTGCGCGTGGCATAATGGGATCGCGCGCATTTTTATAGCCTATTGCATAACGACAACGGGCAACTTAACGAATTAACCGTTCGATTAACCAACGGGGTACCTCCATGCGCTTTCAAGGCACTGATAATTACGTAGCTACCGATGATTTAAAGGTCGCCGTTAACGCTGCGACGACATTGCGCCGGCCCTTGTTGGTCAAGGGTGAACCTGGAACGGGTAAAACCGTTTTGGCATATGAAATAGCAAAAGCGCTCGGTACGCCGCTCATCGAATGGAATATCAAATCCACAACAAAGGCGCATCAGGGCTTGTATGAATATGACGCCGTTGCGCGTCTTCGCGATAGCCAATTGGGCGAGGCGCGTGTGCACGACATCAAAAATTACATCAAAAAGGGCAAATTGTGGGAGGCGTTCACTGCGCCCCAGCTGCCCGTGTTGTTGATCGACGAGATCGACAAAGCCGATATCGAATTTCCTAACGACTTGTTGCAAGAGCTCGATCGCATGGAATTCTTCGTTTACGAAACTCAGGAAACCATCAAGGCGGTGGAACGACCCATCGTTATCATCACGTCAAACAACGAAAAGGAATTGCCTGATGCGTTCCTGCGCCGTTGTTTCTTCCATTATATCAAATTCCCTGATCGCACGACCATGCAAGCGATTATCGATGTCCATTTCCCAGGCATTCAAAAGATGCTCGTTTCGAAAGCTATGGATATTTTCTACGAAGTCCGGGACGTCCCAGGTCTAAAGAAAAAACCAAGCACAAGCGAGTTGTTAGACTGGTTAAAGCTGTTGCTGCATGAAGATATGCCATTGGACGTACTTCAGTCGCGTGACCCGACAAAGGCCATACCGCCTCTGCATGGTGCGCTGCTTAAGAACGAGCAGGACATCATGCTGTTCGAACGGCTTGCTTTCATGGCGCGCCGTCCAAATAATTAGCATCCGTTCGATTGCGCTGGGGTTATCAATTGTCGCATAACAGCTAGCGCCGCTAGACCGTCTACAGCTTAATTGGTCATTTTATACAGGAGCCCGCCGGTGTTTTTTTCATTCATGGAAGAGTTGCGGACAGCGGGCATCTCGGCGTCGCTTAAGGAGCATCTGGCGTTACTAGCTGCGCTGGACGCTGACGTCATTAGCCAGAGCCCCGAAGAATTCTATTATCTTGCCCGCGCTACTTTGGTCAAAGACGAGGCATTGCTTGACCGTTTTGACCAGGTTTTCGGAAAAGTCTTCAAAGGCATATTCACCGAATATGGACAGAACCCCGTCGACGTCCCTGCCGATTGGTTAAAAGCCATCGCCGAAAAATATCTGTCGCCCGAAGAAATGGCGAAGATAGAGAAGATGGGCAGCTGGGACGAGTTGATGGAGACGCTTAAAAAGCGGCTTGAGGAGCAGGAAAAGCGCCATCAGGGTGGCAACAAATGGGTCGGCACGGGTGGCACATCACCTTATGGCAATTCAGGGTACAATCCCGAAGGTGTCCGGATTGGAGGCGAGTCCAAACATAAACGCGCAGTCAAAGTGTGGGATAAGCGCGAGTTTCAAAATCTCGACAACACGAAAGAATTGGGCACGCGCAATATCAAAATCGCAATGCGCCGCCTGCGCCGCTTTGCCCGCGATGGCGCAGTGGAAGAACTCGACATTGATGGCACGATTAACGGCACTGCGCGCCAAGGATGGCTAGACATCAAGATGCGCCCCGAGCGCCGCAATGCCATTAAATTGCTTCTAATGCTGGATGTCGGAGGGTCGATGGATCCATTCATCAAATTGTGCGAAGAATTATTCAGTGCCGCGACGAGTGAATTCAAAAACCTAGAGTTTTTCTATTTTCACAACTGTCCTTATGAGGGCGTTTGGAAAGACAATAAACGCAGGTTTAGCGAACGCACGCAAATGTGGGACCTTCTCCATAAGTTCCCGCATGACTATAAGGTTGTAATGGTGGGCGACGCATCAATGAGCCCCTACGAGATCACCCATCCCGGCGGTTCGGTTGAACATTTCAATGAAGAATCGGGTGCTGTCTGGATGAACCGGATCACCAGTACCTACCCCGCAACGGTTTGGCTAAACCCCGTCCCTGAAAAGCAATGGGGATATTCGCAATCCACGAAGATCATCAAAGAGCTGATGAACGACCGCATGTATCCGCTGACGCTTGAAGGGCTTGATGACGCGATGCGCGAGCTAAGCCGTAAACACGGCCATTAATACAGCAGATATTGGCGGCGCTCTTCAATCCAGCTTTGTTCATCGACTGACGTCATGGCGTCAAATTCCTCTGGCGTGCTGTCAGGTGCATCCACCCATCCGCGCAACGCTGGTCCGCCATTAATGACATCAATCGCAAGCTTGCCGATTTCATATTCGTATGGAAAGTCGCGCCATAAGTCATAGTCGGGGTGCAGCCTGCGAATGGCCTTGAACGCCAATGTCTGTAACCGCCAGGGCTGGAAAGCTTGATGATCATAACCTTGGCCTTCGGCATGGATATGCACGCCATGGCAAAGCTGATGCACATGCTTGTGAAACGTCGGCTCGAACCAGATTTCCCGTAAGTGACAACCTTTAAGCCACTGCGGCGCGAAGCTGTGCATTTCAGCGATAACCTTGCGCGCGTCGATGTCGGGTGCGCCAAATATCTCAAGCGGCCGCGTGGTCCCCCTGCCCTCGGACAATGTTGTGCCTTCAAGCAGCACAGTGCCGGCATACGCGCGCGCCATGTTAATATTGGGCGCATTCGGGCTTGGGTTGATCCATAGCCGGTCCGCTGGCCAACCGAAACCGGGCGCAGCATCCGGCGCATATCCCTCCATGTGAATCACCCGATAATCCAAATCGATACGGTAATGATCAATAAACCAATGGCCAAGCTCACCCAGCGTCATGCCATGCCGCATCGGTATTGGCCCAGCGCCGACAAAACTCTCCCACCCAGGAAGCAATGTAAGGCCCTCTACAGGGCGCCCAGCTGGATTTGGCCTATCGAGTACCCAAACTGTCTTTCCATGCTCTGCAGCGGCCTCCAGAATGTATAGAATGGTGGTTATAAAGGTATAAATCCGACACCCCAAGTCCTGCAAGTCAATCAAGAGGACATCAAAGGTTTCCATCGATTCAGCCGTTGGGCGGCGTACTTCACCGTAGAGGCTGAATACCGGGATGTTGTGGGCAGGGTCCATAAAATCCGGCGTTTCCATCATATTGTCCTGCTTGTCGCCGCGCAGACCATGCTGCGGCCCAAAAGCGGCGGTCACATTGACGTCACTTATAGCAGCGAGCGCATCCAACGAATGGTTCAGGTCAACGGTTACAGAAGCGGGGTGCGCCAGCAAGGCAACGCGCCTGCCCTTCATTAGTGCACGTAGTTCAGGCTCAGCCAAAAGGCGATCAATTCCAAATTTCATACGCCGCTTCGTGCCTCCAGTTTAAGGGCAAAGCAATCCTTATGATGAAAATCGGGGCTGCCAGCCGGATGTGCCAATGCCCAATAAGAAATTTCCCCGCTTTTGGTTGCGACGACCGCGCTAATACCTGCCCATAGGTTGGCATCCCGCTTTGTGTCAGGCACATAAAGCGTCACGGAAACGATAAGAACATCGCCGCTTTGCGCCACGCTAATGATTGGCGCACCTGTCTCCAATTGCGCCATTCCTGCACGATAGCCTGAAAATTGATATGCCGCCCATTGGCCCGAGGGCGCAAAATTATACTCGAGATAGGATTTGTCTTCGGGATTTCCCACAAATAATTCAAAACACGTATTTTTCCACAAACCATCGGCTCGATCTGGTTTTGCCGGATCGGCAATTTTTAACGCCTCTATTGCGCCAGTAACGCGATAGACCAGTTCGATTTCTCCGCCTTGCCCAAGCGTGGCAGTGACATCGATAGCTTCGATCCCACCAGCATCGGACTGCGGATGGTAGATCAACGGAACCTCGGTCATCGAAATATTGGCCAATGTCGAAACTCCATGCTAGGCGCGGACGCGTTATGACTGCTTATACTTCCGATCTCCTCCGCCTGCTCGATGCACGTGGCTATATTCACCAGACGACAGATGCCACGGCGCTTGATGCATTGGCATCTAAAGAGATTGTGCCAGCCTATATCGGCTTCGACGCGACTGCGCCATCGCTTCATGTTGGCAATCTCGTGTCGATCATGCTGCTGCGCAGATTGCAACAGGCAGGGCATAAACCAGTGGTCGTCATGGGCGGCGGAACAACGCGGATCGGAGACCCGACGGGCAAGGACGAAGTGCGCAAGATGCTCACCGATGAGACAATCGAGTCGAACATCGCTTCCATCCGCACCGCTTTCGAACGTTTTCTGACATTTGGGGATGGTCCAACGGACGCAGTGATGGTTAACAATCATGATTGGCTTGGGCAACTCGGTTATATTGAACTGCTGCAACAGGTCGGAACGCATTTCACGATTAACCGTATGCTCACCTTCGATTCGGTGAAGCTGCGGCTTGACCGCGAACAGCCCATGACCTTCCTTGAGTTCAACTACATGATATTGCAGGGCTATGACTTTCGTCATCTCAGCAAGACCATTGGGGTACGCCTGCAAATGGGCGGATCGGACCAGTGGGGCAATATCATCAACGGCATCGAACTCGCCCGCAGGATGGATGGCGCAGAGGTATTTGGTCTGACGACACCGCTCATTACCAAGGCCGATGGTTCCAAGATGGGCAAATCGGTTTCTGGCGCGATATGGCTTAACCGCGAACAGTTGCCCGATTATGATTATTGGCAGTTCTGGCGCAACACCGATGACCGTGATGTCGGTCGTTTCCTGCGTTTATTTACGGATCTGCCGATGGACGAGATTGCACGACTTGAAGCGCTTGATGGTTCGGAAATCAACGCCGCGAAGATTGCCCTTGCCAACGCGGCTACAGAGTTATGCCGTGGCACCGACGCTGCAGCACTTGCCGCCGAGACTGCGCGCAAGACATTCGAAGAGGGCGCAAGCGGCGGGAACCTTCCTACTTTTGACGCATCCAGCGATATATCCGTCATCGACGCGTTGGTTGCATTGAGCTTTGTTGCATCAAAAAAAGAGGCGCGTCGGATGATTCAGGGCGGCGGTGCGCGCGTCGAAGGAGACGCCGTGACCGACGAAGAAGCCATGATCGCGCAGCAGGCTACCCCCGTTAAGATTTCGGCCGGTAAGAAGAAACACGGTTTAATACAATTTATCTAAGTGGCGCTGGCTTGCCCACGCGGCAACTTTACTAATTATTCGTAACTTGGACGTAACCCGTTGCTTCAATCAACAAGCAAAGAGGGTTCCACGCATTGCGAAAGCCTCCCAGAATTCGGATGCGGAGTTACGCAGCAAGGCTCGTCATCGGGCAAGCCACAAGGTGATTGCCGAGAGCCGGCAGGATGGAGAAAAAACGATCCATATCGTGAATGTGTCAGCACATGGCTTCATGATCGATGGCAATCCTGGCTATCAGCGCGCGGAGCGTGTTGAACGAAGGTTACCCGTCATTGGCCGGATTGAGGCACTTGTCACGTGGACAGTGGAACAACGTCTGGGGCTGCAGTTTGAACGCGCGTTACGCTTGCCCGACTTTCTGGCCCTGCTGGATATCATTGGTCCAAAAACCGGCTAACCGCCCCGCAGCGTCGCGACGCCTGCGTCACGTTCAAATAGGTATAATGCCATCCGTGCCGCTTGGCCGCGTGCCCCATCAAGACCGCCATCCCGATCGAGCAACAGCCGCGCGTCGTCTGCTGCAACGCCGATCAACGCACGCACTTGTTCAGGCGTGGCAACGCGAAAAAGGTTTTCGCCAGACTGCCTAGTGCCAAGCAATTCGCCTGCCCCGCGAAGCTTCAGGTCTTCCTCAGCGATGCGGAAGCCATCATTGGTCTCACGCATTAACGCCAATCGCGCGCGCGCAGTTTCACCTATGTGCGCACCGCGGACCAGAATGCACACTGATTTTTCCGACCCTCGGCCAACCCGCCCGCGTAACTGGTGCAATTGCGCAAGACCAAACCGGTCCGCCGCCTCTATCACCATCAGGCTGGCATTGGGGACATCAACGCCAACTTCTATAACCGTCGTCGCAACCAGTAGACGCGTTTCGCCAGCCACAAAGCGTTCCATGACGGCATCTTTTTCGGGCCCGCGCATGCGTCCGTGGACCAATGCAACTTGCTCACCAAAACGCAAGCGCAGCTGCTCCGCGCGTTGTTCGGCGGCGGCAAGGTCGCTTTTGTCGCTTTCCTCAACCAAAGGGCACACCCAAAATGCTTGTTTCCCAGCGGAGAGATGACGCGCAACGCCATCGACCAGTTCCAGTAAGCGATCTTGAGACATCACCCGGGTTTCTACTGGCGTCCGTCCGGGCGGAAGCTCATCCAAAATCGAGCTATCCATTTCGCCATAAGCCGCAAGCGCAAGGCTGCGTGGTATCGGCGTTGCGGTCATTACCAACAAATGTGGCACGCCCCTGCCCTTGCGTGACAGCATCAACCGTTGCGACACGCCAAACCGATGTTGTTCATCAATCACCGCCACCGCAAGGGCCTTATAGGTCACAGCTTCCTGAAATATCGCATGGGTACCTACAAGTATATGGATGGACCCATCGGCGAGCCCCATCAATGTAGCCTCACGCAAACTGCCTTTTTCCCGCCCAGTCAGGATTGCGATGTTAATTGGGAGCCCTGAAAGCAGTTTTTGCAGGCTGGAATAATGTTGCCGCGCGAGTATTTCGGTGGGCGCTAACATGGCAGACTGCATGCCTGCTTCCACACCGCGCAGCAGCGCCATGAGCGCAACCATCGTCTTGCCCGCACCAACATCGCCCTGGAGCAACCTCAGCATGGGCCGTGACTGCGCCAGATCGCCTTCAATTTCGGTAATAGCGCGCTGCTGCGCGCCCGTCAGCGCAAACGGCAGTTGCAGCTTTGACACCAAAGAGCCGTCCCCGCGGATCGGCACGGCAGTGCGTTTGTCCATCGCCGCGCGGATCAGCCGCATCGCAAGTTGGTTGCTGAATAGCTCATCATAAGCCAGCCTATCCCGCGCGCCTTGGTCATCCTTGTTGTGCACTATGTTGATAGACGCGGACCATCCTGACCAACCACGACTGGATAGCAAGGTCGGCTCAATCCAATCGGCGAGATCAGGTAAGTCCTGCAAAGATGCCGCTGCGAACTGCCCCATACGTTTGTTGGTAAGGCCATCGGACAGCGGATAAATAGGCTCGGCAAGGCCCGGCGAAGCGTCGCTGCCAATTGGTACGACATGGTCAGGATGCACCATCTGCAATTCGTCACCATAACGGTCTAGCTTGCCCGAAATGATGCGTTGCTCGCCGACAGGAAGCTGTTTTCGGGCCCAGCCACCATTTCGGCCGAAGAATGTGAGCGTGATATAATTGCCGCCTGAATCAGCGGCAAAAATCCGTAATGGTGCCCGCGGACTGCTACCACCCCGATGATCAATGACGGTGACAGTGAGGATGATGTTATTGCCAACATCGGCGACATCCAAGCACGAGACCGCCTTTCGATAGGTCCAGCTATTGGGAAAATGATATAATACGTCCTTCACCCGCTCCAGCCCAAGTCGCTCCAACGGCTTGGCAAGACCAGGACCAACGCCTTTTAAGGCACGTACTTCTGCAAATAACGGATTGAGTATATCGGGGCGCATGACTAGGGCCGCTTATAACCCGCAATTCATATTCCACCACAAGCTTAAAGGATGCATGATATGGACGCTGACCCCTATCGTCGTAAATTGCATTATCGTGCGCACCACCGTGGCACGCGTGAGGCAGACGCCATGGTTGGTGGATTTTTCGACCATCATTCGGCTGACTGGGGACCAGTACAGTTTGAATGGTTTGAGCGGCTGATTGATGAACAGGATGTCGACATCATGGCATGGGCGCTGGGGACGGCAGAGCCCGACCCTGCCTTTGCTGGCCCATTAATGGACCTGATGATGCAGCTTGATTTCATTTTGCTCCCGGAAGGGCTTAGTTCGCACAAGTCATGATTGACCTGCAGCGGATCATAAACAGCCGCCAAGCACTAACGCTTGCGTCGGTGCCAAATGGCTTTGTGCCTTTGTTGCTGGCCGACCTGACACGAGCGACAAAAACACGCACGCTGTATATTGCGCCGGATGAAGCCGCCATGCGCGCGATAGCCGACGCGACACCCTTTTTTGCGCCCGAACTTGAGATATTGATCCTCCCAGGTTGGGATTGCCTGCCTTATGACCGGGCGTCGCCATCGGTGGCCGTAACCTCGCAACGCATGTCAACGTTGCAGGCGCTTCAACAGCCTGCAAAAAAAAAGCAGCTGGTCGTCACGACCATTGGCGCGGTGATCCAGAAATATGTGACGCCATTTCGTATTCGCCAGACTGGTGAGCGTTTGGCCGCCGGCCTCGAAATAAGCCGCGAACGGCTTGCGTCCCTACTTCAATCCAATGGCTATTTCCGTGTCGATACCGTTGCCGACGCGGGTGAGTTTGCCATCCGCGGCAGCATCGTCGACCTGTTCCCGGCGGGAAGCGAAGTTGGCTTGCGCCTCGATTTCTTCGGCGACGAAATTGAGAGCATCCGCCGTTTCAACCCATCGGACCAGCGCAGCATCGATCAGGTTGAACATTTTGATATCTTGCCCGCCGTTGAAGCATTGATGGATGAGGAGGCCATTAAGCGCTTCCGCACGGGCTATCGCGAACGCTTTGGCGTAACCGCAACGGGCGATCCCTTATATCAAGCCGTGTCCGAAGGCCGCCGACTGTCGGGCATGGACCATTGGTTGCCTTTGTTCGAAGAGCGGATGGCGACGATATTCGATCATGCTGGTGCAGATGCCCTGATAATCCTGGACAGCGGCGCGATTGCTGCAGGCCAGTCACGGCTCGATGCCATTACCGACTATCACGAAAACCGCGTAAAGGCGCAGGCGGCTGAACCTGGCAGTTATCGCCCCTTGCCCCCTGAAATGCTGTATTTAAGCGGCGATGAACTCGAGCAATTATTTGCCGATAACGCTGCGCATCTTTTAACACCCTTTGCGCAACCAGACTCAGCGAGCATCATCGATTTTGGCATTGGCGCAGCGCGTGACTTCGCGCCAGAGCGGGCACAAAAAACGAACGTCTATGAAGCCGTAGCTGCCCATCTCAAGTCACTCCACGCATCCAAAACCAAGACAGTGATCGCGAGCTACTCGGTTGGTGCCCGCGAACGCTTAAAGGGCCTGCTGGCGGACCATAAGGCACCAACCATAATCCTGGTCGATAGCTGGCAACAGGCCTTAGGCGTTGCGGCGGGGCAAACCGCAATGGTCGTGCTCCCGCTTGACCATGGCTATACCACGCCAGACCTCGTCGTTCTGAGCGAACAGGACATGCTAGGCGACCGGTTGGTTCGGCGCCAGAAACGCCGCAAATCCGCTGATGCTTTCTTGGCCGAATTGGCGGCGCTGACACCAGGCGACCTAGTGGTGCACCAAGACCATGGTATCGGGCGTTATGAAGGCCTAATTTCCATCCCCGTCGGCAACAGCCCGCATGACTGCGTTGCCCTGACCTATTCGGGCGGTGACAAATTATACGTCCCCGTCGAGAATATTGATGTCCTCTCACGCTATGGTTCGGACAGCGAGCATGTCTCGCTGGATAAATTGGGCGGCGAAGCATGGCAGCG
>NZ_JARXAI010000034.1 GCF_029865925.1 Sphingorhabdus sp.
GCTGCCAATCGCGCGATAGGCACGCGATAGGGTGAGGCGCTGACATAATCGAGGCCGACCTTTTCACAAAAAGCAATCGACGCCGGATCGCCGCCATGTTCGCCGCAAATCCCAAGCTTGATGTCAGGACGCGTCGCGCGGCCTTTGTTCGCTGCGATTTCAATGAGCTGGCCAACGCCTTCAACATCAAGGCTGACGAACGGGTCGCGGGCGTAAATGCCCTTATCGACATAATGCGTCAGGAACCGTGCGGCATCATCGCGGCTGACGCCCAAAGTGGTCTGCGTCAGGTCGTTCGTGCCAAAGCTGAAGAAGCTGCCGACTTCGGCGATTTCATCGGCCATCAATGCGGCGCGCGGCAGTTCGATCATGGTGCCGACGAGATATTCGATGCGCTTGCCCTGTTCGGCGAAGACAGCCTCGGCAGCCTTGTCGACAACGTCCTTCATCAGCTCAAGCTCGCGGCGGGTGCCGACGAGTGGGATCATGATTTCAGGCACGGGTGCGACAGCCAGTGAACAGGCCGCTTCGAATATCGCGCGCGCCTGCATCTCGTAAATTTCAGGATAGGTTACGCCCAAGCGGCACCCGCGATGGCCAAGCATCGGGTTGAATTCGTGCAGTTCCGCCGCGCGTTGTTTCAGCACCTCGATACCCACACCGGCAGCTGCAGCAACCTCGGCAAATTCGCTTTCCTGATGTGGCAGGAATTCATGCAGTGGCGGGTCCAGCAAGCGGATGGTGACAGGAAGACCAGCCATCACTTCGAAAATGGCAGTAAAGTCTTTGCGCTGTTCGGGCAGCAATTTGTCGAGCGCAACGCGGCGGCCCTTTTCATCGTCCGCCAAGATCATCTGCCGCACAGCGGTAATACGCGCGGCATCAAAGAACATATGCTCGGTACGGCACAGACCAATGCCTTCTGCGCCAAAATCGCGCGCAGTTTGCGCATCCAATGGCGTTTCGGCGTTGGCGCGGACTTTCATCCGGCGACCGGCATCGGCCCAGACCATCAAGGTGCCGAAATCACCCACCAGCTCAGGCTGCAACGTCGGGACTTCACCCGCCATCACTTCGCCGGTGGAACCATCAAGCGTGATGATATCGCCTTCATGCAACGTCCGTCCGGCAATGCGCAGCGTTTTGGCCGCAGCATCAATCTGAAGGCTGCCAGCCCCCGATACGCAGGGTCGGCCCATGCCGCGTGCGACAACGGCCGCATGGCTCGTCATGCCGCCACGTGCGGTCAGTATGCCGGTTGCGGCGTGCATGCCGTGAATGTCTTCAGGGCTGGTTTCAACGCGCACCAAAATGACGGACTCGCCGCGTTCTTTCCATTTGTCGGCGGTGTCGGCGTCAAACACGATTTTGCCCGAAGCTGCGCCGGGCGAAGCTGGCAGGCCAGAGGTCAGTACATCGCGCACCGCATCGGGATCCAGCGTCGGGTGCAGCAATTGGTCCAGCGCCATCGGGTCCACGCGCAGGACAGCCTCGTCCGTGGTGATGAGGCCAGCGTCGGCCATATCGACCGCGATTTTCAACGCTGCCTTGGCCGTGCGCTTGCCCGATCGGGTCTGCAGCATCCACAATTTTTCACGCTCAACGGTGAATTCAATATCTTGCATATCGCGATAATGCGTTTCGAGAATGTCGAACACCCGCGCCAGCTCGGCATATACTTGCGGCATCGCCTCTTCCATAGACAGCGGCTTCGCGCCCGCGCGTTCGCGGGCCGCCTTGGTCAAATATTGCGGCGTGCGGATCCCGGCGACGACATCTTCGCCCTGCGCGTTGATCAGATATTCGCCATAATAGGCGTTTTCGCCAGTGGCAGGGTCACGGGTAAAGGCAACGCCCGTCGCCGATGTTTCGCCCATATTGCCGAAGACCATGGCCTGCACATTGACGGCGGTGCCCCAGTCACCCGGGATATTGTTGAGGCGGCGATAAACCTTTGCCCGGTCCGATTCCCACGAGCCAAAGACCGCACCGACCGCACCCCATAATTGGTCATGCACATCCTGTGGGAATGGCTTGCCCCATTCGGCCTGAACAAGCCGCTTATACTCGCCCACCAACGCCTTCAGATCATCGGCAGAAAGCTCGGTATCGAGATAATAGCCTTGGTCTTCCTTGGCGATCTCAAGCGCTTCTTCAAACGCACCATGATCCAGCTCCAAAACCACATCGGCATACATTTGAATGAAGCGGCGATAGCTATCCCACGCAAAGCGCGCATCGCCCGATGAAGTCGCAAGGCCTTCGACCGTCTGGTCATTGAGCCCGAGATTCAAAACGGTATCCATCATGCCTGGCATCGACACCCGCGCGCCGGAACGCACCGATACGAGCAACGGATTGACAGCATCGCCAAAAGACTTGCACGTTACCTGCTCAATATGCGCAAGGCCATTGGCGACCTCGGCGCGGACGCTGTCAGGAAAGCTTTGGCCATTGGCGTAATACGCCGTGCACATTTCGGTTGTGATCGTGAAACCGGGGGGCACAGGCAGACCAATAGACGCCATGCCATCAAGGTTCGCGCCCTTGCCGCCGAGTATATTCTTGTTGCCGCGAACGGTTTCATCACCGTCCGAAACACCGCCACCGAACCGAAAAACATATTGAGTCATTTTTGCTCCATGCTTGGTAGACCCAATGATCCACCCGACAATTTTATCACTGTCATGCTGAACATGTTTCAGCATCTTAATTCTACGCCAATGGAAATTAAGACCCTAAAACATGTTCAGGGTGACGGCGGTTTTAATGCGGCCCTACCCCTCAATCTTCGAAAAATCCGCAACCTGCGTTACCGCATCACGGAACCGCGCCAGCAACCCAAGGCGAAAGGCCCGCTTGGCAGCGTCTTCATCATTCACCATCACTTCTTCGAAGAAACGGTCAATCGGCGCACGTAAAGTCGCAAGCGCCGCCATGGCGTCTTCAAACTGTTCGGCCGCAAGCGCCTTTTTGGCTTGCGGTTCGGCAATATCAAGCGCGCTTAACAACGCAATGTTAGCTGGATCCGCCATTAGCGCATCGCGCGCCGTATCCAGGGCAGGCGACACCGGATCTGAACCCTTCAGTATATTTGCTGCGCGCTTGTACGCCGCCAACAAATTCGCACCCTCGGCCGTACTAATATATGCCTGCAATGCCTTCACCCGCGCCAGTAGCCGGACAAGATCGTCCTCACCGCCAAGGCTAAACATGGCATCAATCAAATCGTGCCGCACGCCCGCTTCGCGTTGTTGCACTTTGAGGCGGTCGATCAAAAACTCTTCCAATATCGCGAAGCTTGCACCGGCACCCGTTGCAACAAGCATGCCCTTGAGCGAACAGCGCAGGTCATTCTGAAGCAGCAACGACAAGAAACCGATCGCCGCGCGGCGCAATGCGAACGGATCCTTAGATCCCGTCGGTGGCATGCCTGCGGCGAAAAATTGCGCCAAAGTATCCAATTTATCCGCCAAACTCACCGCAACCGTTACCGGCGCCATGGGCACATCATCGCCCTGCCCGACTGGCTTATAATGGTCACGAATGGCATCAGCGACAGCGTCGCTCTCGCCTTGCGCACGGGCGTAATAGCCGCCCATGATGCCCTGTAGTTCAGGGAATTCGCCGACCATGCCTGTAACGAGGTCGGCCTTGCACAATCGCGCAGCGCGTTCAGCGTCATCGGCGCTTGCGCCCTTGACGATCCCTTCTTCAACCAACCACCGCACCAGCTTAGCGACGCGATCAACCTTGTCGGCGACACTGCCCAATTTTTCGTGGAAGGTAATCTGCGCCAGCTTCTTGGCCTGATCGTCAAGCGCGACTTTCAGATCCTGTTCCCAGAAGAATTTCGCGTCCGACAAACGCGCAGCCAACACCTTCTCATTACCCGCAACAATCGCGGCGCCATTGTCATGCGCGTCGATATTCGCAGTGCAGACAAAGGCGTTGGCCAGCTTGCTCGCTTTGTCATGACAGACAAAATATTTCTGGTTCACACGCGCGGTTAATTGAATAACCTCTTGCGGCACGTCCAAAAATCCCGCGTCAAAGCGGCCAAGCATCGGCACTGGCCATTCCGTCAGGCCGGCATTTTCGACAACTAGGCCTTCATCTTCAACCAGCCTCAAGCCAGCGGCCTCGGCAGCCGCTTTCGCACCATCTCGAATGATGCGGCAGCGTTCGGAGAAATGCACAAGGACATGGGCATCGCGCAGCTTTGCGGCATAGTTAGCCGCGTTGGCGATATGAATGGTACCGCTGTGGTGGAAACGGTGCCCCATCGTCGCGGCACCGCTGCAGATGCCTTCAATTTCGCATGGAACATCATCATCACCAAGCAACGCAACAATGCCCTGCAATGGCCGCACCCAACGCAAGCTTTCGGTCGAAACAGACGCGGCACCCCAGCGTTGCGATTTCGGCCATGGAAATGCACGGATAATCGCTGGGATCGCTTCGGCCAAAACATCCGCCGTCTGACGCCCTGCCTTTTCCACGACCGCAAAATACACGCCATCGCGTTCAATCAACTGGTCTTGCGTGAGCCCTGTTTTGCGCAGGAAGCCTTCCATCGCTTGCGGCGGCGCGCCAAGCTTTGGACCTTTGGTTTCTTCTGACACCGCATCAGTCGCCATCGGCAGCCCAGTGGCAATTAGCGCAAGGCGGCGCGGCGTGGCGAATGTCTCAACCGACACAGCCGCCAATCCGGCCTTGGCGAGCGCGTCATTAAACAGGCGCGCCAAGTCTTCCTTGGCTTTGACCTGCATCCGCGCGGGAATTTCTTCGGAGCGGAGTTCCAACAGAAAGTCTGTCATACTAATTCCTCGCCGTTCCGGGGAGGATTTGAGCATTCCACCATCACGCTGCCCACCCGTTCTTTGCCATCCACGCCTGGCAGCTGCCTTTGGCAAGGTCGCGCACGCGGCCCATATAGCTGGCGCGTTCTTGCACAGAAATAACGCCGCGCGCTTGCAGCACGTTGAATATATGGCTTGCCTTGATCGCCTGTTCATAAGCGGGAATGGGCAAAACATGTTGCAGGCAGCTTTCGCACTCTGCGGTAGCCTTTTTAAACGCATCGAACAGCATGTCGGTATCGGCAACTTCGAAATGATAAGTGCTCATCTGCCGTTCGTTTTCGCGGAAAATGTCGCCATAAGTCACCGCCGGACGATCCGCCGTTGCGTTGTTATACACAAGGTCGAAAATGCTGTCCTTGTTCTGGATATACATCGCCAGACGTTCCAGACCATAAGTCAGCTCGCCCGAAACGGGTTTGCAGTCAAAGCCGCCCATTTGCTGGAAATAGGTGAACTGCGTCACCTCCATGCCGTCGCACCACACCTCCCAGCCAAGACCCCAGGCGCCAAGCGTCGGGCTTTCCCAATCATCCTCGACAAAGCGGATGTCGTGCAGCAACGGGTCAATGCCGATCGCATGCAGCGAGCCCAAATACAGTTCCTGCAAATCAGGTGGGCTTGGTTTCAATATGACCTGATATTGATAATAAGCGCCAAGCCGGTTCGGGTTTTCGCCATAACGGCCATCGGTCGGACGGCGGGACGGCTGCACAAAGGCGGCGTTCCACGGGTCAGGCCCTAACGCGCGCAACGTGGTCGCGGTGTGGAATGTGCCAGCACCCATTTCCATATCGTAAGGCTGCAATATCGCGCAGCCCTGCTTACCCCAATAATCATGGAGCGTGAGGATCAGATCCTGAAAACTAAGTGGCGCAACGACGGACATGGCCAGCCATTGGCGGAGATAGGCGGCTAAATCAAGTTTCTGAATACGCAGGCGGGTTTTTGTCAGTGGTGCATAACATTATGTAAGGTGTTGTTGATATTAGAGGCGAATCGCTTTAGTAAGGTTTCCATGACACAAAGACATTATAACCTGACATGAAAAATCAGCTCAAAGTGTTGCGCGCGATGCGCAATTGGAGCCAGGCCGATTTGGGCGAGCATCTCGATGTATCGCGCCAGGCGGTGAACGCGATTGAGACGGGAAAATATGACCCGTCCCTGCCGCTGGCGTTTAAAATTTCACGGCTGTTTGAATTGCCTATCGAGGAGATTTTCGATGACGAACATACAGGAGAGCACGATGCGTGACGCAGATCAAAAAACGGGCGGCAATATCGCACGCAATCTATGGATGATGTTGTCCGGGGTGGGCATCATCATGCTGCTGGGCGTGATCACCGGGTTTCTGTCACAACATAATGCCCAAGGTGGCGGTGCTTTAGATTTGGCTGGGGTTGCCGTGTTAGGCGCAATTGCGGCGGCGATCCTTATTTTGGCTTTCGTCATCTGGAAATTGTTCCAACAAGGCAAGCAAAGCGGCGAAAAGGTGCCGCGCCGAGAAAAAGTCTACAATCGTTTCTTAGTTGGCAGCTTTTTATTTGGCGGCACCACCGGGCTCGCGCTCGCGCTGACGGGCAGTTTTGACGCACCCGAAACCAGTCTCATGTCCAATGCAGCCATGTCGCCAGTACTCGCGATCATCCTTTCAATCGCCATCGGCGTTATTTTGCCAGCCATCACCCTCTATTGGCACAGGCATGCCGTCGATGAGCAAGAGGAGACCGCCTATCGACTTGGCGCCCTCATCGCTATTTACGCATTTTGGTTCATCGCGCCAGTCTGGTGGTTTCTGTGGCGCGGCGGCATATTGCCGGAGGTAAATGGTGTAACACTCTATTTTATAACAATGTTTGTTGCTCTTGTCGTCTGGTTCTGGAAAAAGTACCGCTGATTACCGGTCCGATATCGTCGAATTATACTCTCACCTTATAATTGAAGGAGAATATCGATGCGCATTTGTTTGAAGACGTTACTCACCGCGACCGCGACCTGTGCGTTGGCGTGGGCGGTGCCTGCCACGGCGCAAAGCACGCCTACCGAAGCGCCTGCCTCCGTTGAGGCACTTGACCCAGTCAAAGCGGATGCTGCTGCCATTAAAGACGTCGACCCCGCCTTATGGGTGGTCAAAGATGCCGACACCGCCATTTACCTGTTTGGCAGTGTGCATATCCTGAAACCTAGCTTGGGTTGGTTTGACGATGGCGTAAAGACCGCGTTTGACGCGTCGGACCAATTGGTTCTCGAACTGGTCGAGCCCCCCGCAGCGGAATTTCAGGCCATGTTTGGCAAGTTTGCGATGGATCAAAAGGGCAAGGCACTGCGATCCAAGATGAATGACGCGGACCGGGCAGTGTACGAAGCGGCGATGGGCAAGCTTGGCATTCCGGCTGCGGCGTTTGACCCGTTTGAGCCCTGGGCTGCGGCGATGACACTGTCCCTGCTGGCCATGCAGAAAAGCGGATTTGACCCAAATAGCGGCGTTGAAAAGCAACTTACGGCAGCAGCAAATATCACTAAAAAGCCGATTGCCGGCCTTGAAACCATGGAGTTTCAGCTTGGTGTGTTTGACACCCTGGCTGAGGCTGAACAGGTCCAGTTCCTCGTCGAAACGGCCAAAGATATTGATGACGCCGGGGCTACTATGGACAAGATGGTAGACCTATGGGCCGCACCGGACCCGGAAAAGCTGGGCGCACTCATGAATGAGGAGATGACCAGCCGCGTTTTATACGACACGTTGTTGACCAAGCGGAATGCCAATTGGGCGAAATGGATTTCCGCACGGATGGCAAAGCCTGGGGTGACATTCATTGCGGTGGGCGCAGGCCATCTCGCCGGCCCGACCAGCGTTCAGGCATTGCTCCCGGCTTATGGCCTGAACGCAACGCGGGTGGCCTATTAAGTTTTGCGTGTGTAACAGGAGAAGGTCGGGCAGAAAGTCGCTCGGCCTTCACCTATTTTTGCAGGGCTGAGATGGAAAAAATGCAGCATAGCGATTCTGCGACAGCACCGCCTCTTGCGCCGAAAAATTATCCTGGCTTGCTGCCGGCTATTGGCTTCATTGCGCTGTATTTTGCCCTGCAAATATTGTGCACGATCCTGATCATGGCGGCCACTTATGACTGGACCAGCACAGCAACGCCGATTGCGATTATTACGGGCCTTGTTGTTTCTGCCGTTGTTCAGTTGTTCCTGATGTGGCTCTATTTACGCAAAGATGGTCGGATGAAGGCCTTGGGCCTATATGATTTCGGCAAACTGCCGCTGCTCAAAACCGTTCATATTGCCGTCATGTGGATCCTCACCGCAATGGCTTTCAACTATGTTTATGCGACTTACCTGATCCCGGGCATCAGCATGCAGGACGAAATGTCCAAAATCCTGGCCGCAATTACGCGATCGCCACTTAACATTGCCGCCATGTTCTTTGCGATCGTTATTGCCGCGCCTGTTGTTGAGGAGCTGTTGTTCCGCGGAATGCTGCAAAACGCACTGGCGAAATATCTGCCTATATGGGGTGCGATACTGCTGTCGTCATTCCTGTTTGCCCTCGTGCATGGGCAGCCTTATGCCATTCCGGGCCTGATGTCGCTCAGCCTCGCTTTTGGCTATCTATACCATCGTACAGGGTCACTGCGCACGAACATCATCCTGCACATGGCAAACAACGCCTTTGCGTTGCTGGCTCTGCAAATCCTGAATTAAACGACCACTGGCGCGAGCAGGCGGAGCGTTCCCGCATCCGCATCGATTTCTGCAATACCGCCCACAGGCAGCGTAAACTGATCCGTAATGTGGCCGAAATAGGCACCCTGATAGGCCGGGATGCCTAAGCCGCCCAGATGCTGAGTCAGCACGTCATTCAGCGTGAACGCGCCGTAGCTTGTGCCCTTGTTGACGCAGTCGGTGCACTGACCAAACACCACGCCTTTGAGGTTTTTCAATATGCCAGCCTGCCCCAATTGCGTCAGCATGCGGTCGATACGATATTCGGCTTCGTCGACATCCTCAAGGAACAGGATCGCACCATCGAAATCTGGCAGATAAGGCGTTCCTGCCAGCGCCGTGAGCACCGTGAGGTTGCCGCCCAATAGCTTCCCTTGCGCTTTACCCTTACCGCTGCCCAATACCCGCGTACGCCATTGCCGCTGAGCCATTCGGTCTTCGGTCCCGATGGGATTGGCAAAGGTCGGCGTGCCACCTTCAAACGCGATTTCGCGATACATATCCCAAGATGCTTTACCCCACGCACTGCCCGCATTTGGACCATGCAAGGTCACAAATCCGCCCTTTGCCGCAATCGCCATGTGCAGCGCCGTGATGTCGCTGAAACCGGTCAACAATTTGGGATTGGCACGAATGATGTTCCAATCGAGATACGGCAAAAGCCGGGCACTACCCCACCCGCCACGCACTGCGAAAATGGCTTTAACGTCCTTGTCGGCAAACATCGCATTAATGTCGGATGCTCGGTCTTTATCTTGGCCGGCAAGATAGCCGTAACGGTCCAGCAAATGGGCTGCGCGCTTGGGCTTAAGGCCCATAGCCAATATGGCCTCTTCCACCAATTGAAGCTGGAATGGCTCATCGCTGGCGGACGCGGGCTCGATCAAGCCCACAGTATCACCGACACGAAGCCGCGATGGCTTGCGTGCCGCTTTTGCATCGGCGGCGGCTGCAACCGAAAACGAAGGGGCCGACAGCAATACTGCAAGCCCCGCCATAATTTGACGCCGAGTTGTGTTCATATCCATACTCGGCAATCCCTTTGGTTTAGAACTTCGCTTCAACCGAAAGCGTGAACGACCGTCCACGTGGGTCGGCAACGCGTGGTTCCCAGCTTGAGCCCGAACCTGTGTTGCTGTCATAGGTGATGGCAAATGGCGGATCCTTGTCGAAGACGTTGCGCACGCCTGCGGTCAAACGCAACCGCTCCAGCACATCCTTGCTTATAGATGTATTGTAAATCACATATGGTTTCACCTTGGGGTCGAAATCCGGGCGGACCACGGTGCCATTGGCGATGCCAGGCAGTGCCTGGTTCTTGTAACCGTCGCGATAGATTTGCGAGAAGCTGAAGGTGAAGTCATCCTTTGTGAATGAAACAAAGGCGCTATGCTTCCACTTGAGACCCAAATCACCAGCAAAAGTGAACTGACCAATCAAGCTGGGTCCAAATGGAGCCGACGGCAGGAACTTCTCGCGCTTTTTCAGCTGATAGGTTCCGTCCAAACCAGCACTTACGACGCCACCCAAGGCGTCCAAGCCACCGCGCAAAGCTATTTCAAGTCCCTTGGTCCGGCGCGACCCGATATTGTCGGCGCGCAGATCGATAAGCGTAATGATCCCGTTGGTCCGGGTTACGCGATCAGGGAAGGAACTGATGTTATCAAGCAACTGGCGCAATGTCAGCGCGCCGATAGTGTCATCTACGGAGATTGACCAATAATCGACGGACGCACTGAAACGGCTGGACGGTTGAAGCACCACACCAAGGCTATGCTGCTTTGATGTTTCAGGGCCGAGATTCAAATTGCCGCCCGAGAGCGTTTCTGGCGTTATGGCTGCGCAACCGGGCAACGAACTCACAGCGTTCGACGCACATGTTGTCGGGTCAACCAAAGTATTGCCTGGGTTTGGCGACTGCGTCACGCCGTTGAAGATTTGGTTGAACGCGGGCACGCGGAAACCAGTGTTGAACGACCCACGAAGCATCAGCCAATCGAGCGGCTGGAACTTGGCGGATATCTTCGGGTTAACTGTTGTGCCAAAGCCGCTATAATCGTCAAGCCGAACTGCGCCAGTGACCTCGAATGTGTCAACCACTGGCACCAATACTTCGGCATAGGCTGCCTTCACTGTCCGGTTTTTCGGGGTAAGTGCGTTGCTGTTATCAAAGGCTACGTTGAAGATATCAGGCGTGCCCGTCACCGCAGCAGGAGAACCATTGAAGCTGTAAGTTTCGCGACGATAGTCTACGCCAAGCGCAACCTGAACAGTGCCACCGGGCAAATCGAACAGCGACCCAGACACGGATGCATCAAGTTGCTTGACCTCATATTTACCGCCATAAAGCGTAACGCCTTCTGCCGAAATTGCCTTCAATCCAGAAAGCGCTTCGGCCGATTGCGATAATGAGAACGGGTTGAGAATGCCGCTGTTAAGCAGGCCAACTATGCCAGGACGCGACGCGCCAGGGGCCGTTGGTGCACGTGGATCGATACCGCCAGATACGGCGCCGGCAACACCCGACGCAGTCGCTGCTGCTGCTGACGCGAAGGTTCCGCGATAATGGTATCCGCTGCCCAAGACCGACGTCGCTTGGCTGCGGGCGTAAGATCCACCCGCGCGATAGTCCCAGCCGGCCCACAAGGGACCTTCGGCGCCTAAGCCAGCACGCAGAGTTTTGGTGTTTGTTTCATATTCACGCACGCCGCACGCAGTGCAACGCCAGCGATACGAAATTGGCTTACCGTAATTGGGAGCGATTTGCGGAAAAACGCCGACCAGCTTGTTATAAACATCATTATATGTCGCCGTTGTCGCGGCGTTCAGGGGATAGTATAACGGCAAGGTGGTTGCGTTGCCGGAATATTGGTTATTCGAGAAGCGCTTGGATGAATCCGCATCCGAACCCGTGATTTCAGCATAAAATTGGTGATCACCAAGCTTTGCAGTTGCGCGCCCATAATAAGTTAGCGTGGTCAATGGCTGTTGAAGAACAGCCGCACGGCCCGTGTCCCAAGCGCAGGCAAAACGCGCAGAGGTGTTGGCCCATAATTGTTCGTCATATGCCATACCACCATCCATGGAAGCGCAACCCGCGCCGCCTGGAAGGTCCAGAATGTTGATGCCGCCATTTGCGGAAACGGTTGCGCCTGTTTCAAGCAAACTGACACCGCTTAAGAGCGAACCGGTTGGCGCAAACAGCGCATTTGAACCTGTTGCGAAAGCTGTAGCAATGGGCGTTCCACGCGTATCCACCGACAGGCCGCGATTAGGCTGATTACCGTTGACGAAACTGCGCTCCGAACCGTTGAGAGCTTTACTATAGCTTTTGCTCACGGTAGCCATGATGTTGAAGCCATCTTCGTTCAGGTCGCCATAGCCACCCGTCGCCGACAGCCGATAAATATTTCCACCGCCCGCTTCGGTTACATCTGCAAATTGGTTTAAGACGAGGCCTTGAAAATTGGTTTTCGTGATAAAGTTGATGACGCCACCGATGGCATCCGTTCCATAGATGGCCGACGCGCCATCTTTCAGGATTTCCACCCGCTCAAGCGCAGCCATAGGAATTTGATTCACGTCGACGGCTGATCCCGTAAGACCATGCGCGGCAACGCGCCGACCGTTCAACAGCACCAGCGTCGAAGCAGAACCCTGACCGCGCAAGTTGGCTGCCGAGAGGCCGTTCGTTCCGCGTTGCGCACCAGAGGTAACATCCGCGTTTGAGGCAAGGTTATCAGCGCCATTTCCGTTGGTGGAAAGATAGGAAATCAGTTGCTCAGGGCTGTTAATGCCCTCACGAGAAATATCATTGGTTGTGATGATCTGCAAAGGTAACGCGCTCTTTGCAGGATCCTGCTTGATACGCGATCCGGTAACGATAATCGCCGCGCTTTCATCCGCAGCGCTATCGGCAGCGGCAGGCAAGGATGACGCTTGCGCGAAGGCCGGTGCAGTTAGGCACGTGGCTAACAACAATATCGCCGTTTTAGAATAATTCATGAAATGTCCCCTCTTTCATTTGTATAACTCAAACTGTGTTTTATGCCTGCAAACTATGCGTAACAAAAATGCAAAGCAACTATCTTTAGATGCATTGCACCTTTGAAACCGGAGAGAGTTTAAATCAATTCGCGCTTTGTCTACTGGGTGGGTTGAAAATCAAGGCGGCAACGGGCAAAAGCAGAATATGCTGTCCCAGAAAACCCGCTATGCCATTCGCGCCATGCAGCATCTTGCGGATCATTATGGTAAAGGCCCGGTCCAGCTTGCGGACATCGCAGAGGCCCAAAAAATTCCACCTAAATTCTTGACCGTTATATTGTCTGAGCTGTCACGCTCCGGCCTGATTGCGTCACAACGTGGCAAGGACGGCGGCTATTGGTTGGGCGTTGCGCCGATCGACATAAGCTATGGCGACCTCATCCGTATCATGCGCGGGTCACTGGCGCTGGTGCCATGTGCAAGCCGTTATGCCCACGAAACCTGCAAGAATTGTGTCGAGGAAGACAATTGCCGCACGCGCGCTTTAATGCTTCAGGTGCGCGATAAAACCGCCAATCTCCTTGATAGCATCAACCTGTCAGATGTCGTGGATGCGGACATCTATCTGCAGGCAGCAGAGTAATCCATCGGTCATCGTTGCTGCCGCTGCGGCTAAACAGTTCCTTGGGCGGCACAAACAAATTAGAGGGATACAAAGCTGTGGCTAATGTAAGTGCTACTGATTATGGATCCGCATTCCGGAACAGAGGGCCAGGTTTAGATGCTTGAATATGTTACCAACGTCGATTGGTCTGCTGTTGCGCCTTACATCGCCGTTGGCTTTGCGGCGCAATTAGTCGACGGAGCGCTTGGTATGGCCTTTGGCGTCATCTGCAGCACCTTGCTGGTCAGCGTCATGGGCGTTGCGCCTGCCCGCGCATCGGCCGGCGTGCATTTTGTTGAGATGTTCACCACCGGCGCGTCGGGCATCAGCCATGTGTTGCACAAAAATGTCGATTGGAAACTGTTTAGCCGCATCGCCATTCCCGGCGTCATTGGTGGTTGCACAGGGGCATATTTGTTGGCGAACATCCACACTGAGGCCGCCCGGCCTTTTGTTATGGGGTATCTTACGCTGATCGGCTTTTACTTGCTGCATAAGGCATGGAACTTCACGCATGAGCAAAAACCACGCGACCCTAAAGTAACTATGCCGCTGGGTCTTATCGGCGGTTTTCTCGATGCATCGGGCGGCGGCTGGGGCCCTGTGGTCACGTCCAACCTTCTGATTCAAGGCGCAGACCCGCGCAAAACAATAGGCACGGTGAACACGGCAGAATTCTTTTTGACTGTCGCAGTTTCCTTGACCTTCATTTTGACCATCGGATTGGAAGCATTTACCGTCGTGACCGGCGGGCTGCTTATCGGCGGATTGTTGGCGGCGCCATTTGGTGCATTGATCGCAAAGCGGATTCAACCGCGCAAACTGCTGTTCGCGGTAAGTTCCGTGCTCATAGCCACCAGCCTGTTCAGCCTCTACAAAGCGTTGGCCTAATTCCGCACTAAGCTTGCATTTGCAACGCAACCCACATATAGGCGCCCGCTTGTCGTGCATGGTCATCCCTGGAGGCGTGGCGGCAAGGTAACTTTTTTTGGAGAAACAACATGAGCGATCAGCTGACTTTGTCGGCAGAGACGCGCGATCGGGCAGGCAAGGGAGCCTCCCGCGAATTGCGTCGTCAAAACCGAGTGCCCGCCGTAATTTACGGCAACAAACAAGAACCCGAACTCATCCATGTCGAAGAAAAGGCGCTCATCAAATTGTTGATGACTGGCCATTTTTCGAACAGCGTTGTCGAGATCGAACTTGGTGGCAAAAAACAGATCACAATCCCAAAGGATGTTGCATTTAATCCTGTCAGCGATCGTCCAACACATGTTGATTTCCTGCGCATCGTCAAGGGCGCGAAGGTGGATATCGAAGTGCCTGTCGCATTCATCAACGAAGACGCTTCACCTGGGTTGAAGCGCGGTGGTGTTTTGAACATCGTGCGTCACGAACTTGAACTCATCTGCGAAAATGACAAAATCCCTGACGACATCCAAATCGATGTTGCAGGCTTTGACATTGGCGATTCGATCCACATCAGCCACGTAAAGCTGCCTAAGGGTTCGGAAAGCAAGATCACCGACCGCGATTTCACCATTGCGACCATCGTTGCACCATCGGCGCTCAAGTCGACCGAGGGTGACACGACCGCCGAAGGCGAAGCTTAAATCTATCTCCGGGGCTGGGTTTCGGTCCGCCCCGGATATTCCCCCAAGGGATACGCGCGATGCAATTATGGGTAGGTCTCGGTAATCCAGGCGCCACCTATGCGATGCACCGGCACAATATCGGTTTCATGGCGCTTGATGCGCTTGCCGAAATTTACGATCTTCCAATACCTGCCAAGAAATTCTTGGGCTGGGTTCAGGAACTGCGCATTGGTTCCGACAAAATCATCCTTCTCAAGCCCGCGACGTTCATGAACGAAAGCGGCCGCAGCGTCCGCGCAGCGATGGATTTCTACAAGCTTGAGCCCAAGGATGTCACCGTCTTTTACGACGAGCTCGATCTTGCCCCGTTTAAGGTAAAAGTTAAAATCGGCGGCGGCGCGGCTGGCCATAATGGCATCCGCTCTATCACCGACCATATCGGTGCAGATTTCCGCCGCGTGCGGCTGGGCATTGGCCATCCGGGCAACAAAGACCGCGTAACCGGCTATGTGCTCGGCAATTTTCACAAGAGCGAGATTGACGATCTGGCCGACTTGCTGGGCGCAGTATCAGCCGAAGCCGATTGGCTGGCTAAGGGCGATGACGTCCGCTTCATGAATGACGTCGCCATGCGGTTGCATCAGGATTAAGCCCGTTTAACGATGCTTGTGTCATCGCATTGGTGGACTTGGTGCCGAACGTCGCCTAGGGCCGCTGCATATCATTATTGACGAGGATTTTATGGGTTTCAAATGCGGTATTGTGGGCCTTCCCAATGTGGGCAAGTCCACCCTGTTCAATGCGTTGACGCAGACAGCAGCGGCGCAGGCGGCAAACTATCCGTTCTGCACGATTGAGCCCAATATCGGCAATGTCGCCGTGCCCGATCCCCGGCTGGAAACAATCGCTAAAATCGGCGGTAGTCAGAAGATCATAGAAACGCAGCTTGGCTTTGTGGATATCGCTGGCCTCGTCCGCGGCGCGTCAAAGGGCGAAGGCCTTGGCAACCAATTTTTGGGCAATATCCGGGAGGTGGACGCGATTGTTCACGTCTTGCGCTGTTTCGAAGATGACGACATTCAGCATGTCGACAACAAAATTGATCCGATTTCGGACGCGGAGACCGTCGAGACCGAATTGATGCTGTCCGACCTAGAAAGCCTTGAAAAACGCGTCCCGAACCTCGTCAAAAAAGGCACACAGGGCGACAAGGAAGCCAAAATCAGCGCGCTTGTACTTGGCCGTGCGCTTGACCTGCTGCGCGACGGCAAGCCCGCGCGCCTGACCAAGCGCGACGATGCCGAAGAAGAGCGGCATTTCCAAATGGCGCAGCTTTTGACCGCGAAACCCGTGCTCTATGTCTGCAACGTCGAAGAGGCGAGCGCGGCCAATGGCAATGCGCTGTCCGCCCGCGTCTTTGAAAAGGCGAGGGCCGAAGGCGCCGAAGCCGTCGTCGTGTCGGCCGCGATCGAAGCGGAAATTTCGACAATGCCGCCTGAGGATCGCGAAGTATTCCTAGACGACCTTGGCCTAACCGAAACCGGCCTTGCCCGCGTCATTCGCGCAGGCTATGAATTGCTCCACCTCATCACCTTCTTCACCGTTGGTCCCAAAGAAGCCCGCGCATGGACTGTCCATAAAGGCGCAACCGGGCCAAATGCGGCAGGCGCGATCCACAGCGATTTCGAAAAAGGCTTCATCCGCGCCGAAACCATGGCCTATGAAGATTATGTCCAATATAATGGCGAAGCCGGCGCGAAAGAAGCCGGCAAATGGCGTTCGGAAGGCAAGGAATATCTCGTCAAAGACGGCGATATCATGCTGTTTAGGTTTAATGTTTGAGGTGCATGGCTTTGCGTAGCGACCGCTAAAATAAAGAAGCTTGGGCCAGAAGCTGGCAGAGCACAAGTTGTTTCAGGGTCTTACTTCAACCCCAGCGCCTCACTTCCGCCCGAACAGCTTCTCCACATCCCCAAGTGCCAACTTCACCCAAGTTGGCCGACCGTGGTTGCACTGGCCGCTATGCGGGGTGACTTCCATTTCGCGGAGGAGGGCGTTCATTTCAGTAACCGACAGCACACGGCCAGCGCGGACGGAGCCGTGGCAGGCCATGGTCGCGGCGACATGGTCGATGCGCTCCTTGAGCGACAGCGCGTCGTCATAAGCGGCAAGATCGTCGGCCAGGTCCTCCAGCAACCCCTTGGCATCGCCATCGCCCAGCACGGCTGGCGTTGCGCGTACGAGCATCGCGCCGGGTCCGAAGCGTTCGACATCCAACCCGAAGGCAGACAGCTCCTCCGCCTGCGCCTCCAGCCGGTCACAGGCGGGTTCTTCCAACTCCACCACCACCGGCAACAGCAGCGCCTGCGATGGCACGGCGCCGCCCGCTGCCGCCATCGCCTTGCGCATACGTTCAAGCACAAGTCGTTCATGCGCGGCGTGTTGGTCAACGATTACAAGGCCGTCTTCGGTTTCGGCGACGATATAGGTGTTAGCGACTTGTCCGCGCGCAACGCCAAGGGGATTGCGCCCACGGTCGGGGACGGGTTCATGCGCTTCTGCGGCCCTGCCCCATAAAGGCGCGAGGTCTTCGGCTGGAATCGCGCCTAAATCGGCAAAGCTGCTGCGGTTTTCATAGACCGACGGATAGCTGTGCCGTTGGCCATATTGCTCCTGATAGGCGGTTGCCCCCACAGTCACAGGGCGCGCAAATATGTCGCCTTGCGCGGTCTGAATCGGTTCCTGCTGCCACGCGGAGAGCGCGTCGGCGGAGGGCCTTTGCACGCTGCGAAAGCCGGATTGATCCAACGCATGGCGCAGGCCGGACACGATCATCCCGCGGATGAGCGCAGGGTCACGAAAGCGCACCTCTGTCTTAGCTGGGTGGACGTTTACATCGACCAAAGTTGGTGGCAGGTCCAAAAACAGGGCAACCACGGCATGCCGGTCACGCGCCAGCATTTCGGCATAAGCCCCGCGCACCGCGCCGATGAGAAGCCTGTCCTTCACCGGACGGCCATTGACGAACAGAAACTGATGGTCGGCAACGCCGCGATTATAGGTCGGCAGGCTGGCCACGCCGCCAAGGCGGACGCCTTCGCGTTCAAAATCGAGCGCAACGCTATTGTCGATAAGTTCGCTGCTGGTCAAAGCCGCCACACGTTCAGGCCGCGCCGAGGTAGGCTGCACCGCCAACACACGCCGCCCGTCATGCTCAACCACAAAGCCGATGTCCGGCCGCGCCATCGCAAGCCGCTTCATAGTGTCCAGAGCAGCAGCATATTCGGCGCGCGCGCTGCGCAGGAATTTGCGCCGTGCGGGCACATTGCCGAACAGGTTTTCAACCCGCACCCGCGTGCCATGCGGTAAAGCGGCCGGTCCCTCCCCCGTCACCACGCCATGATCCACCGTTCGAGTCCAGCCTTCGGCGCCTGCCGGCCTGCTTTCCAGGGTCATTTTTGACACGCTGGCAATGGAGGGCAAAGCCTCACCCCGAAACCCAAGCGTCGAGACCATTTCAATATTTTCATCGGGCAATTTCGATGTCGCATGCCGTTCAAGCGCCAGCGCCATGTCCGAGGGCGACATGCCACAGCCATCGTCAGTGACTTCAACCAGATCAATGCCACCGGCGGTTAAGCGCACTATGATATTTCGCGCGTCCGAATCGATGGCGTTTTCAACCAGTTCCTTCAACGCGCTGGCTGGTCTTTCGACCACTTCACCGGCGGCAATCCGGTTGACGAGATTTTCGGGGAGCCTTCTTATTGACATCTGTAGGTTCCTAGCCCAAGCGCACTCCTCAAGCGACTCCTTAATGGTACGCAATCCAGCCAAATATCTGTTTTGTAAAACAGCAAATTCCGCTAGGATCGCGCGATTATTTGGGCGTGCTCCAAAGGACTCTCACCAAACCGGACTGGGTGGATATTACATGGTATTTGGCAAGTTTTTCCGTTTCGCATCGCAGGATATGGCAATTGATCTCGGCACCGCCAACACGGTGGTTTATGTCCGTGGCCAAGGCATTGTCCTGAACGAACCCTCGGTTGTGGCGATTGAAACGCTGAATGGTATCAAACGCGTGAAGGCAGTTGGCGACGACGCGAAGCTGATGATGGGTAAAACCCCGGACAGCATCGAAGCCATTCGCCCGCTGCGGGATGGCGTGATTGCCGACATTGATGTTGCCGAGCAGATGATCAAGCACTTCATCCACAAGGTACACGGCAAGCGCCACATGTTTAGCTATCCTGAAATCGTCATTTGCGTTCCATCGGGTTCAACCTCAGTTGAACGCCGCGCGATTCGCGACGCGGCCTCAAATGCGGGTGCATCTCAGGTGTTCCTTATCGAGGAACCCATGGCGGCTGCCATTGGCGCAAATATGCCGGTAACTGAACCCATTGGTTCCATGGTTGTTGATATTGGCGGTGGCACGACTGAAGTTGCTATCCTGTCCTTGCGCGGCCTTGCTTACACAACCTCCGTTCGGACCGGTGGTGATAAGATGGACGAAGCGATTGTTTCCTATGTTCGACGACACCATAACCTGCTTATCGGGGAAGCAACCGCCGAGCGGATCAAGAAGGATTTTGGAACCGCCCGTCCGCCAGCCGATGGCATTGGAGAAACGTTGCACATCAAGGGCCGCGATCTTGTAAACGGCGTGCCGAAGGAAATTTCGATTAATCAGGGGCAGATTGCCGAAGCCTTATCGGAACCGATCGGCACCATCCTCGAAGGTGTGCGCGTTGCGCTTGAAAACACTGCGCCAGAACTGGCGGCTGACATCGTAGATCAAGGAATTGTTCTGACAGGTGGCGGCGCTTTGATGGCCGGTCTTGACGAATTTCTGCGTGATGAAACCGGCCTGCCCGTTACGGTTGCCGAAGACCCGTTGACGTGCGTTGCTATCGGCACTGGCCGGGCCATGGAAGACCCGATCTTCCGCGGCGTCCTGCTCACCGCCTAAGGCGAGGTTGGGATGGCGCCGCCACCGCATCGGCGCCCCGGATTTTCCCGGAAGGCGCAATATAGCCTGTTCGTAACCTATGTGGCTGCGACTGCAGGGACAATAGTGGCTGCGCTGCTTCTGTCGATATCGGTCGTTGATCCAACTGGCTTTGCTGCTCTTAGGACCTTTGGTGCAGAAATCACCGCCCCGATCGCGCGTATTTTCAGCGCGCTTCGAGTGTCCACACAGGCCATCACGCATGATGCGTCCGCCTATATGGACGCTGCCTCTAAAAATGTGACACTCGAAAAAGAAGCACGGGCCAACCGGAGCAAATTGATCGAAGCGCGCGCGCTTCGCGCTGAAAATGCGCGGCTGCGGGGGTTGCTAAAACTAACCGACGAAGGCGAGCAGCAAATCGCCGTTGGCCGGCTCATTAGCTCTACCGCATCCAGCACCCGGCGGGTCGCGACCTTGTCGGTCGGTCGCAATTATGGCGTGGAACGTGCACAACCAGTGCGAGGCCCCGCGGGGCTCATAGGCCGTGTTATTGAAGTCGGCCCAACAACTGCCCGAATTCTGTTGGTAACGGACGCCGAAAATCTGGTGCCCGTGATGCGCGTGAGTGATGGCCTACCTGCATTTTCAGCAGGGCTTGGCAACGGAACAGTTCTCATCAAGCCACTAAACTTGGGCGAAAGTCCGTTTAGGGTAGGTGACATAATTGTAACCTCCGGCAATGGCGGCTTGTACCGCCCGAACATTCCCTTTGCCCGCGTCATTCGCAAAACCAGCGATGGTGCGTTGGCCATCCCTTTTGCTGACCCCGGCAACACGCCTTATGCAATCGTCATGCAACAATATCAGGGCGAAGCCCGAGCGGCTCAACAAGCTGCCGCCCCTGACGGCGAGACCAAAGAGATTAAAGAGTGAAAATTCCGGTAACCGCTATCCACCTACCGACACGGCCGGGACGCGAATATGAAAGCCGTTTTGACCGCGAACAATCGTTACTGAAAATGTTGGCGATCCCGATTGCCTCGGTCATTCTGGCGTCGATGGTCACGACCTTGCCCATATTTACAGCGGAACCGTTGTTGCCGCCCTTCGGCCTTTTGATGATGCTCGGTTGGCGCTTGATGCGTCCTGGCTTGCTTCCCGTGTGGTCTGGCCTTCCCTTTGGTTTGATGGACGATCTTTTCAGTGGTCAGCCCTTCGGCAGCGCTGGCCTGCTTTGGTCCCTTGCGATGCTGGCTCTCGAGATTATCGATTCACGCGCCATCTGGCGTGATTATTTTCAGGACTGGCTCATTGCAGCCTTGCTCATAACGGCCGTTTTACTTGGCGGGTTATGGATCGCTGGCCTTGCCCACACAGCACCTGAACCGAGTTTGTTAATGCCCCAGATTGTATTGTCGATATTGCTATATCCACTCGTCGTGCGCATATGTGCGCGCCTCGACAGTTGGCGATTGGCAACATGAAAATCGAAAAGCAAGCCACATCAGGGCAGCTTGATTTCACCTTCTCACGACGTGCCGTTTTTGTCGGCGGCGTGCAGGCAGCTATTGGCCTGACTGTGGCTGCGCGTATGTCTTATATCGCAGTCGCCGATAATGAAAAATACGAGCTATTGGCCGAAAGCAACCGCGTTAATCTGACTATCATTCCCCCGCGCAGGGGCTGGTTCGTGGACCGATATGGTAAACCAATTGCTACCAACCGCGCCGACTTTCGGGTCGACATCATTCCCGATCGGCTGGTGCGAAAAGATGAAACAGTCCGCACGCTGGCGGAATTGCTGACGCTTTCCACCGATGATGTTGACCGTATTCACCGCGAGCTCAAGAACGCGCAAGGGTTTCAACCTGTGCAAGTTGCCGCCGGCCTGGATTATGAACGATTTGCCGCCGTCAGCGTCCGCTTGCCTGACCTTCCCGGTGTTACCCCGCGTCAGGGTTATTCGCGCTTTTACCCAAGCGGCGCAGCCGTCGGTCATCTGATCGGGTATGTTGGCACCGTATCGGCCGAGGAATATCAGAGGAGCAAAAAGCCGTTGCTGATTACGCCAGGGTTTAAGGTCGGCAAGGACGGCCTTGAAAAGACGTTAGAAGACCGTTTGCAGGGCGAACCGGGGGCAAAGCGTACGGAGGTTACCGCGCGTGGCAAAATTATCCGTGACCTCGCCACACGACCCGACATTCCTGGAAAGCCGGTCCAACTAACGATCGACATTGATCTGCATAATTATGCTGCCCGCCGGCTTGGTCTGGAATCAGGATCAGTTGTCGTGTTCGATTGTCTCACAGGAGACATTCTAACCATGGCATCGATGCCATGTTACGATCCCAATAGCTTTTCCGATGGCATTGGCCGGGTCGAATGGAAAATGCTAAATGGCGACGATCATATCCCCATGCTGAACAAGGCGCTTCAGGGACTATATCCGCCTGGCTCTACATTAAAACCAGTCGCTGGCCTCGCGATGTTGCGCCAAGGTATCGACCCTGATGAAACGGTTGTCTGCAACGGCGGATATCGACTTGGCAATCGCGTGTTCAAATGCCTCGGGCGCCATGGCGCAGTGAACATGCGCACGGCTATCATGAAAAGCTGCAATACCTATTTTTATGCGATGGGGCGTCGGATCGGTTATGACAATATCGCCCCTGTCGGGCGGGAGTTAGGCCTTGGTCAGGAATTTTCGCTGCCTTTCCCTTCGCAACGCTATGGCACCGTGCCCGACAGCGCTTGGAAAATGCGCAAATATGACCAGAAATGGACGGAATCAGACACGCTCAACGCAGTCATTGGACAAGGCTATATCATCGCAAGCCCATTTCAATTGGCTGTAATGGCTGCACGCATTTCCTCTGGCTTGCATGTGCAGCCCGAAATATTGTTGAAAAAACGGGTGGCGCCCAAGCCCCTCTCCTTTCCAACCGAACATCTTGATGTTGTACGAGACGGCATGAACTTGGTTGTCAATGGCGCCGGCACAGCCGTGCGCAGCAAACTGCAGCTTGAAAACATAACAATGGCGGGCAAAACCGGCACCGCGCAAGTGCGCCGCATCGCAGGGGCGCAACGCGGACAATCCGGGGCATGGAAATATCGTGATCACGGGCTTTTCGTATGTTTTGCTCCCGTTGCCGCACCGCGGTACGCCGCATCAGTTGTGATCGAACACGGCATGGGTGGCGCGCGTGCAGCAGCACCCATTGCAAAAGATGTTCTGACCTTCTTGTATGACCGTGCGCAGGCCATGGCTTCGCTGGAAGCGCTAGAGGCAGGCTGGGGCGGTAATATCGCACAACGTATGGCGGCCAAATACGCGACGTTTCAGGGGCAGCCCGCCGCGCCGCCGCCGCTGGATCCGACAATATGAACGGCATAGTCCCTGCGCCTATCGCCGCCTTGCCCTGGCGCGTAATCTTTATTCTGATGGCGCTGGTGGGTTTTGGCGCAACCGTCTTATACTCGGCAGCTGGTGGTCATCTGGAACCATGGGCAGGCAAACATGTCCTGCGCTTTATCGCACTCCTCGTACTGGCGATCGCGATGTCACGGATGCCGCAGGGATTTTGGAAATCAATAACTTTCCCATTGTACCTGCTGCTTTTGCTCTTGCTCGTGGTCGTCGAACTCATGGGTTTTGTCGGCGGCGGAAGTCAGCGTTGGATCAACCTGGGCTTTATAACGCTGCAGCCTTCCGAATTAATGAAGCCAGCAATGGTGCTGGCCGCTGCATGGTTTTTCGACCGACTTCCACCAAACCGGATATACGGCATCGAAGCGACATGGCCGCTTGTTTTAATCCTGATCCTGCCAAGCGCGATGGTTATCATCCAGCCGGATTTTGACGCCGCTATCGCTTACGCCTTTGGGCTTGGCGTTGTGGGCTTCATGGCGGGCCTACCGCTGATCTACTTCATCGGCGCTGGCGCGGCCCTCGCGGTTGTTGCGCCATTGGTCTATTTTTTTGGTATGAAGGCATATCAGCAAGATCGGGTTCTGATTTTCCTCAACCCTGAAAATGACCCTCTTGGCGCCGGCTATCATATCACCCAGTCAAAAATCGCGATTGGATCAGGTGGCATCTTTGGCAAGGGCTTTGGCAATGGCACACAAAGCTATCTCGATTATCTTCCCGAAGGTCATACAGACTTTGTCTTTGCGACAATGGCGGAAGAATGGGGCATCGTTGGCGGCTTTTTCATTCTGTTCCTCTATTTCATGCTTATGCGCTGGGGCTTAAACGTTGCGGTGCAGAGCAAGACGCGATACGGAAAATTGGTCGCTGCGGGCCTGACCTGCACGATATTCTTCTACATCATGATCAATTTACTGATGGTGGTTGGCCTCGCCCCAGTCGCTGGAATACCTCTGCCCTTCGTCAGTCATGGCGGATCGTCGATGCTGACGATGATGTTATGTGTTGGCATCATCATGTCCATCGAACGCCATCCTGGCTCAAAGCATGGTCAATTCCAATAAATCCCGCAGGCGTGCTTGACAAAGGCCGCGAATAGCATCAAAGGCGGCGCTCCAAACGGGACTGCGCATCTGGCCATCCCTAAATGGGGACGCTTAGCTCAGTTGGTAGAGCAGCTGACTCTTAATCAGCGGGTCGTGGGTTCGAACCCCTCAGCGTCTACCATTACTTTCAATGGTTCCCCGTCAGCACCAATGGCACAGATTTTATGTTGTGATTTAAGGAGTTTTTTGGTTTCATCGTAGTGACGAAGGAACGAATATGAGACCAAAACACTCTGGCCAACTGAAGGCCTCTACCGAGCGTGTCGTGAAGGACATTCAGCGTGCAACCCGGCGGCGCATGCTGCCCGAGACTATGCGCGGCTTCCATCATTAGCATGTTAGCACCTAGGATAACATCTGGGTTGTTCCAAACAGCTTTAGACACTAAATCTGCTGCAACTAAGGATGGTCTAAAAAATGTCGCGACGTAAAGCAGTTGTTATTGGTGCGGGTATCGGCGGCATATCATGCGCCATACGATTACAAAGCCTCGGCTTTGATACGGAAATAGTTGAGGCGTTGGATGCACCCGGCGGTCGCGCATATGTGCGCAAGGTCGATGGATTTGTGTTCGACATGGGCCCGACTGTGCTTACTGTGCCCCATTTCATCGAGGAATTGTTCAGCCTGCAGCAAGACCATGCGATGCTTGGCGAGCCGGATTTTCCTGCCGGCACTTTGGATGAAAACTGTAGAATTCGGGAGGGCGTCTCGGGCGGACCGAATACCAGCAAATATGTCGAAATCGTCCCAATATTGCCATTTTATCGCATCTATTTCGACGATGGTACGTTTTTCGATTATGATGGTGATCCGGTCAGCACCCGTGAACAGATCAAGCGATTGGCGCCGGAAGATCTCGCGGGATATGAAGCCTTTCACGACCAAGCCCGCGCGATTTTTCACCGCGGATTTTTGAAACTGGGATATACCTATTTTGGAAGCCTTGGGTCGATGCTACGCGTCGTGCCTGATTTGCTAAAGCTCGGCGCAGTTCAGTCGCTGTTCGGCATGGTTAGTAAATATTTCAAGTCAGACAAAATGCGTCAAGTGTTCAGCTTTGAGCCTCTGCTGGTCGGCGGTAACCCGATGAAGGTACCTGCGATCTATGCCATGATCCATTTTGTCGAAAAGACCTGGGGTATTCACTATGCCAAGGGAGGCACCGGCGCCCTCGTCGCAGGGCTCGTCAAGAAATTTGAGGATATGGGCGGTCAGTTGCGGGTCAATGCACCCGTGAAGCGTATTTTGGTGGAAAATCGGACCACCAAGGGTGTGGAATTGGAAGACGGGGAGGAAATTGCTGCGGATGTTGTGGTTTCCAACGCGGATTACGCAACCACTTACCTAAAGCTGGTAGATAAGGCGCATCGGCGGATCAACCGCGATGCGCTGGTTAAATTCCGTAAGCAGTCGATGTCGTTGATGGTGATCTATTTTGGTTATGAACGCCGCGACAATGACCCCGATTTACGTCATCACAACATCATCCTTGGTCCACGCTATGAAGCGTTGCTCGACGAGATTTTTGAGAAAAAGGTAATGAGCCCGGACTTCTCTCAATATCTCCACATCCCGACCCTGACTGATCCGACCCTAGCACCTCCGGGTCATCATGCTGCATATACCCTTATCCCTGTACCCAATAATGCGAGCGGCATCGACTGGGATATAGAAGGACCAAAATTGTCTGCCCGGGTACTCAGCTTCCTTGAGGAACAGGGCTATATTCCTGACCTTACCGCGCGTCTGAAGCATATGAGCTTCATCACGCCAGATTATTTTTCAGAAACGCTGGGTTCATATCTTGGAAACGGTTTCGGCGTTGAACCCGTCCTGACCCAGACCGCGTTCTTCCGCCCACATAATAAGTCGGAAGATGTGCACAATCTATATCTGGTAGGCCAAGGAACGCAGCCGGGTGGCGGTACGCCCTCGGTAATGATGTCGGCTAAGATGACCGCACGTGAGATAGCCAGGGACTTGGGCGTTGAAGCATCGGTCATAAATGGCGTGCCGGAGCAGCGGGAAGCCGCAGCCTAACGGCTGCCTATCCGTCAAGCGGATGACCCTTGGCAGGGTCTCCCGTATTTTGAAACGCATTGCCGTTCCGCTTCGCGTCTAATGATCGCCGTTCAATGGCCAGCTAGCGGTCCCTGAAACCAGACGTTCAATCGAACGGGTAAGCACGTAATGGAACAGCAGATATGTCAGCGCCATAACCCACGCCATTGTTCTAGCGGCTTGGGAGCGCGGCTTCGGCTGCGTGATTAATCGACAGGGCATCATGATCTGCATCGCTATGGGCTATCCGGACGAAGCATTCGTCGCCAATGATGTAAAGTCGCGGCGCAAGGACAATGCCAGTTTTGTCCGTTATGTCGGTTTTGACACTGCTGGCTAACTCTGAACCGCAAGCGCGCTGCCAGTTTGTCTGGCAAACTGCGTTCCTTAGGTTCATGGTAGCGTCATACAGGCAGCGTGTTGCGTAATACGGCCCGGTGGAGGGGAAGCGCATGAAGAAATTTGGTTCGGTTTTGGTGGCGCTGGTTATAGCTGTGCTGTTAACGCTTTTTGCAACGACCCCGCCAAAAGCAATACCCGCTAATGCCCCAGCGCAAAGCTTCTCCGCAATACGGGCCATGGCGGATGTGCGGACCATAGCAAAACATCCGCACGCCACCGGCTCGGCCGAAAACGCAGTCGTGCGCGAGCACATCATGCGCCGCATGGAAGCGCTCGGGATGGAGGTTTCAACCAGCACAGGCCTCATCGACGCCAAGGGGACAAAACGGCTCAATCACTGGAGCGGACGCAATGATCCACCGGCCAGTTTGGTCAATTTAATCGGCATTCTCGCCGGAAAAAATCGCAGCGCGCCGTCAGTTGTTCTGATGTCGCACCATGACACGGTTTGGGGCTCGCCCGGTGCCGCCGACGACACAGCAGGCGTTGCTGCAAGCTTAGAAATCGTGCGCGCAATTCGCGCCCGCGGACAGCAGGAACGCGATCTGGTCATGCTGGTCACCGATGGCGAAGAACTTGGCCTTCAGGGCGCGCGTCAGTTTTGGGCCGACCATCCTTTGCGCAAAAGCGTCGGCGCAGTGATTAACATGGAAGCACGCGGTGGTGGCGGACGCACCACTTTGTTTCAGACCTCACACCAGAGCGGTGCCGCAATGCATGTCTATGCCGATGCGGTCCGTCGCCCTGGCACCTCTTCACTTGCAGCTTTCATTTATGCAGTCCTGCCCAATGACTCCGATCTGACACCTGTCATCAAGCATGATTACGCCGCCTATAACTTCGCCTTTATCGGGCGATCTGGCCTCTACCACTCACCAATAGCGACGCCCGATAATCTTGATCAAGGGTCATTGCAGGACATGGGTGGGCAGGTCCTCGACCTCACCGACGCGCTCCTTAAGGCAGATAAACTTCCCCAAAGGGCGGCCGATGCCGTGTTCTTTGACCTATTCGGTATCTTCACTGTTATCTATCCCGTCTGGCTTGGCTGGGTCATGATGACCATAGCGGCAGGCGGAATGGTTTTGGTCGTACGGCAAGACGGAACAGACGGTCTGACGGCAGGCGCCGGGCGTATGCTGGCGCTGATATTGGGGAGCGCAGCGATACTGTTCGCGCTCAACCGCTTATCGCTTGGGCTTGCGCCCGCCAATTATTATGACCGTTTGGCCGCAATCCCCCGGCTAGAGGTTATGGCCGCATTGGGATCGCTGGCGTCGTTTCTCGTGCTGTTTGCAACCTGGCGGCCAAGCCGCGTTGGTGTCGTGGGTGCCGCGCTGCCACTGTTCATTATCGGTCTTGCCGCGCAAGAACTGGCACCGACGGCTGCCTATTTTGTGGTTTTACCCCTGCTGCTCACAACTTTTACACTCTTGGCGCGGCACGCTGCTGTGCAGATTGGTGTTACGGCACTGGTTGGTGGCTATATGTTGTCGCTGGGTCATCAGTTGATGCAAGGGGTGGGGCCGACGCTTCCCTTCGCCGTCGCCCTGCCACTGGCGTTGGCTGTTCTATCGACACTGCCGATCTGGCCCGGCATGGAGGTTCGAAAGGCACGGACGATAGCCGTTGCCGCCCTGCTGGGGGCATCGTCCGTGTCACTTTGGGTCCTACTTGACGCGCCTGCGGCGAGCCGAGCTGTTTATTCCGATAGCAAGCAGTGAGAGCCAGTTTGCTGGCATAAATTCATACTTCTGCTTACGCTAGTGTTTACGACACCCGCTTTTGCAGACGATGGGCAGAACCTCATTAATAGTAACCGGATAAAGCTCTGAGCTGCGTCTCGGCCTTATCGATGGCGCGGTAGCTTCTCACTTACCCATGCCCAGCCGTACAAACCAGAAGTTTGGCGAGACATGAAGGTAGGTCGCGCTTTAACTTTACGACTTGCGCGCAGGCAGCTTGGAATGATCCCGGACTATGACAGTTTCTCAAACGTAAGTCCGGCATGCGCTTTGAGCCGATCGATTAGCCTGTCGCCCAAAATCGTCGCTGGTGTCCAAAAGCCCCCTGCGACCGTGTCAGGAACATCTTTGGCAAGGCATGCCGAAGCCTGCGACAGCATCTTGGCGGTTGATCCATAGCCCGGGTCGCGGTCCCCCGTAACGCGGCACCGGATGTTTTCGCCCTGTGCAGTTGACCCAAGGAAAACGATGTCAAACCCGCCTTCTAACTGTGCCTTTTCGGTAGGTCCTTCGCCAGGCTTTGGAAGAACAAAACTCTCGAGCAACCAACGGATTGGCGGCACTGCCAGACCAATCATAAGCGCATTCACGCCCCAACTCGTCGCTCGAGCCATCCGCTTACCCTTCGCGCCCTGACCCGTTGCCACAGCTTCCTCATAGGTGAATTCGGCACCATAGCTATTGTGACTCAGAGCGTTCGACCGATGCACTATGCGTGTGTTGATACCCGCCATGACGAAGGGGGCAATCCAGCCACCATAGACATTGTCATAGGCAATCTTCACATCGGGCTGCTGAACAAAAAAGCTATGGTCGGGTGGGCACAGACTATAAGGGTCTTTAAGCTCAAGGCGCAAATCGGCATCGCTTACTGCTTCTTTGACCATGTTAATCATGCTCGCGATCGTGCCGCCTGACGCCCCACCCTTCATATTTGCGACCCGCATAGTGATGCGGTCACATGTTTGGCCGAATTGTTCCAACGCATTGCGTTGCAGAAAATGGACGCCCAGATCGGACGGGATAGAGTCAAAGCCACAACAATGCAAAATTCTTGCGCCGCTTTTTACCGCATCGGCCTCGTGCCGTAATTGCATTTTGCGGATCCACTGGGGCTCCCCAGTCAGATCGCAGTAGTCGGTGCCCGTGGTGGCGCAGACCCGCACCAGCAATTCGCCATAAAGCGCGTATGGACCGACGGTTGACATGACAACCTTGGTCTGTGCGCACATTTGCCGCAATGAGCCTTCATCCACAGAGTCCGCAACGATCATTTCTATCCCCGATAATCCTATCGTATCGCTGACCTGTTGAAGCTTCGTGCGCGAACGCCCGGCGATCGCCCAAACAATGGATCCATCCGCGAATTGCGTATGCATATAGCGCGTGATGATCTGGCCAACGAAACTTGTAGCCCCATAGACAATGATGTCGAATTTCTTGTCAGCCATTTTTTCCTACCGCAGAAATGAATTTAGAATTGACGTCCATCATGGAAAATTTAACCGTGATGGCTGCGTAAACCGTTGAAGCATTAGTCTCATTATTGGACATGACGTTAGGCGGAGAGGACGCAGTGTTGCAAGCGCCGATGTTCGAGTGTCACTTGGAAGTTCGATGCCCTAAGTGTACCGGCGGCTTTCGTTTGGCGCCCTAGAACCCCGCCCCTGCCAAACGGGTTACAATTAAAACTAAATAAGACAATCGCATCGTTCAAGTCAATGCGGCATTGGCTCAGGTAAAATGCAGGCGCCTATATTTGCCACGGAAGTACAATAACGGATCGCGGCGGGGTTCAAAACTCGCCTTTTCCACACGGCCAACCAAGATAAAATGATCGCCAGCCTCATAGAGCGCGTGCCGTTTGCATTCGAAGATGCCCAGCGAGCTTGGCAATATGGGTGCGCCATATTCGCCCACTTCCCATCGCGTCCCTGAGAAGCGATCCTCACTTTTGCCAGCAAACAGGTTGGATACGGGCTGCTGCCCGATTTGCAGGACATTGACGGCAAATGCGTCGACTGCGCGCAGCGTTTCGGCGCTGCCCGAATTGTTGGCGATGCAGACCAGCAACAAAGGCGGATCAAGCGAGACGCTCGTGAAGCTATTGGCCGTCAAGCCCACAGGAAGTCCGTCAAGCGCATGCGCGGTAATGATGGTCACACCTGTGGCAAAACAGCCCATTGCATCGCGCAACGTTCGCGCGTCTGATCCTGAACGATATTCCGGAATGAAGCGCGGCTGTTTGCGTTCCAGAAAGTCAACGAGTAGGCCTTTGAAGGCTTCTGCGCGTTCGGCCACAATCAACAAGCCACCACCATCAACATCAATGGCTTCGGCATTTGGTAAAGTTTCCACAAAACTGGGCTGTGCTGTTTCGAGGTCAATACGTCCCAAGGCGCCACGAATGATCAGCGAGGGCAATGCGATATGCGATGCGGCTTCCATTAAAGCCGCGCCAATGTCATTGGCATCAAACGCGGAAAATATGGCATTGTCATAATCCGCTTGGTTCAAACCCTGCCCCAGCACTGCTGACATACGATCTGCCGACGCCCGCACCGCGCCTGGGGCATAGTCCGCAGGCGGATCCACCAAAATCAGCCCCGATGCCAGGGTCGCAGCCTCCTCCGCCAGCGCCATGGTCGCGATCCACGCGCTGTGCGAAGCTGCGACGACCACAGGACGCGTGCGCATCTGACCGAGAACGGCGCGCAAATCTTCGACATAGGCATTGAAGTCATACCGGCCATCAGAGGGCCATTCGCTGCCGCCATGGCCGCGCAAATCGACGTTAATGACATAGCGTCCGGCCTGCTCAAAGGCAATGGCCACATCCTCCCACACTTTGCGCGTTTGGCCAAAGCCATGCAGGAGGACAATAGACGGGTCATCGGCAGAACCAATATCGTCGGCCTCAAGCCTGATGCCCGCAAAACCCCTAAATTCTCTCACATAACGTAGCGACATTCGCCCAAATTCCAATTTCTGTCTTAGGGTGTCATTTTCCCGATCACCCGTGGACGTCAACCGCCCATCGCGCAATATTTTATGCGCGATCGGTGGAAATGACTGCCATCGTAATACGCGAAATGCAGACGAGTTTGCCCGCCTCATCCACGATGCGAATTGACCAGATTTGCGTTGTCCGTCCAATCGATTCCGATGTCGCTGTGGCAAACACAAACCCGTCTTTTACGGGACGAATATGGTTGGCGTTGATTTCCATCCCAACGGTCGCAAATTTGCTTGGGTCGACCGTCATTGCGGCGGCCGTGGAGCCCACCGTTTCGGCCAAGACCACCGATGCGCCGCCATGCAACCGCCCATAAGGCTGCTTCGTGCGCTCATTGACGGGCATGCGCGCCTTGATCCAATTGTCACCATAGCCAATAAATTCGATGCCGACAAAACCGGGCATGCAATTTGCGCCGCTTGCGCTGAGCGCCGCAAGATCAAGCTTTTCGTGAAACCATATAGACATATAATCTCCATGCGCGAAGCAACAGAAACTGTCTAGGGCAACTTGCCTTTATAAGCCGAGTGCGCGTTTGATTTCGGCCCAATCGACGAGCTTGAAATTCTGCGTTTC